>CALFRH010000178.1 GCA_937919225.1 uncultured Parvularcula sp.
CTGGTGCCCCGGGCGATCGCGCCCCCATTTATTGCGCCGGCAAGGGGAGAGAGAAGAGAGCGGGCGAGGCGCTGCTCAAATAGGACGGGAGCGGTACAACTGTCGAGTTTACGTGGGTTTAGGCGCCGAACCGTTCGGTCTCCCGCGCCCCGGCCAATATCCTCGGGGGTGCGTAGGTCGCTCAAATGGGTCGCGCTGTCATAGTCATAATCTCGTTCCATGCCGGTGCCTTCGCCCGCCAGGACGGAGACGGAGGTGGAATGACTGCCGCCGCTTGAGTGCCCGAAAAAGCCGTGGGAGGTCGCAAACCAGGATTCGCCTTCGCCGAAGGAAGCCCCAGCGCCGCTAGAGTTGGTGACGCCATCGACGGCCCTGGCGGCTGCCTCGCAGTCGAGGGCGCGGGTGCGGAGATCTTCGGTACTTGGCTCCTCACCATCGAAGAGATCGAGATCCGGGAAGGGCGCGCTGGTGAGCTGCCCCTTATCCGCCAATCCGCAATAGGGATCCTCTGGCGCCAGCTTCGCCATGGCCACGGCGCGCTCGGCCAGGTCCTGCAACGCGGCGGGTGAAAAATCTGTTGTGGAGACAGAGGCCTGACGCTGCCCCACGAGAACGCGTAGGCCGAGATCCCGGGCCTCCGATCGTTCAATATCCTCAACATCGCCAAGGCGGACGGACACGCTGTGACTAACGCTGCGATAGATGAGCGCATCTGCATTTTCCGCACCAGCGGCGCGTGCTTTTTCCAATAATGAGGCTAGGACGGTTTCGTAAGGTTGGGTCATTATCACCGATTAGGCTGCGCCCGATTGACTGGCAAGCACAACGCCCTAAGTTGCGCTCATCATGATGTGAGTCGTGACCATTCTTCGCGGGAGACGCTGGTTCCCTCGAGACTGAACCAGGGCCGAAGGCGCAACCACCCCGGAAACGCTCAGGCAAACGGACCGCGAAGAATAAGACCAAAGGCTGGAAAAGGGTCATAGACCCTACCGAAGGAGCAAGCGCCTTTTTCTCCAAAGTGGGAACAAAGGGTCCGCCGAATCTCTCAGGTTCCCACGACAGCCGGGGTATCCGCGCCCATTGATGGGCGCACCCTTGCTGGACTTTGGAACCTGAAGAATGACTGAATTACAGATTTTGCCGCTCGACGGTCTACATCAACGCCTTGGCGGAAAGATGGTGCCCTTTGCGGGCTATTCGATGCCGGTGCAGTTCCCTATGGGGGTGAAGGGAGAGCATCTTCAGGTGCGTACCAAGGCAGGCCTCTTTGACGTTAGCCATATGGGGCAGGCCTATTTGTCCTTGTCCGATGGCGTTGGCAGCGACGATGCGCACAAGGCAATTGCGGCCCTGATCGAAGAATTGGTGCCTGGCGAGATTCAAAAACTCGGCAAGGCTCGTATTCGGTACACGGTTTTATTGGATGAGAATGGCGGCATTCTTGACGACCTGATGGTCACGCGCTTACCGACTGACGAGGATGCGGGGCGTCTGTTCCTCGTGGTAAATGCGGCGGTGAAGGACCAAGATTTTGCGCTGATCAATGAGAAATTGGCGGGTCGCGCGACGTTAGAGGTGCTGGAGGATCGCTGCCTTCTCGCGTTGCAGGGGCCAACGGCCCACACCATTATCGACAGCCTGTTCCCCGGGGCGGGCGAGATCCCTTTCATGTCGTTGATGCATGCGGACTATGAGGGGGAAGCCATCATGATCTCCCGCTGCGGCTATACCGGTGAAGATGGGTACGAACTATCCGTCCCTGCGGGTAAGGCTGAGGCGTTGGCCGAAAAGCTCTTGGCCCATGCCGATGTTGAGCCCATCGGTCTTGGTGCACGAGATAGCCTGCGCCTGGAGGCGGGCTTGTGTCTTTACGGTCATGATATGACCCCCGCAGAGACCCCCGTTGAGGCAAGCCTTGTCTTTGCCATGGGCAAGCGCCGGCGGGAGGAGGGCGGCTTCCCAGGGGCCGCGCGCATCCAGCAGCAATTGCGCGACGGTGTTGCAAAGAGGCGAGTGGGGATCAAACCTCTTGGCCGGGCCCCCGCGCGGGAGGGCGTGGAGATCCAATCCCCAGATGGCGAGGTGATTGGCACTGTCACCTCAGGCGGGTTCGGCCCCTCCTACGAAGGTCCCGTGGCTATGGGGTATGTGAAGAGCGCTTTTGCTGATACCGGCACAAAAGTGCACCTTATCGTGCGGGGCAAACCCCAAGAGGCGGAGGTGGCGGATTTACCCTTCGTTGAGCAACGCTACTACCGCGGAAAAAAGTCAGTTTAGGGTCGATTAAGGGCCAAACCAGGGAACCAGGTTATGACAATCAAATTCACAAAAGACCATGAATGGGTGAAACTCGAAGGGGATGTTGCTACCATTGGCATTACCCCCCATGCGGCTGAACAATTGGGGGACGTCGTTTTTGTCGAGCTTCCCGATGTGGGCAAAAGCTTTGAGGCAGACGCCGATATGGCCGTCGTTGAAAGCGTGAAGGCGGCGTCCGATGTCTACGCCCCGATCTCTGGTGAGATCGTTGAGATCAATGGCGATATTGTCGACAGCCCCGAGAAGGTGAATGAGGACCCGGCGGGCGCTGCGTGGTTTGTGAAAATCAAACCTTCCGACCCCAGCCAATTAGACGCCCTTATGGATGAGGCTGCCTACCAGGCCCATGTTGCCGACAGTTAAACGTGCTGAGGCCGAATAAGAATTTTGTACTGAGGATAGTCGCTTTATGAGATATCTCCCCTTATCCACCGAGGATCGCGCTCAAATGATGGGCGTTGTCGGTGTTGACGGTATCGACCAGTTGTTCACCGATGTGCCCACTGATGCATTGAACCCCGCGCTCGACCTGCCAGACCATCAGGGTGAGTTGCAGGTGGAGCGCTTCATGGGCAACCTGGCAGCGAAGAACCATGCGGCGGGGCAGGGCCCCTTCTTCGCTGGTTGTGGCGCGTATAAGCATCATGTGCCGGCCACGGTGGATCATATCATTCAGCGGTCAGAGTTCTTGACGGCCTATACGCCGTACCAGCCGGAAATTGCCCAAGGCACGCTGCAATATCTGTTTGAGTTCCAGACGCAGGTGGCGACCCTGATGGGTATGGAGATCGCCAACGCCTCCATGTATGACGGCTCTACCGCGGCGGCGGAGGCGGCCCTGATGGCGCGGCGGATCACCAAGCGGAAGAAGGTGATCTGCTCAGGGGGCTTGCATCCTCACTATGAAGCGGTGATCCGCACCAACTCCGAGCTGATCGATGACGACGTGGTCGCGGCGCCTGCCAGCCCGGAGGGGCAGGGGGGGATTGTCGACCTTATCGATGACGACACCTCTTGCATTATTGTTCAGTCACCGGATGTTTTCGGTCATGTGCGGGATCTCTCGGCGCTTGCTGAAAAGGCCCACGCCCATGGCGCATTGCTTGTGGCAGTGGTGACCGAGGCGGTGAGCTTTGGTCTGCTGAAATCCCCCGGTGAGCAGGGGGCGGACATTGTGGTGGCGGAGGGGCAGTCTATCGGCAACGCCCTTAACTATGGCGGGCCCTATCTTGGCCTCTTTGCCGCGCGGCAAAAGCATGTCCGCCATATGCCAGGACGTCTTTGCGGGGAAACGGTGGATGCGGATGGCCAGCGGGGCTATGTGCTGACCCTCTCCACGCGGGAGCAGCATATCCGCCGTGATAAGGCGACATCGAACATTTGTACCAACTCTGGCCTTTGTGCCTTGGCGTTCACGGTGCATATGAGCCTTCTCGGCGGGCAAGGCTTGCATCAAATGGCGGTGCTCAACCATGAGGCCGCGTGCAAAACCGCCGATGCCCTCGGGGCAATTGATGGGGTGGAGGTGCTGAACACCGCCTTCTTTAATGAATTTTCTGTCCGCCTGCCGAAGAATGCCGAAGCGGTGGTCGAAGCTCTGGCGGCGAAAGGCATCATCGCTGGCGTGCCTGGTGGTCGTCTATGGCCCGATGATGCGGACAAAGACAATGTGCTGATCATTGCGGCGACGGAAGTCACCAGCGATGATGATATTGCGGCCCTTGCGGGCGCCCTCAAAGAGGAGCTTTCCTAATGGCGATGAATTCTGTCGGCCGTCCCACCCGATCTCAAAAAAGCCAACCTGAAACCACAACCGCTGCAGAAACACCCACCCATACGGGGCACCGGGCGCTGCAGCTTGAAGAGCCACTCATCTTTGAGCAGGGCAATCCACAGGGTACAGGCGTCGATTTCGAAGAAGCCAAAGGCCTCATGCCGCGGCTTGGTGGCCTCGCGGCGGGGCATGCCCCGGATTTGCCCGGATTGTCCGAACCCGAAGCGATGCGTCATTTCGTGCGCCTTAGCCAGAAGAACTATGCCATTGATATGGGGATCTTCCCGCTTGGGTCCTGCACCATGAAGCATAATCCGCGTCTCAATGAAAAAATGGCGCGGCTACCGGGCTTTTCGGACATTCACCCCCTCCAACCGGCCAGCACGGTGCAGGGGGCTTTAGAGCTCATTGACCGTCTGGCTGGTTGGTTGAAGGAGCTGACCGCGATGCCGGCGGTGGCCATGTCCCCGAAGGCGGGTGCCCATGGGGAGCTGTGCGGCATGATGGCCATCAAGGCGGCCATCGTGGCGAAGGGCGAGGCGGCGACGCGAACCCGTGTGTTGGCCCCTGAATCCGCCCACGGCACAAACCCCGCCACAGCAGCGCAATGCGGCTTCACCGTCGATGATATCCCTGCGGACGAAACGGGCCGGGTAGACTTAGAAGCCTTCCGCGCCAAGCTTGGGCCTGATGTGGCGGCTATTATGGTCACTAATCCCAATACGTGCGGCCTGTTTGAACGGGACATTCGCGCGCTTGCCGATGCCGTGCATGAGGTGGGCGGCTATTTCTATTGCGATGGCGCGAACTTTAACGCGATTATGGGCAAGGCGCGGCCTGGCGATCTCGGCGTCGATGCCATGCATATTAATCTGCATAAGACGTTCTCAACCCCCCATGGCGGCGGCGGCCCGGGTTCGGGACCAACGGTGCTGTCCGATGCTCTGGCTCCCTTCGCGCCGGTGCCTTTTGTTCAGCATGGTGAGAATGGCTTTGAATTGGTCGAAGATGTCGACGGCGACGCTAAAGATGCTTTTGGTCGTATGGTCGCCTTCCACGGCCAGATGGGCATGTTCGTCCGGGCCCTGACCTATATGTTAAGCCATGGTGCCGATGGCTTGCGTCAGGCGGCGGAAGATGCCGTGCTGAACGCCAATTACGTGCTGAAACGCCTGTCGGCGGAAATGACGCCGGCGTTCCCTGGCACCTGCATGCATGAAGCATTGCTTGATGATCGCTTCTTAAAGGATACAGGCGTCGGCACCCTCGATTTCGCGAAGGCGATGATCGATGAGGGCTTCCACCCCATGACGATGTATTTCCCATTGGTGGTATCCGGCGCGATGCTTATTGAACCGACAGAGACGGAGTCCAAGCAGGGCCTTGATCAGTTCTGTGACGCTCTCCTAGCGTTGGCGAAGGAAGCCAAAGCGGGGCAGACTGAGAAGTTCAAAGCCGCACCGATCTACGCGCCGCGCCGCCGCCTCGATGAAACGGGTGCCGCGCGGAAGCCGGTCCTCCGCTGGACCCCGCCGGGCCCAGAGGCGATTGCAGCTGAGTAATATCGCTTTATTAAGGCATCTACTGATTATAGTGTGCTTTAAAAAAAGAGGCCGGGAGGCCTCTTCTTTGTTGCTCGATATTGTTTTGGGGCAATATCTGCTTGTCAGGTGGGCAACGGGCGCGTTGATAAAATCACTTTACTCTGCTGGGATCATGTGGATTTTTTGGCTAAGCCTTAAGGATACTCTCACTCATATTCTATTTCGAAGGTTTCGCGTCTGAAAAAGCCGAGCTCGATCTTATCGACACTATTAAATGTCTTCGCGCCGTTCGTATTGAGACGGAGGAGCCCGCCCTCCCACGCCACTTTGACGCTGTTGCTTATCCCACCGTGGGCTAAGATGAAGTTCTTCGAGTTATGTACGTAGCCGCGGTCGTCGTTGGCGTACCGGAACAACATCACTGTCGTGTATCCGGTCGTCGCCCCGCAGTCGCGGGTCCAATATTGCACTTTGACGTCGCCCTGGGGAGAGAGCACCTCTTTTCGAAGTTCACTCCCGCATAGCGCAAAGGAGTCAGCCAAAGGACCGCATGATACCAACGTCACAACCAACAAGATCGTTATGAATTCTCGGGTTGCACTGTTTCTGGACATGTTACACGTGGTTTCAACGTCTAATTCGGTCACGATAGTTTCATAGTAAGCCAAATGGCTCAAGGAGGTTGCATGTTCGACGCGGAGACAAGTGCAATACGCACCGACTGGACACGCGAAGAAATAGCAGGCCTCTACGATCTGCCATTCACCGAACTCCTCTTTCAGGCCCAAACAGCGCATCGCGAACATTTCGATCCCGCCGAGGTGCAGATCAGCCAGCTTTTATCCATCAAGACCGGTGGCTGTGCCGAGGATTGCGGCTATTGCAATCAATCCGCTCATTTTGACACGGGGCTCAAGGCGTCAAAGCTGATGCCTGTTGAGGAGGTGAAGCAAGCCGCAGAGGCTGCCAAGGCGGGTGGGGCTCAGCGGTTTTGTATGGGCGCCGCTTGGCGGGAGTTAAAGGATCGCGACGTCGACGCCATTTGCGAAATGGTGTCGAGCGTCCGCGATATGGGGCTTGAGACCTGCATGACCCTGGGCATGTTAACGCCGGAGCAGGCGGACAAATTGTCGGACGCGGGGCTCGACTATTACAACCATAATATTGATACCTCCCCTGAATATTATTCTGAGATCATTACCACAAGGACGTTTGAGGATCGCCTCGATACCCTTGCCCATGTGCGTGATAGTGGGATGAAGGTTTGTTCCGGCGGCATTCTTGGCATGGGCGAGTCCCGTGAAGATCGTGTGGGGATGATCCATGCCCTTGCCACCATGCCGGCGCACCCAGGCTCCGTCCCCATCAATGCGCTGATCCCGATTGAGGGAACGCCACTCGAAAAAGCACCGAAGGTGGATAATCTTGAATTCATCCGTACCATTGCAGTGGCCCGGATGACCATGCCCACCAGCATGGTGCGCATTGCCGCGGGGCGTGAGACAATGTCTGACGAAACCCAGGCCTTATGCTTTGCCGCCGGAGCGAATTCTATCTTCTATGGCGAAACGCTTCTCACGGCCGGCAATCCAGCAGTCGAAAAAGACCGTGCGTTGTTTGAAAAGTTGGGTCTTAAAGCGATGGGTGCTGGGCACGCCTAAGCGTGCCAAATTCCAAATGGCGCCTTTTCCACTGGCACTTTGACTTTTGATGAGATGCATCATCATCCCAAGGTGGTGCCCGTCGCAACCATCTGACACGCCTTGCATGCCCACAGTGCTCCTCTGACTCACCACAAAGCAGGTCGATAGTGAAATCTGCCTTGTAGCAGAATAATTGTTCTGCTACGATTGCGTTATGCCAAGAGCGAAGACCTATTCGCGTGAGTCGATTGCCACTGAGACCCTCCCTCACTTCTGGGAATGCGGTTTTCACGGTCTGTCGGTAGATGAGCTCGTTAAACTCACCGGCATCAGTCGGCACGCGCTTTATGCCGAGATCGGAGGGAAGGACGCTCTCTATCTGTCTGTTTTTGAGGTTTATGACAGGATTATCGTTTCGCCTGCTTTTTCGGTGGTTGAAGATAATAAAGACCTGGACAGTATCGAAACCTACTTCATGCATCAGATTAAACTGGCCGAAGAAAAGGGGCTGCCTGGTCCGGGATGCTTGATTGGCAACGCCGCTATAGAGCGTGCACCTCACAACCGAGAAGTGGCAAGGCTGGTTACGAAGCATAATGATCGCCTGCGCCGAGGTTTTTCCACAGCCCTTGCAAACGCAGCATCGGGGCGATTGCGGGCTAAGGATCGCGATGACTTGGCTGACTATCTAGTTGTTTCCGCTCAAGGACTTTGGTCTGTGTCTAGAACTGTCAAGGAGGGAAAGCCGCTGCGCAATTTTGTGCGTATAATGATGAGTCTTGTTTCCGGTAGGATAGAGCAGTGTTAGAATATAAGCTTGATGCCGCGACGCGATCATTTTGGCTTGCTCTTGGGCTCAACTTCGTCTGGATCAATGTCTCGGAGGTTCTACGCTACTTCCTCGTCATCTTGCCGAAGCTGAGGAGCACGTTTCCACACGATGCAGGCATCGGCGCTATTACACCCGAAATTTTCGCCTCATGGATGATCTGGGACACAATCCTCGTGTTTGCAGCAACGGGCTTTTATTGGCTGTGGTTCGTAAAGTTTCGAATTGGCCTAACTGAACCGGCAAAGGCCTCCCTTGCCTTTACGATAACCGTCTTTGGACTTCTTTGGCTGGGGGTTGTGAACATGGGCCTTGCGCCGCCGTCGTTTATTGTCGCCGCATTGCCGCTTGCCTGGGGCGAGCAGTTCGTCGCAGCGCTGCTCACCTATTGGTCAACACAGCGGCTCGAGGTGTGCCCTAGGCACCCCTAACTGCTGCCAGTCTTGTTGCGGTTCCCGAGGGAAGTCTTGGCCTTAATAATCCCGACGACGGAACGGGGCGCCAAGAAGGCCGAACAGGAGTCGCCCAATGGCCCAGAGGCCTCCGCCAGTACCCGCGGCATAGCCAGCGCCCTCAGCGGTGGTTGGGACGGCGGGTTGGAATTCCTTCATCGCGTTTTCAGCGAACCCGCGCACGCGCGTATCGCTCATCGCGGTTTGGGCCAGAAGGATGGGACGTTCCCAACCGCTGGCGTCTTTCAGTTTGGTCTGAAGGGCCATCAGCGCATCAAACCGATCGAGAGTTTCCTCGGCGCGATTGCAATCTTCCCGCACCATTTCGGCCTCAGCTGCCTCGCACGCAGCCTTCGCCATTTTGCGGGTATAGCCCAACCGCTCCCGATCTGAAGTGATATCCTGGGCAAGGCGGCCCAGCTCATCCACACGACCTTCGAGATTTTGCATGAAATGCGCGGTGAAATTCGGTGCCTGGGAGCCTGCGACGACCCCTGCGATCCCTAGAACCAGCGCTAAAAAACGGCCCAACATCAACTATCCCCACGTGACTGTGTTAACCCCTATTAATAGTGACGCAGGCACGGCGAGGCGTCCAGTAAAATTTACGCCTCGTTAACCATGCCGAAATGCCGTCGAAATCAAAGGACTGGCCGCTGACAGGACAGGTGCAGAGCCGATTACGTATCTCGCCGAGCCATAAAGGCGAGCCGCTCGAAAAGGTGTACGTCTTGCTCATTTTTGAGGAGCGCGCCGTGGAGCGGCGGGATGGCCTTGCGGGGATCTTTCTCCCGCAGTGTGTCGAGGTCCACATCCTCCACCATTAAGAGCTTCAGCCAGTCGAGAAGTTCCGATGTGGACGGCTTTTTCTTCAGCCCCGGCGTATCCCGCAGCTGGTAGAACGTATTGAGGGCCTGGCGCACCAGCCGTTGTTTGATCTCTGGAAAATGCACATCGACGATGGCGTTCATCGTGTCCGCATCGGGGAAGCGGATATAGTGGAAAAAGCAACGGCGTAGGAAAGCGTCGGGCAGTTCTTTTTCATTATTCGAACTAATAATGATGACCGGGCGCTGCTCGGCCTTTACCGTTTCGCCAGTCTCATAGACATGAAACTCCATCCGATCGAGTTCCTGCAGCAAGTCATTGGGAAACTCGATGTCCGCCTTGTCGATTTCATCGATGAGGAGGACAGGCCGGGTGGGGGAGGTGAACGCCTCCCACAGCTTGCCCCGCTTGATATAGTTGGCGACCTCGGTCGCTTTGGCCTCACCTAGCTGGCTGTCCCGCAGGCGGGCAACGGCGTCATACTCGTAAAGCCCCTGCTGCGCTTTGGTGGTGGATTTAATGTGCCACTCGATCAGCGGCATGCCGAGGGCCTCTGCCACCTCTTGCGCCAGCACGGTTTTCCCGGTGCCAGGTTCCCCTTTGATGAGGAGAGGGCGCTCAAGGGTAATCGCGGCGTTCACCGCCACTTTCAGATCATCGGTGGCGACATAGCGCTCAGTCCCGGTGAATTTCATTTGGATCTCTTATATTTGCTACAGGCAAATTAGCGGTGAGATTTGGTGCGTCAATGCGGTGATATCGTATCGCCGACTTGCTTGGCGCGAGAAGCAGCGATAAATTTTGATTATGCGCGAATATCAGACTTTCTCCGACTTCTTCCCCTATTATCTGCGGGAGCATGCCAAGCCCCAGACGCGGCGGTTTCACTATGTGGGCACCGCGTTGGTGATTGTGGTCTTCCTTTGGGCGCTGTTGACCTTGTCGCCGCTATGGTTGTTGGCGATGCCGGTGGCGGGGTACTTCTTTGCATGGATGAGCCACGCGTTCGTTGAGCGGAATAAGCCTGCAACGTTCACCTATCCCCTTTGGTCGTTGATGGGAGATTTTAAGATGTTCTTCCTGGCACTGACGGGTAAGCTCGAACCACACCTCGAGAGGGCGGGGGTGACAAAAGCTGATTCGTCAGTTTCTTGATATCACGCTTTCGCAGTGCTCGCCCATTTGGCGGGCGATCTCGTCCAGGCTGAGTTTCGCCCTCATCTTTTCCTTGCCTGCATCGGCGATGGCTTGGCGCCGATCAGGATCATTTAAGAGGTCCAGAATGGCTGTGGCCCATTGCTCTACATCATGGGGGAGGACCAGACCGTCTTTGCCATGATCGAATAGGCGAGGATGATCCACCGCGTCGGTCGCAATAACTGGTACGGCCGCATCAAGATAGTTGAGAATTTTCCCAAACGATTTGCCTTGGGAGAATGGAACATCGGGGTGAATGATCTGCACCCCAACGGCTAGCTCCTCAAGGGAGGTGCGAAAGTCAGCATGGCCCATATAGGGGCGGGTTTCAAAGGGGATTTCTCGGTCGCTGATGGCTTGACCCAGCTTGATATTCGCCGGATGCTCGGGGTCCCAACCGTAAAAGCGCATTCGCGCCTGAGGGTTGGCTGCGATCACCGTTTCCATGACATCAATGAAAAAGGCTGCCTCTTCTGGCTAGCCCGCTGGAAAGCTGTGGGCCCAGCCGACGATAGGGGCGCGGCTCTTCTGCGGTGCGGCTGGCGCTTCATCGATGTTGTTGCCGGTCCATACAACTGCTATATTTTCATAATACTGTTGATACCAATCTGCGAGACCGTGGCTGCCGCACACGACGAGGGCGGCATGACGGGCCGTGTCGATGATGTCCTTCCGCAATTGGTCGTCGACATGATCTGCATCATCCATGTCGAGGATATAAGGGGTGTCCGGATAGAACTCCGCCCGCTGTAACGGGTGGCGCACTTTACGAAGGATGAGCAGGTCCGGCTTATAAAGCCGCATGAAATGACGCCGCCCCGCCAAAGAGAGGGTGGGCGGGATCACCGGAACGGACCAGCCTTGGGTCTCCATCTTTGCGGCCAACGCGGCGTCCCGCATTGCAAGTCCGGGATGAAGGGAGGAGGGGAACAGCATGACCGTACCCCTGCGCGTGGTCGCTTCCCCTTTAAGATGATGCAGCCAGTGCCGATGGGCGCGCCCAAAGTCTATCGCTTGTCGTGCCGCTTGTTTGACCTGGATGATCATTGCGCAGGGCCCGTCAAAAGGAGGATGGAATCCAACAACATGCCATCCGTTTGCCGCGGTTCCCGCCGGTCGTAAAGCGATACTGTTAGAGCGGTGCGTTCACCTTGGCCCAAAGGGGTCGATGGTCGCTGGCCCGATCCACCCGACGGTTCCCGGCACCGGACAACGCTGCCTCGAACGCCTCATGGCCAATCCCTGCATCAGCAATGTGATCCTTAAGAGCGGGGGATACGATGAGATGGTCAAGAAGGAGTGGCCGATCAGCGACCTGGTCGATAAAATCGTCGAATCGAGCGGTGAATAGGCTTGGCTCTGGCACCCGCGACAAGAGAGGGTGGTCAAAGATCATTGATGGGAAGAAGGCGCTACCCAGAAGAATGTCAGTGACATTATGGGTGAGGTAGGAACGTTCGAAAAAGTCTCTCCCCGGCCCGTCATTAAAATCACCGGTGACAATGATCCGAGCATTGAGGTCATTCTGCAGCAGGGCATCTAGATAGGTGCGTAGGCGGAACCCTTCCGCTGAAATGCGTCGCCGGGCTTTCAGGGCATCGGCGATGAACCCTTGCCGTTGGCCGGGGTCATTAAAGCGACGCTCACCATCCCGAACATATTTAGACTTAGTGTGGAGAACCACGACCCGAATGGGTGCTCCGCCCACCGGGTCGACATCGACAACAAGTGGTCGCCTGGTGAAGTCATAGGCTTGCAGGTGCATGTCGCCGTCCACATCGGCGTCCCAATCCTCCGCTAACTCCTCCGTCAGAGGATCAGTGGCATAATCCAGTCCCGCCACAAGCCCCCCCTTCTTCCGAAGGACATAGAGTTTCTGGGCGCCCCCGTCATGGCCGATGACGCCGTCATACAGCGGTGTTCCATTTGGGTCGGCCAGGAACTCAGTGAGGAAAAGCTCCATCTCCGCCATGGCGCTGGGCCCTTCTTGGAGGCAGAGGAGGTCGGGATCGAGGGCGCGGATGACATCTGCCACCTTGCCTGCGGCGATGCGCGCTTCGTCAGCGGACAGCTGACGGCTTCCCCAGTGAGGTTGATTATTGCCGGAGAACCAGCGGTTCATCCACTCAATGTTCCAGTTCACGATTTTCATGATTCATTCCCCTGCGTGCGCCGACGGATGGCGCCTCTCTGCTCCTCCTCTCCTTCTAAGGATGTCTACGTCAAAATGCCACGCATTGTCGCAGTTTTGCGCCATGACCACTGCACCGGATTTTCACATAGCCGTCATGCTGCTGCTATCGGATCTCGCTTTTTTTGCGCGTGAGCCGACGATCTCAGATCCAAGTGTATCGTCCGATGCGCTAGCTCTGGCATTTTTAGCCGAATGGGCTAGGTGACGCCGACCCAATCGGGCTATAGCCCCGGCACTTGACCAGAATAAAGGTTCCCCCATGGCCGAATTGACCGACTTGCGCACCATCAAAGTCAATGGCGACGAGATCGACGTCGATCCCAACCTCACGCTTCTCCAGGCTTGCGAGGCGGCAGGGGAAGAGATCCCACGCTTTTGCTATCATGAGCGTCTGTCGATTGCGGGCAATTGTCGAATGTGCCTCATTGAGGTGAAGGGCGGTCCGCCCAAGCCTGTGGCTTCCTGCGCGCAAAATGTGCGGGACCTGCGCCCGGGGCCTGAGGGCCAGCCGCCGGAGCTGTTCACCAACACCCCCATGGTGAAAAAAGCACGGGAAGGGGTGATGGAATTCCTTCTCATCAACCACCCGCTCGATTGCCCTATCTGTGATCAGGGCGGTGAGTGCGATTTGCAGGATCAGGCCATGGCCTACGGCCGGGGCGGCTCTCGGTTTGAAGAGAATAAGCGTGCCGTGACCGAAAAGCACATGGGCCCGCTGATCAAAACCATCATGACGCGCTGTATTCAGTGTACCCGTTGTGTGCGTTTTGCAACCGAGGTGGCGGGGGTCAATGATTTGGGTCTCGTCAACCGCGGCGAAGATGCACAGATCACGACCTATTTGGAGAAGGCTGTCGACAGTGAGTTGTCCGGCAACCTTATCGATGTTTGTCCGGTGGGTGCCCTAACCTCAAAGCCCTATGCGTTCACGGCGCGTCCTTGGGAGCTGCGGAAGACTGAGACCATTGATGTGATGGATGCTGTCGGCGCCAATATTCGGGTGGATGCCCGCGGGCGGGACGTCTTGCGTATCCTTCCTCGGATTAATGACGGTGTGAACGAAGAATGGCTGGCCGACAAATCTCGCTTCATTTGGGATGGTCTGAAAAAACGTCGCCTTGATCGCCCTTTCAT
>CALFRH010000179.1 GCA_937919225.1 uncultured Parvularcula sp.
ACGCTTTCGGCCATGAGGGTATCGCCATCTCGCATCGCTGGAATTTTCCCATCGGATTGATCGCCAGATAGGAGGCTTGGGTCAAAAAAGCCTTACTGTTCTCCACATGTTCGATCTCATAGGGGAGGCCCATTTCTTCACACAGCCACACGACGCGCACCGATCGCGCAAACGCAGAATGATAGATTGTTAGACTCATCGAAAGACCTCCAACTCAGTGTGATAAGACGTTGACTTATTTCCCGACGCTTTGTCACCTACCATATCGGTTTCTTATTGAACCATACCGATGCAGTAGCGTCTTTATTTTGTCCGGGAGCGAGGATTCTCCTATTTGGTCAGTGTGTTCGGCACGTTTGTGTAAGCCTATAAGGGAATTGGCGATGACTTACCTTGATAGCATGTGGTCTCTGCCCACGGCCTTTTGGCGAACCGTCGGCGATGGTGTTGATGCAAGCTATGTGGTGGGTCAGCGACTGCCTATGTTGGCGCTTGCGACGGCTTTTCCTTCCGTCTGGCGGCAGGAGGAGGGTATGCGGATGGTGACCGAAAAAATGGCGGCGGGCGCCGATGGTATGGTCGCTGTCAGCCAATTGTGGACGACGGCGCTCCTCGACATCTGGCATTGCCCTTTGCCGTCAGATCCGATGACGGCAACCGTTGATGCCTATATCGAACCTTCTCGAAAAACCCTTCAAGCAAACGCCAGAAGGTTGTCGCAACGTTCACCGTCAAGTGCTGAATGATAGGGCCCAGAACACAGGTACGACAAGATAGGTAATTCCTGTTAAGCCCAATATAATACGTATAAAAATTGTACTATGCCGTCGCCATAAAAGAACGATACAGGCTAGCCCTAGGCATGCTTCAAACGCTGCAACGAAAGAGGCATAGTAATCCTGTTCCCAATAGGAAATAGGTGAGTGAAACCGCCATTCCATCAAGGGCCAAAAATGTTTGTGAGCGTCGCTGGCATGGGTAAGAAAGTCTATACCCAGATGCAGAAGCGCCGCGATGGCCAAAAGGCTGAGTGCGCGGCTTCGCCATATTCCTAATGCTAGGAGCGCCACAAAAAGGGGTATACTGTTTGAGATGGCGCCGAAAGTTTGCCACGGCTCCTGCCAGTATGTCTCTCCCCAAAGCGTGCCAAATGGAATATTTTTGAATTGTCCCCAAAGAATAAAAGGGAGCATGTAAAAATCAGGTAGGGCCGCCCCCACAAGGATCGCGGCTTGCTCTGTTCGAGTGGCCCTGCGCCCTAAAAGAGCACTGGCGATGACAAGGTGGGTTTGGCTGTTCACCTATCTATCGTGAACAGACTATCTTCATCTCGCAAGAGAAAAGTATGATAGAGGGACCTGTGGCATCGGGCGCGCTGGGGCTCGTTTGCTTCACCTGCACCCATCTCTGACCATAGTCGGTCGCGAAGCGCTCTCGTTCTCATCGCTCAAGGATTGTGTCTTTCTCGCTTTGGTGGCTGATGCGATAGCCGCGCTCCAGCGCGAGATCGATCCAGTTCACGGCCCAATCCGTCTGAGAGTTCTCTGTCACGATCACTTTCGGCAACAAAGACGCATCGGCCCCACTGATGAAAGGGGCCATGGCTCTGTCTTCATGACCTTCAATATCGATCTTCAACGCATCAATTTGTGTAATGTTTTCTTCTTTTAGCACATCGAGTAGGGGGCGCACGGGCACGCGTGTTTCTTCCGCCCCCTCAAAGGATCTTACCATCGACGCTTCGCCGCGATTATTTGTCGGCTGATATAAAATAAGCTCATCTTGTTGATCCGATACCCCCATAAATTTGAGGCGCATCTGGTCAAAACCATTGGTGGTTTTGTTGAATTGCAACCGGTCATAGACCCGCTTTTGGGGTTCGAAAGAAAGGACAGTGCCGGAGGGCCCCACCGCTTGCGCCATGATAAGAGAATACATGCCGGCATTGGCGCCGATATCGATAAAGGTACCGCCGGGCTTTAGGTGCGATAAGAGCGCTGTCCGTTCGGCGGGATCCCAGCGGGTAGGAACAGTCAAAACACGTCGTTCGCAAAAATTGTCGTGGGGGTAGAAGCGGATATTGATGCCAAAGGCATGATGGTCGATAGGGGCCTTGGTCAACGACAATAGAGGTTTTTTGACGGACAATGCCATCTTCAGGGTGGCGCGAGAATGCTGAAGCAGCCGAGCGTATCCGATGAGGGCTCTTTGCGCACCCGTCGGGGCGAAAGTGCCAAATGGGCTGCTCGCATCGGTGTCTATTATGCGTTCCATCGTTTCCTTTTGCCGGGGTTTTGGTCCCCGTAAAAGAGGTGCGCTAGCGAATTTTCACAGCTTCGTTGGTGAGTGTATGCGCGGACAGGCGGCGTGGTTCACCCGTCGCTGGAAACTCACGGGAGGGCACGCAACAAGAAAATTGGATTAACGTCTCGACTGCGGTAGTTGGCATAATCGTGGGTGCGGCGCGGTCCGAGGTTCATTCGCTGAGGCTACTTTGAAGGTCAGTTTAAAGAGCTTTTTGGTAGAGTGTTTCTTGCTGCAAGCTCATGAAGAGCACGAGTGAGACCTTGTCTTAGCCCCCTAAAACCGCGCCATTTTTGACGTAGAATTTCTCTACGAATGGAGGTGGTGATGGCGAGGGAGCGTTTTTCAGACGATGATATCTTGAAAGTGTTGCGCCAGATCGAAGTTGATCTGGCATCGGGGACGGACATCCAAACGGCGTGTCGTTCGGCAGGTGTGAGCAGTGCGACCTATTATTCTTGGCGAAAGCGCTATGGGGGTGTGGGCCGCCACCAGCTGACTGAGATGAAACAGCTTGAGAAAGAGAACCAACAGCTCAAAAAGATCGCGGCTGAGCTGACCTTGAGCTGGACAAGCTAATCCTGAAGGAAAGCCTGGATTTTTTAAACCCGAAGGTTTGACGGCGGAGCAGCTTCGTCAGGCCGCGACCCATGTCCGGCAAGAGATTTGGACATCAGAGAGGCGAACATATCGCGCCGTTGGTCTCGCCCGGTCAACTCACCGTTTCATTTCACTCGAATTCATAAACGGCTCTATAGTGCAAGGCGATCACATTGAGGCATTTCCCTCGTGCTTCGAGACGGTCCTT
>CALFRH010000180.1 GCA_937919225.1 uncultured Parvularcula sp.
CTCCAGCCGCTAACAAGGCGACCAAAGTTCGGCCGATACCGCCACGGGGCTCATTATAACGCGCCATAGGACGCCCTCACCGATTAATAGCTCCTTATAATGGTTAATGCCTTTCCCGCCAAACCCCTCCTGCACGCGCTCGTGGATGGCACCACACTCTGGCGCCGAGGCTCACAATCTGAGAAGAGCCCGCTATGACACGCACTATTGACGCTATCATCGTCGCAGGCGGCCGGGGCAGCCGCGCCCGCATCGGCAAGCCTAAACAATATGCCGAGCTTGGGGGCGTCCCCCTCCTCCGCCGAACGGTGATGGCCTTTACCCAGCACCCGGATATTCGCCATGTGCTGGTGGTCATCGGAGAAGACGATGCGGCGCGATATGAGAAAGCCGTCGCGGGGCTTGATGGCCTACTGCCCCCCACCGTCGGGGGCGCGGATCGTCAGGCCTCGGTCCATGCGGGGCTAGAGGCGTTAGCGCCCCACGGCGCTACCCATGTCCTCATCCACGACGGCGCGCGCGCCTTTGTTTCGCCCCAAACCATCCGGGGGGTGATGGAAAGCCTTTATGAAGCCGAAGGCGCCATTGCCGCCCTGCCCGTGGCGGACACGCTAAAGCGCGCGGGTGCAAGCGGCGGGATTGACGCAACCGTCTCCCGCGATGGCCTATGGCGCGCGCAGACGCCCCAGGGCTTTCGGTTCGAGACCATTCTCAACGCTCATCGCGAAGCACCCAAGGGGAGCGCGACCGATGACGCCTCGCTACTGGAAGCGTTGGGCATTCACGTCGCTTTGGTGCCCGACGAGCCCATGAACATGAAACTCACCTATAAGGAGGATTTCGCCTTGGCCAATCGACTGCTTGGGGGCGCCAATGAGACCCGCACCGGCCTTGGATACGACGTCCACGCCTTTGAAGAAGGGGACGCCGTGATCCTCGGCGGCGTCACCATTCCCCATACCCACAAATTAAAGGGCCACTCCGACGCGGATGTCGCTCTCCACGCCCTTGCCGACGCCATCTATGGCGCCCTTGGCGCTGGGGATATCGGGCATCACTTCCCACCGTCGGATCCCCAGTGGAAGGGGGCGCCCTCCCGCGTCTTTTTGGAGCACGCGGGCAGGCTGGTCCGCGACCAAGGCGGCGTGATTTCCAACGTGGACGTCACCCTTATCTGCGAAGCGCCTAAGATCGGCCCTCATCGGGACGCGATGGTGGTGTCCATCGCTGAAATCCTCAGTGTGGATCGCGCAAGAGTCTCCGTGAAGGCGACGACATCGGAGAAACTGGGCTTTACCGGCCGCGGGGAAGGCATCGCCTGCCAAGCGATGGCGGCGCTGTCGCTACCGTTTCAGGCTGAGGGTGATGAATGACCGACAAGATCGTCAGCCAGCTGGCCGCACAGCTCATTAAAGACGCGACGGCGAAGGGCCTCACCGTCGCCACGGCTGAGTCTTGCACTGGCGGCCTTATCGCCGCCGCACTAACGGACGTGCCCGGTGCGTCAGCCGTGTTCACCCACGGCTTTGTCACTTACGCAAATGAAGCCAAACGGGATTTGATCGGTGTACCGCAAGCAATGCTGGACGCCCATGGCGCGGTGAGTGCCCCCGTGGCGCAAACCATGGCGGAAGGTGCCCTTCGCACTAGCGGCGCTGACCTTGCTGTCTCCGTCACGGGCATTGCCGGCCCTGGCGGCGGCACCCCAGAGAAGCCCGTGGGGCTCGTCTATATCGCCACCGCGACAAAGGGATCGGTCCCGACGGTCCATCGACACCTTTTTCCAAAAGGGTCGCGGGCGTTTATTCGCCTCCTGACAGTAAGGGCGGCGTTGAGGCACCTCCATATCGGACTAAGCTAGAACATTTCTCGCTCACATAGTTCCGCTTTTGCGTCACCCCGGCCGACCCCGGACCTGTTCCGGGGGAGCGCCGGGGTCCAGCACCCGATCTTTAAAACTGTTGTCCTTGATGAGACTGGAGATGGCCCCCGGGGGAAACCCGGGGCGACAACCTAGGAGTAAACGACTCTATTCGTACGCGAAAGGCTCCTGATACATCGCCCAGAAGTCATCCTACCCCTCATAGGGTTCTAACGACGATAGTTCCAACGTATACGCCGCATCGCCCAGATCGTTCTCGACAGAACGGGTACGCATCACCCCGACGGCCCAGTAGGGCAACCAAAGGTCGTCCGGGCTGAGGCTTACCTCCCCTTCAACATAGACAATCTGGTTCGGCGGCGGGGGTGGTGTGTGAAGGCATGCCCCAAAATAAGGGACGAAGAGAAAATCCTTCACCTTACCCGATCGCTGGAAGTCAAGCGGTACGACGAAGCCCGGCAGTTTCACTCGCCGACTATCGAGTTCGGGCACCGTGTTGAACGTCCCAAGCTGAGGCATGGTGTCGAGGTCTGAACCCTCTTCGATATTGTCGATCGAGCGATTGGCGTAGTCTGACAATGACATCTGTTTCGACATCATATTGCGCTCAAACTCGCGGTAAAACTCTGTATAAATATCGTTGAGACGCTCCTCCTCGCCTTCCGGCATGAGGTCTTGCCAATCGAGCACCAATGCGGGAGCTACGACCTCGACTGTCGGCGCCCTATTGGTCTTGGTGGCCGCTTCCCCGCAGGCGCTCAACAAAAGTGCAGCAATGCACCCACCAATCACGACGGTGCGTTTGCGGCGCATTATGGTAGCTCGACAGACACTTTTCTGCTGGTCAGAACGGCGCCAGCCTGTTCAGTATCGGTGAGAACGACCGTCTCTAACCTTTCAACCGCAGGGTATTCATCGAAAACCGAGGTCTCGACCTGCCGCAAGCTTTGAGGCTTATCACAGGTCCATGACCAACGGGCGGTCACCAAATAGTCTTTGTCGTCACTATGATCATGTTCGGCATGATCATGGCCATCGTGGCCGCTCTTCTCATGACCATGCTCTGCATGCTCATCTTTATGATCATCGTGCCCATCATGGTCATCATGATGGTCGTGATCGCCATGCTCATCATCACCATGGTCGTCGTGGTCATGGTCCTTATGGTCATCATGATCGTGCTCATCATCCTCGTGATCAGCGTGATCGTCCTCTACGGGGTCGCTTTGG
>CALFRH010000181.1 GCA_937919225.1 uncultured Parvularcula sp.
CCACTCAAATTGACTTCCAATTTGGGTGGAAAGTTGATGCATAATCAAAGGTCTATCTTTCTGTCAGCTTGAACTCAATCCGGCGATTTTGGGCCAGGGAAGCAGGGTCACGGCCGCCCACCACGGGGAAATCATCGCCAAGCCCGCTTGCCAGAAGGCGCCGTGACGGCACCCCGCGGGATTCAAGGTACCGCGTCACCGCTAAGGCGCGAGCCGTGGAAAGACCCTTATTGTCGACGAACCGGGCGGCACAGGCAGGGCCCAACGGGATAGCGTCGGCATGACCATCCACCCGCATCACCCAGTTTTGGATCGCCTGGGTAGCCTCTTCATCTTCGCGCCCGGCGATCTGCGCTTTGATCCGGCGGTCAATTTCGAGGATCGCGCTCGCCACCCCGTCGAGGCTTGTGCGCGCGCCTGCGGAGAGGTCAGCACTACAGGATCCAAAAAGGGCGTCCCCACTGATGATGAGGCGATCACCGCGGACCGTGACACCGGGTAGATCCTGGAGCGCTGCGCGGGCTTCCTCAAAGAACCGTGAACGGACTTCCGCCAGTTCTTGTACCTTCCGCGCGAGGGCGGCGTTAAGGCGCGAGGAGAGATTCTCGATCTGTGCTTGCTGCTCTTTGTCCTTGGCTTCCGCGGCCTCAAGCGCCTCTTGCAGGCTGGCGAGCTGTCGGCGCAGGGCTGCAAGTTGAGCATTTAAGGTTGCAATCTCTGCCTTTTGCTCTTCGGACAGCGCCTTTTCGACGGCAAGTTCCTCAGCGGACGCTGCGACCGCGGTGCCAAGGGCGGCGAGCTGGCTGTCTTTTTCCTCAATCGTGTCCTGAAGAATATCAAGCTGCGCGGTGAGCGATGCATTATCGGACGCAAGCTTCGCAGCGTCAGCCTTTGCCAGGCTCAGCTCTTCGGCGAGGGTGGCCAGCTGCGCTTGAAGGCGCGAAATCGCGCTGTCCTGTTCTTCAAGCAGGGCATCCTTGGCCGTTAGCTGTTCACCCAAATAGAATTGCGCCACCACAAAAATGGACAGAACGAACATGAGCACCAGCAAGAGCGTGGACAGTCCGTCCACAAAGCCGGGCCAGATATTCGTACCCTGAGCGGAGGAGGAGCGGCGCCGAGGCATGGGCGGTCCCCTACTTCCGCGACATGGGACGACCGGTCCCATCATCGCCGCCGGGCCGTTCGCCTTCAAGAAGGAGGCGGCCAAGGTCGCGTATTTCCTGGCGCACCCCGGAAGAGGCACGGTCGTTGGACGCGTTTAGCTCTTTAATCGCGGCATGGAGGGCCGCCATCGTGTCCGAAAGATCCGCCCCCGCATCAAGGTTTGCGGACGCTTTCGCGCCACCGGATAGGGAAGTGGTGTTGTCAGAAATGCCGGAAATCCAATCCTCCAAGTCGGAGTAGAACCGGTTCTGCGCCTGGCCCGCTTGAATATCCAAAAAGCCTAGAACCAAACTGCCGCCAAGGCCGAAGAGGGAGGATGAGAAGGCGGTGTTCATGCCGCTTAAGGGCTCATTGAGATTATTGATGAGCGCCGAAACGGCAGTGCCCGCATCACTATCCCCGCTTGAAGCCCCTAGCGATGCAATCACGCCAGAGACGTCCGTCACCGTCTGAAGAAGGCCCCAGAAGGTGCCAAGGAGGCCAAGGAACACAAGCAGGTTCCCGGCATACCGCCCAAACTCGCGCCCCTCATCGATCCGGGTGCCGATGGAATCAAGAATGGCGCGGGCAGACGCTTGGGATAAACGACCGCCTCGCTCATCGGCGTCCAACAGAATGCGCGCCATTGCGCCCACAAGACCTGGGGGCCGGGGCAGCCGGGTGCGGGAAGGGTCGACCGAGTTCCGAAACGCGTTCACCCACCGGATGGCGGGGCCGATGGTCCGCGCTTGTTCGAAATTGTAGATAATCCCCACCAATAAAACGAACAGGATCAGCCCGTTCAAATAGGGGTTCGCCATGAATGAGGTGATCAGCAGCTCATTCGGGTTCGGTGACCAGGGCGAGAGGTAATAAGCCACCCCGCCCACCAGCACCAAAAAGATGGTCATGTTAAAAAGGGCGCCGCCAGCGCCGGTAAAGCGAACTGCGCGCTCAAGCGAACGAGCCATGGAGTACCCCTTTTGACGTCTGCCCCAACAAGTTAACGTAATCCTGCCCTATTTTTGTCCCGGTGGGAAGTCGCGCGCCGGGTGCGTTTGGCCATAGGGCACGCTTGATTTCTGGCCAAAGGCGGCGGCAAGGGCGCCAAGGTGAAGGGCCCCTCTCAGAAGGGCCCCTCTCAGAAGGGCAGCGGACCGGGGGCCTAGGGTTGCGCTATGCCGCACCGCACCCAAACCACAATAGAGGATCTTTAAAGGGGCGAGGGCGCCGGACAGTAACCCCAATTGGTGAAGGCGCACCCCGGCATCAAAGCGCCGTTGCCACAGCCACCCAAAGCTCGCCCGGGAGGGGGGCACGTCTTCGGTGACGTCTGCATCGGCAGTGCCCGCGTAGGTCGCGCCCTTTTTATAGGCTTCATAGAAAAAGGCCGTGTCCTCCCCGCCGGTGCGCCCCAGCCCTTCGTCAAACCGAAGGTCATCAAACGCGGGGTGATCAAGATTGAGAAGACAGTTTCCAGCATATCCCGCTTTCACGGTTCCGTCTTGAATAACCGGCTCGGCGGCATGGGGCGTCAACTCCGTCATCCACCCGGGGGCATCCGAGGGGTAGGTTGGCGTGACGGGCCCAAACACGGCTGCCAGACTGTCCCTGTCCTGTTTATCCCCTTCTTGTTTATCCCCATGGCAGCGGGGGGAGCCCGCGTGAAGGCAATCGGCAAGCGCCCCAAGCCACCCAGGGGCTGCTATCTCGTCATCGTCGATAAAGGCGAGGAGGCTGCCGTCCATTTCATCAAGTGCCCGATTGCGGGCGATGGAGATATTTCGGCCGGGCTGATGGATGTAGGTGAGCGGAGAACGGAGCGTTTTTAAAAGAGGGGAAACAGCCTTCTCAGCTGATGGGGTATCATCATTGTCGATGATGAGAATGCGCGTGAGCGCCACCCCCATCTGGCGGTCCACCGAGCGAATAGCGTCCACAACGCTTTCGCGGCGAAAGGTGCAGATGGCCACGGTAATCGGGGGGAGCCCATTCATTCGCCGCCTCCTGTCACCACCCTGTTTAAAATGTCCGCTAACGTCTCATTGCCTTCGGCAAATAGGGAGGTGGGCGCGGCGGCAACGCTCCGCCGAAGGCTGGCAAGCACGCTGTCTTCGGTGAGGGTGAGGAGCAGTTGGCCCAGGCTGTCCGGTGTCGGATCGGCGAGGGTGAGGCCCGTGCCATGATCCTCAATCCAGCGCGCGGTTTCTGTGCCGGCCGGCGCGATGCAAGGCACCCCGAAATAGCCCCCCTCATAAAGGCGATTGACGAGGGACCAGGCTGAGCTTTCTGCCGCCATCAAATAGTCCCCCGCCCAGACGAGATCGAGGCCGCTATAAAGAGGGCTAAGGTCGTCAGGGGATTGATAGACACCATGGTAATGAAGGTGGGGCGCGGCCGTTGCCCTTGTATGAAAGTCTGGGATACCGTCTTCGGACACACGTCCATGCAAATGGATCTGGACCTTGCCCTCGAGCTTAGCAGCGGTGTCTACCAGAAGCTGAAAAGACCGTTCACACCGTAAATGACCAACGAAACCGAGACGCAAGGGCCCTGGCGTTCGCGGGGCAACCATAGGACGGGGCGATAATCGGTCCAGCGGAACTCTATTCTCCAATAGGTGGATGGGCGGATGGTCCGGCTGCATCGGTTCGAAATAATGCCGTATAAAGCCGGGGGAGGATGTCACCAATCCGCTGACGCCCTTCATGGCCCATCGCTCGATGGCGCGCAGAGCGGCGCCTCTTGGCCCGCGTCGGCTAAGGGACCAATGAATGTCGAGGGCTTCGTAAACCATAGGCGGTAGGTTGCGGCCGAGCCCTCGGGTGGCGCGGGCTACCAGGAGCATATCTAAATTCCGGGCCCAGAGGAGATCGGCTTTGGTGATTAGCTCCTGCTTTGGGCCGCGGCGGATACCGCGACCAATGGCCATGAGACGCTGTCCCATCTGGCCGTCATAGGTTTGGCCAAGATCACTATTGCACCAGGCCCGAGGGCGGTCTGGACCCCGCCGCATCGTATAGGCGGCCACATGGTGGCCGAGGGCCTCCATCGCGGCGATCCGTCGGGCCAGCATTGCATCATCCGCATCATGACCAAAGACAATGATCTTCATCGAATTGCCTTTTTTGCGCCCAGGCTCCCTGCGAGAAACCCTAATCCCCAGGCGGTGTGCATCCCAAACAGGGCGAGAGGGATCAACAGAGCGGCGACAGACCGACGCTTCACCAGTTGACGGACGGCCTCCGCAATCAGGCTGGCGCTATAGATGATCGGGTAGACCCATCCCAACCCCGTAAAGGGCGCGAGGCTCGCCGATAGGGTCAGCGCTAAAATATGCCCCACCGGGATCAATTGACGAAGGCGCAAGGGCGCCCGGTGAGCGAAGTGATGTTGTGCCCGCCCTAACCCATAGCGGAAATATTGCCGGCACAAGGCGCGAAAGCTCTTCCGCGGATAATAGGTCACCCGGTTTTCTGCATCGAGCCAAACTTTGCCGCCGGCCGCCCGCAGGCGGGTGTCATACTCAGCGTCTTCATTGGCGGGGAGGTGTTCATTATACCCTCCTAAGGCTTCAAACCGTGCGCGCCAGAAACCAGCATGGTGGCCATGGTCAACATAGCCTGACGTCGTTCCGCCGCGATGAGGAGACCCGCCCGTGCCTAGCCGCGTGTCGACTGCCCAAGCGTTCGCCTTGGCAAAAGCGCCCCCGTGAGGTGCAGGGACCGCGTCCATCGGCACGGTGATACTGTCGGCCTCGGTCGCGATCAGCTGCTGGGCCACACGGGCGACAAACCCCTCAGGGTAGGCTGCATGGGCGTCGCAGCGGATAAGGATGTCCCGATCTGGGCCAGCATGGGTCAAGCCCTCATTGACAGCGGCGGCTTGGCTGCGGCGCGGATTAGGGTGGAGGCTGAGATTAGACCGCGAAAGAGCGAGCCGGCTAACGATAGAGCGTGTCTCATCATCGCTGCCGCCATCCATGACAATGAACTGGGCGGCGGCTGCCCCCTCCATCAGAGACATGACGCAGTTTTCGATAGATGCTTCTTCATTCAAGGTGGGGATGATCACCACGACCCGACGGGTTAAGGTTAACGCTGCCACGTCCTCGGCATCCTGATCAATGGGGGCAGCGAACTGAACCGTACTCATGGCGCCTCATCACCTTATCTGGCGCAAGACTTGCTGCACGGTTCGTGCCATGGTTGATCGCGCAATGTCTTCGACACCTTATAGAAGTTGGATCTCGTCGGGCCCAGCCCCTTTACCAGCATTGCAGGCTGGGCGGGGAGGCGCGCTGGACGAGATATTGGTGATCCTGGCGCTCATCATTATGCCTTTTGATCTACCTGCGATGCAGCCATTGCGGGCACCCCTGACCCTGGTCCTGATGGCCTATGGTGCGCTCCATTGGCGGTCAATTGTGCCGACGGTAAGGCGGGGGGGACTGTTTTTTCTCCTGCCGGCCTTTTGTATTCTGTCTGCCCTGTGGGCCGATAAGGCGGGCCCCGCCGTTTGGCATGGCACCCTCTTTGGGATCACCCTTGGCCTCGCCGCGCTTATTGCTAGCCGCTTAGACCCCCGACAGGTGGCGGTGGCGGTGCTGGTCAGCCAAGGGATTCTCGCCGTTTTGAGTGTGCTTGACCTTAGCCTTGCCTGGGTGGGGGATGCAGCATCGGGGGGCTATGCGAGCCGTGGGGTATTTGGTCATAAGAACGAGCTGGGCCTGTGGATGGAGTTTCTGACCGTTGCGGCACTGACGATGATTCTGTCGCCGGGCTATCGCTCTCTCTGGCGGCTGGTGGCGATGGGCCTATTGCCAATTGGACTGTTTCTCATTGCGCGGTCCATGGCGGCGACGGCGATGATCCTGCTCGCCGGCGCCATTCCCTTGGCGGTGGGATTGGCGCTTCTCTGGCGGCCCGCGGCGAGGGTGCACGGACTTCGCCCTGCGCTTCTCTTCGGGGGAGTGGCGGTCGGCGTCATGGGCGTTCTTCTTATCCAGAATGTCTTCCATATCGATGTCACGGGGGAGGTGTTAGCCCTTTTTGGAAAGGACCGGACCCTGACGGGTCGGACGGACATCTGGTTGGCGGCCCAAACAATGGTGGCAGAGCATCCTTGGTTGGGTGTGGGCGCTGGGAATTTTTGGCAAGCCGATAGCTATGGCGCGGCCCGCATTGCCGGCCTTTTTGGGCGCGATGCCACGGCCTTCTATTTTCACAACACCTATTATGAGATTCTCGTGCATTTGGGGGGGGTGGGATTAGCGCTGGCGTTTTTTGTCTATGGCCGGGCTCTATGGGCTATTGTCAGCCATTGGTGGGCCCATCAATCGATCGCCGACCCATTTTATATTGTCATGGTCGTGATTATTTTACTGCGGACCTTGACGGAGTCGGTGCTGTTCGAGCCTCTCATCCTTGATATGCTATTCTTCTGGGTGGCAGCGTTCACTGCTTTGAGCCGTCGGCAAGGGCGCGGGGCAGCCAAGGGGTAAGCCTCGCTTCCCGCCGGACCGCCCTGAAGAGCCCCGCCTCCCACAGGAAGAAGGCGGCAACGACCCCAAGGCTCACCCCCTCTAGCCCGCCGAGAAAACCGCCGACCAAGACCCCGATTCCTAAGGCGCATAGCCCTATAATTGTCACCCTAAGGATCGCCTTCTGTGCCCCCACAATGGTGAGGACAAGAAGTGATGGCCCAAAAAAGGCCGAGGTGAGAGGCAGGAGGGTGAGAAGCCTAAGCGCGTTCGCTGCCTTCTCATAATCCTGACCAAACACCGACAGTAAAGGCTCGGCAAATATCCATAAGAGGGCGGCCCCTGCGAGGCCGAGAGCGGCGTTAACCCGAACGCTTAGCCTCAAAAGCGTGTAGGCTGTGTTCTCATCCCCGGCGCCCAAGGTGCCCGATAGGGCAGGCCCAATACTCATCACCAACGCTGTCGTCGCCATTCGAAGGAGGAACGCAAACCGCAACGCAATTGCGAGAAGGGCGAGGTCCGCTGACGATAGAACCAGCCCGGCGAGGAGAGTAATGGTTGCGGGAAACTCATCGACGAATAAAACCGTCAGCATTAAGATAAGCCCGGTGCGGCGCCATTCGGCCTCTTGCTCTGAGGTTGCGGTGGATGCGCTTTCACTGTCGACACCGGGCACCTGTTTTCGGACCACCAGCCAAACGCCGAGGGCGGAAAGGGCGAAGGCGAGGACAGCAGCGGCCAATCCCGTGCTGAGGGTGAGGGTGCTTGTCCCCCAAAGAGCCGCGAGGAGCGCCATGAACAAAAGGGGTCGCACCCCCATGCCGTAGATGCCGCTGGTGGCGACAGCGCCAAATCCATGGGCGACGGCCACACCCACCCGAAGGGCCGCCGCGGCAGGAACCATGAAGGCCATCAGTACCAGAATGAAAAAGGACAGACCCTCTCCGCCGCCTGATAATAGACCGTACCCCACCGCAAGCGCGCTGATAGGCGGCAGGGTAAAAAGCGCTGTTCGGCGCAGCATCGCCATAAAGGGGGGATGAGATGGCGTTCCCCC
>CALFRH010000182.1 GCA_937919225.1 uncultured Parvularcula sp.
ATGCCTGCTGGAAGGAGCGTTCGGCCACCGACACCGCCTGCATCCCCACATCAAAGCGAGCCGCGTTCATCATGACGAACATGTTTTTGAGGCCCTCATTCTCCTTGCCGATTAGGGTCCCGATACATTCATCATTATCGCCGAAATTCATCACGCAAGTGGGCGATGCATGCTGGCCCAGCTTTTCTTCGATGCCGCCAATCTGAACATCGTTGAGGGTACCGACAGATCCATCCGACCCCACACGGAATTTCGGGACAAGGAACATAGAAACACCGCGGGTCCCCTCGGGCGCATCAGGCAGGCGCGCGAGAACAAGGTGGCAGATATTCTCGGTCAGGTCATGGTCGCCATAGGAGATCCACACTTTGGTGCCCTTAATCCGATAGGTGCCGTCACCGACAGGCTCAGCCTTACATTTGAGCGCCGATAGGTCGGACCCCGCATGGGGTTCTGACAGGTTCATGGTGCCCGCCCATTCACCGGAGACCATTTTGGGCAGGAAGATCTCCCGCTGCTCGTCCGAACCATGAGCCAAGAGCGCTTTCACCGCGCCGGTGGTGAGGCACGTGCCCATCGAAAAGCCGATGCAGGCGGCGAACAAGGCATCGGACACCATCAGCGCCATAGATTGGGGTAAACCTTGGCCACCATATTCTTCAGGGAAGGCCAGCCCATTCCATCCCGCCTCGATATATTGGGCATAGGCCTCTTTAAAACCGGGGCTGGTGAACACCTTCCCATTCTCAAGCCGTGCGCCATTCTGGTCGGCGGTCCAGTTGAGGGGCGCGATCACATTGTCCGCGAACTTGCCCGCCTCGCCGAGCACCGCTTCCACCAAATCCTCAGACAAATCGTCGAAGGCGCCCGTCTGGCGCACCGCGTCAAAGCCTGCCGCGTGTTCCATCAAAAAGCGCATATCGCGCACGGAGGTCTGGTAGGTCATGGAAGTTTCCTCAGTAAATCTGTATGGGCGGAGCCAATATGGCACGGTTTATCTTCCTTGAGGAGTAAGGCAAGCACTGGTGACTGTAGAACGCGACGAGATGCCCTATATTTGGAAGGCAAATAAAAAGGGGATAGACCGTGGGGCCGCCCATTTGGCCGCAGGCGGACTGTTGGGCGTGCCGACGGAGACGGTTTACGGCCTCGCCGCTGATGCGAATAATGCCAAGGCCGTGGCCTCTATCTTTGAAACCAAAGGTCGTCCGCGGTTTAACCCCCTCATTCTCCACGTCCTGCACGCGGAGCAAGCCGCCGGGTTCGTGAAGCTGGATCATTGCGCGCGCAAGCTCATCACCGCCCATTGGCCGGGGCCCCTCACCCTTGTGCTGCCGCGGCAAGATGATGCCTCCGTTGCGGATCTCGTGACGGCGGGCCTACCCACCCTGGCCATCCGCGCTCCGGCGCACCCGGTCGCTCGGGCGCTGCTTGAAGCGTTGGGCAAGCCCTATGTCGCCCCCAGCGCCAACCGATCAGGCCGCGTGAGCCCGACGACCGCCGCCCATGTGGCGGGGGAGTTCGGTGAAGCCGTCCCGGTCCTCGACGGCGGCCCGTGCGCGGGCGGGGTGGAAAGCACCATCATCTCCCTCACCGATAGCCGCCCGACCCTCTTACGGCCCGGCGGGATCACGAAGGCGGAGGTCGAAGCCGTGCTGGGCCACCCCGTGGCGCTCGCCGGTGAAGGCGCCGCCATTGCTGCACCGGGCATGATGAAAAGCCATTATGCGCCCAATGCCGCCCTGCGGCTCAACGCGACAAATGTTGAAGCGGGGGAGCGTCTTCTCGGGTTTGGTGGCACGCCCGGCGCCACCCTCGACCTGTCTCCCACCGGCGACCTGCGGGAGGCCGCCGCCAACCTTTTCGCTTATCTCCGGCGCCTCGACGAAACCCCTGGCCCCATCGCTGTCGCGCCTATTCCGCAGGGCGGGCTGGGACTAGCGATCAATGATAGACTTGCCCGGGCCGCTGCGCCGAGGGAGGGATGACTGACCCATTGCCTCCCCGCGGCGAAGCGAAGGGAACAAAGGCTCTGCAAAACACATCGCCCAACGCATTTCGATTTAGCCCCCTATGCCCCTCAAGGGAGAGGAGCTATTAGTCTTCCACCGAATACAGGACCCAACCCATGAAAATTTTCATCGACACCGCCGACACCGCCGAATTGGAGGCCGCCTTTGCCACGGGCCTCGTGGACGGGGTCACCACCAACCCCTCCCTCATCGCAAAGTCCGGCCGGGACTTTAAAGAGGTCACCAAAGAGATCTGTAGCATGACCGATGGTCCTGTCTCTGCCGAAGTGGCGTCTACGGACTATAAAATAATGGTGAAAGAGGGGCGAGTGCTAGCCGATCTCGCCAGCAATGTGGTGGTGAAACTGCCCCTTACGGTGGATGGCCTCAAGGCGTGCCAGGACCTCACCGAAGATGGGATCAACACCAATGTAACCCTTTGTTTTACGGCCAACCAAGCGTGGCTGGCCGCCAAGGCTGGGGCCACCTATATCTCCCCCTTCATCGGGCGGCTTGATGATCTTGGCATGGATGGGATGGAGCTGATCGGCGATATTCGCGCCCTTTACGACGCCCACGGATATGAAACAGAAATTCTCGCGGCCTCCATCCGGTCCACCGCCCATGTGCAAGATGCCGCCATTACCGGCGCTGACGTGGCGACCATCCCGCCAAAGGTGTTCAACCAACTCTTCGGCCATCCGCTGACGGAGAAGGGTCTTGATGCCTTTGTGAAGGATTGGGCCTCGACGGGGCAGTCTATTCTCTAGGCCACGTTCATTGTCATCCCGTGCGCGGTTGCGAGACGACGTCACGCACCGCAGACACGGGATCTCATTTGGGTGTGCAAGACCCCGGAGCTGCGCAGCGGCACTGCGTACCGCGGCGCGTCCGGGGCGACGACGCACCTGTTTGTGACGGTTGCTTGGACGAACATACTGGGCGAATGTCCATGAAAACGATTCAACGAAGGAAACTCTTATGAGCTTTGCCGACATCAAACAAAAAATGCGCATCCCCGTCATTGGGGCGCCGATGTTCATCGTCTCCGTGCCAGATTTGGTGATCGCGCAATGCAAAGCGGGCATTGTCGGCTCCTTCCCTGCACTCAACGCCCGCCCGCAAGCGCTGCTGGATGAATGGCTGTCCCGCATCAAGGAAGAGCTGGCCGCCCATGACGCCGCAAACCCCGACAGCCCTTCAGCGCCCTTTGCCGTCAACCAAATCGTTCACGGATCAAATGATCGCCTGCAAGCAGACCTCGAACTCTGCGTGAAGCATCTAGTGCCGATGGTGATCACCTCCCTCGGCGCGCGGGAAGAGGTGAACCAGGCGGTCCACTCCTATGGCGGCGTGGTGCTCCACGATATTATTAATGACCGGTTCGCCCGCAAGGCGATTGAGAAGGGGGCGGACGGCCTCATCGCCGTCGCCGCGGGCGCAGGCGGCCACGCGGGCACTCTTTCCCCATTCGCCCTTATCCAAGAAATTCGTCAGTGGTTTGACGGCCCTCTCGCCCTTTCAGGCTGTATCGCCAATGGCCGGTCCGTCCTGGCCGCCGAGGCCCTGGGATGTGATGCCGCTTATATTGGCTCGGCCTTTATCGCGACCGAAGAGGCCAACGCGCCCGGGGACTATAAACAAGGCATGGTGGATGGTCGCGCGAATGATATTGTCTACACCAACTATTTCTCCGGTGTTCACGGGAATTACTACGCCCCGTCCATTGCCGCGGCCGGGATGGATCCCGCCAATCTTCCCGAATCGGATCCCAGTAAGATGGACTTCAAAGCCGCGAGCGAAAGTACCGCGAAGGCTTGGAAAGACATTTGGGGCGCCGGCCAAGGCATTGGCGCCCTCGACGCCGTGCTGCCCGCCGGTGACTTCGTGAATAGGCTGGTCACGGAATATGAAGCCGCGAAGAAGGGGTTGGTGGGGTAAACATCCCCTAAACCTTCGCTTCCCCGCGGCGAAGACCGCGGGGACCAACTCTGATTATCTGCAGACCGTACAGCGCTTCGGAAAGAGCAGGACATGGATGCCGCGGTCAAGCCGCGGCAAAGCGGGTGGGCTAAGATGTGTTTCTCACCCCACCACCTGCAGCGCCACCTCCCGTCGGTGGGGTCGTGCACGGTGCTCGAAGACATAAATGCGTGTACCAACAAAAAAGCATTGCTAGCCCCTAAGAGAGTTCTGTGTCGTGTGGGCAAGCAATGCGTAGTAGAGATGCGATAACATAAGTCTATAGCGAAGGCGTGAGTACTAACAAACGTCCTTCGCTATGGCGCACGCCTTATTGTTGGCTTGAACGGCTGCGCCGACGCAGCACCCCAATACCCGCAAGACCAAATGCCATCAACGGGAGGGCGGCCGGTACAGGAACAGGATTGGCGGACGTAGGTACAACATTGGCAAAAAAGGCCATGTCGAAACCATCCTCACCGGGACCCGCGAAATTCGTTAGTGACATCACCGGAGATGCAAATTTGTACAAAAGATAGGTACTCATGTTTGCCGTATCGATTGCATAACTTGTTGCTAGCAGGTCAACCACACCAGCGGCGTCCGACGCCTCAAAACCAAGGTCAACCTGGACCCTTCCACTTGGAACGACATCGTTGTCGTTTTGCGCAAAGACCAACAGACTTGAAATCGCACTGTCGAAATTGATGTTAAAGCCGTGGACATGCACGTGCTCATGGGTTTGCGCAGGAAATCCTGTGGCTACGAAGTTGGTCGTGCTCATAGTGTCCGATAGCGGATCAAATGCGTCCATAGTGAACCCAACGGTGCTGGTCGATGTGCCCGAAACACCGGTATAGGTCGCAACTGATCCACCGATTGGCGCTTCAGTCTGTACGTCAAAAACAAGCTGACCGAGATCAATGTCCGACACCGTCGCCGCCTGAGCAGCCATCGGAGACAAAAATACGGCCAACGCCGCAAAAGACTTTAACAATTGCATTTGGATTCCCTCATATCTCTCACAAATTACAAAAAAACATGCATTTTCATTTTGGAAATATATTTTCAAACCGAAAATATCAAGATGTATCGGAGAAAATCTACTCGCCAAAAAATTGTGCAGGCGCAGTAGGGTAAGCGCCGCCTTGAAAAAGCTGCAGTCACTCGTTGGATTTTTCAAAGAGGTCAGAGAAACCTGCCGCTCGCCAGAGCTTGTCTGATCGTGAAGCTCGTCCAAACCGAACCGGCTTGATTTGGTTTCAACTCGTCCTCACCCCACCACGTTTAGCGCCACTTCCCGCCGGTGGGGCCGTGCACGGTGCTCGAAGACATAAATCCCCTGCCACGTGCCAAGGGCAAGGCGGCCACCCATGATCGGGATGGACAGGGACGTCTGGGTAAGAGCAGCCTTGATATGAGCAGGCATATCATCAGGCCCCTCCGCATCGTGACGATACCCCGCCCCCTCGGGCACCAAGTGCCGAAAGAAAGCCAGGAGATCCGCCTGGACGTCGGGGTCAGCATTCTCCTGTATGGTCAATGACGCAGATGTGTGCCGTATAAAGAGGGTGAGGAGGCCGTTCGCCACCGCCTGCCCCGCTACCCAATTGCTGACCTCATCGGTGACCTCCACCAGGCCAGGACCTGGGGTGGCGATGGTGAGGGTGGTGTTTGTATTTATCATAATTAAACAGACACTTACGCTGTCATCCCGGACACGCCAAGGGCGGTATCCGGCAACTGTATTGTACTCACTTTTCCCTTAGTACTGCCACTCATTCCCGCGCAGGCGGGAATCTGCGCTTCAAACCGGATCCAGGAAACTCGAGGATCGCTCACTGTGATGCTGGAGATAGGGCTAGGACAGGTCACAGAAAAGAGATTCCCGCCTGCGCGGGAATGAGCGGCGGTAGAGAATATTGTTCATCATCGGGCTCGTATGCCTGAGACGCCGAGAGCCCACCATCCAAGCTTATGGATCCCGGGCCTCCCTACGGTCGCCCGGGATGACAGTAGGTAAGGCGCGCCCCCCTACTCCTCGGCGTCTTCATTCTCCGGCAGGCGGAAAACTTGACCCGGATAGATGAGATCCGGATCGCGGATCTGATCGGCGTTTGCAGCGTAGATGACAGTGTACTGCTCCCCAGCGCCATAGACGGTGCGGGAGATCACCCAGAGATTATTCCCCGGCTGAACGATAACATTACCATCTCGCAAGAGGATGTCATCGAATGAGGCCTGCTCAAACGGAACCTCGATGGCGTATTTCGGCGTGCCGTCCTCACCTAGCTGAATGATTTGCAGCGTGTAGCGGCCAGGCGGCATCCGCGTGGCCAGCTGCCAGCGCCCGGCCTCATCCGTGGTGACCTGGTCCACCGGGTTCCGGTTGGCAAAGACCTGGACAATAGACCCAGCCTCGGCCCGGCCTGTGAAGATCACATTGCCTTCATCATCATAATCGATGGCTTCGATGGCGAGGGGACCAAGATTGCCGACGGGGTCCGATGCCCGCTGCAGGATCTCGGTGGCGCCCCCTGGCGTGGTGCGAAGGACCACCGGCTGGTCCCCCTCCCTTTCGGGCACATAGATAATGATCGTATCGCCACTGGTGATCGTCAGCCCCTCAGTGGTGATCATGCGCAGGCTTAGCTCCACGGGCCCCGCCGACAGGGGCGTGTCCGTGTTCATGGCCCAGGCGCCGTCCGCCGCCGCGGTCTCGGTCTCAATCACCTCGCCATTGGCCAACAGCTCGACCGTGGCCCCCGGTTCTGCCCGGCCCGCAATCACGGCAAAGCCGCTGCGGTCCACGCGCACAATGTCGAATCGCGGCAAAGAAAGGGTCTCGGCGGCATCATCAACCGCACTGTCAGTCACGGTATCCTCTACGACTGCATCAGCCGGGGTGTCGGCCTCCTCATTTTCTTGCGTCTGGAAAACATAAATTAAGGCGGCAGCCGCCAAAAGAAGAAGTAAGATTAAGATGGTACGCATGGCGGGCTCCCTCATTTGTTCTTGTGGGCGCTCAATTCGTCGCCCGCGACACCATAACCAATAATGACAGGATCGCGATGAGCAATCTTAAATCACTGTGTGTTTATTGCGGCTCCCGCGTGGGAGATCGCCCCGTGTTCAAAGAGGCAGCACGCACTTTAGGAAAAGCGTGCGCCGCTAATGGGACCCGGCTGGTCTATGGCGGCGGAAAGCTTGGCCTTATGGGCGAAGTGGCCTCCGCCTGCCACGAGGCCGGGGGGGACGTCTTTGGCATCATCCCCGACTTTCTCGTCGAATTGGAGGGCGTGCTTGAGGATGTGAACCACACCGTCGTGACCTCCATGCATGAGCGCAAAATGATGATGTTCGAGGAAAGTGACGCCATTTGCACCCTGCCGGGCGGCATTGGGACCCTTGAAGAAATCATCGAGCTGTTGTCCTGGGCCCGCCTTGATCTGCACCGCAAACCGCTCGTGATCTGCAATATTGAGGGGTTCTGGACGCCCCTTGTGGAGCTGCTCCACCACGTGATCGACCGGGGGTTCGCCGCGGAGGAGCTGCGGGATGATCTCGTCGTGGTGGACGACCCGCTGAAGGTTCTCGATGCTGCCCAGGAACGGCTGTTACGGCGCGTTGTGTAAAAGCGTGGCGGGCCGCGGCGGCCCAACGACGCTTGCCTCCGCCCGATGCGCTGCCTCGGCGCCGGCTATATCGCCCCCGACCCC
>CALFRH010000183.1 GCA_937919225.1 uncultured Parvularcula sp.
TTGCCCATTGAAGCGGCACACGCTCTTGGGTCCTTTCTTCCAGGGCGGCGCGATAGGCCGCGATTGCCTCTTCGATTAGAACCTCGCTGCCCCGCATCCGGCCAAGGGTGCTGAGGGCGATGCCGAGATTGTTCTGGGTCATCGCCCAGTCATGCGGCACACGCTCTTGCGTCGTTTCTTCCAAAGCAGCGCGATAGGCGGCAACTGCCTCTTCAATCAAGGCCTCGCTGCCCCGCATCCGGCCTAGGTTGTTAAGAGCGATGCCGAAGGAATTCCAAAGCGCGCACCGCGCTTCGGCGTTCAAGGCCGATGGCATCTGGTGGGCTAAGCTTCTGAGACGTTGAACCGCTTTTTCCAGCTCATCCTGAATGGCTTGCCCCGGACGGTCCCAAATGATGGCAACTTCAGCGGAAATGAGGCCCAGGATGGCACTACTAACAGCGTCAATAAATTCAGCCGGGAATTTCTGACGATGGGCAAAATCCACCGCGTTTGGGTTGCTTGCTTGGCTAAGGAACTCCAACACATAGCTTGCCGCAACGCCATCACGGGCTTTGGCGAACTCACCCCAAATCAGCAAGTCACCGTTTTTTTGTTTCAGCCATTGTCGGCCTTTATCTTGCGCGCTTTGGCGGGCTTTGAATTGATCGCCGACTGTCCGGATCTTCAATACACGCGGGTAGCGCACAAATCGAAAACCATTGCCCGCCGCGCGTTGCAACTCGCGCACCAGTTTCTTGGTGTGATGGCCTCGTGCATCCCCTTCCAAATCCGCAATCAGAATATGTATGCGACGGCCATCGCCTTTTTGTACAAAAAAGGCCTGAAGCAACCGAACTGTCCGATATGAAAAGGCCAATACCAAACCAGAGGTGGCGGCCCAAACGATAGACACAGAAACGAGGTCAATCAGCCCAGGGTCCGCGGAAGGAAAAAAGCGCAACAATTGCGCTGCAAGCAAATCCGCAAGATGGTCATTCAACAATTCGGAAAGTAGGCCCCACACAACACTCGCACCCCTTTATTTTGACTGTTATATACTGTCGAATCCACATTTGGAATAGACGTCAGAAAGCGGACCCAATCGCGACATTCAGTTTTGGAAATTGAATGACAGGCTTGAGCCAAAACACTGCCGCCTCACTACAATGCCAATTCCCCCCCCTAAACGACCGCTCCTTTAAACCAATGTCGCTCTCTCCGTGTTCGTCTCTTTCACAGTAGATCTCTGCCCGCGCATTTTGATACCCGACTTTCGGCTGCCGTGCTTATGCTGGATAGCGTTCGCCTTATGACGAAAAGTCTTGTTGCCGCGCACGGCCCAGACCTTTTGCCGGGCCTCCTTTGCGGCCGCGAGGTGATCCACGATGGGGTGAGGATAGGTTCTACCCAGCACTGTTGACGCGCCATCCCACCGCCAAGGTTCGTGCACCAGCACTTTTGGCACCGTGGCCAGTTCGGGCACCCAACGGCGAATAAAAACACCATCAGGATCCTGGTCGTATCCTTGCTTCACCGGATTATAGATCCGGACAGTATTGATACCTGTGGTGCCTGATTGCATCTGAACCTGGGGCCAGTGGATACCGGGCTCATAATCCGTAAACAATTGCGCCAGATGCTCCCCCGGCGCGCGCCAATCCAACCAAAGATGATAGCTGCTTACGGCCATCAACATGGCGCGCATACGGAAGTTGAGCCAGCCTGTTGCCTTTAACGACCGCATGCACGCATCCACGAAAGGAAGGCCTGTTTCGCCATTGGCCCAGGCACCCAGTCGCGCAGGATCAGCCTCTGTTGGCCTCACCCCCTCATAGGCGGGGTGCAGATGTTTCGTTTCTAGCGCCGGTTGATCCTCAAGCTTTTGGGTGAAATGATCTCGCCAATGAAGCCGTCCGGAAAAGGACGTCATGGATCCGCGCCACCCGCCGGTGCGGCCGCGCGGTGCGGCCTTTAACGATCGCTGCCGGGCCCAGGTGGCTTGAGCCACTTCGCGCATCGACAAGGTGCCCCACGCTAGGTGAGGTGATAGCCGCGAGCAGGCGGTGAAGCCCTCAATAGGGCTCGCCATCGCGGCACGATAAGCCTCGCCCCGTTGAAACAAAAAGGTCCGTAGACAATCTTCGCCAAGCATACGTCCTCCCGCCTGACGGCCAGGGCAGGGATCATCGCGAAGACCCAAATCCTTGGCCGTCGGAATCGCCCCTGGCGCAAGGTGCTCTATCGCTGGAAGAGCGTGAGGGGGCGGGGTCACCCCCTCCCCCATGAGCGCGTCCCATTTCTTCGCCCATCCATTTCGGTTCTTCAGCTTACGAATGACCCCATGTTGAGGGGGTTCGTGCCAAGCCACCCCCCGCTCGCGGGCCCACAAGGCCACCCGCCTGTCGCGGGCATAAGACCAACCATTGCCGGTCTCCTCATGGGACCACAGCCCCGCGATGGGATGGGTCTTTGCAATATCGTCAAAAACGTCCGTCACCGCCCCAACGCGCACGACGAGAGGTTGCCCACGGGCTGCTAGGGCTTGCCGAAGCTCCACAAGGCTCTCTTCGACGAAGGCCCATTGGCGGGCGGACATGTCCTTGCCTCGCCACCATTCTGGCTCCGCGACATAAAGAGGGATCACCGGCCCAAGCTGCGCCGCGGTGGCCAATGCGCGGTGGTCCACCACCCGCAAATCCCGCTTAAACCAAACAAGTTGATAGGCTGACATGGCGGCGCACCCTTTGGAACATAAGGCGAACATTATGCCGCCGCGACAGGGGAAGCGCGCTAGGACATCTTGCCGCGCACCTGTCGCTGGATCGCCGGGCGGACTTTCAAAAACTGCGTATAAGCCTGCTCCAGAACCCAGGTCACCGGCGCCCATGAAGCGAGGCGGCCCGCCAGCGAAAAGCTGGGCAACGCCGTCCACAGGGCAATAAAGGCCGCCGCCCCGTTCTGTAGACGGCCATCCGCTTCCTGAACATGGAACCGAGCCAATGCATCGCACCGGGAAAGCCCCGGCGTGATGTCACCCCCCGTCCCCTCGCTGACATCCACCCAAGCAATCGCATCCGCGCCCCTTCGACGACGGTAAAAGCTGACTTCCTTAAGGCACAAGGGGCACCCCCCATCGTAAAAGACCGTAAGCCGAGGGGCAGCAGTGGTGGCAGTATCAGACTTCATATGGGAAAAATGGGCCCATTGGACGACTTCCGCCAGGAGGCCTATAGCCGCATCTCCACAGGCCGCTCATATGAAGGGAGGAGACGAGGCCGCTTTACGACACTTTTGCTACGCTTCACATTTGTCATCAAGGAAGCCCCCCACCCTTTCCCCCTCTCACGCCTTTAAAAAGCCTTGCCGTCCCTAAGTCTCTGACACACCGCATACGCATTTTTACAGGACTATACCGAATTATCGTCATACCCCTAGAAGAGGTGTAGCGGATTTCCCACAGTTCAATTTCATCCGTGAAAGAAACAAAAGCGTCATAAAAGCCTCACGCCAGCGTCACAAAACCTCGCCAATGGCCGCCTGCCATCGCGTCCTGCGATGCTTGGGAATAATTCTGAGTTGGGGTTCCACAAAACATGAAAAAGTTCATTGCGCTTTCTGCCGCCACATCCGTGTTGGCACTTTCTACTGCAACCGCTGCCGAGATTGCAGGCCGTGTCACCGACGGGGCAGAGACCGTGCCCCTTCGCGGCGCCACTGTGACAGTGCAGGAGACAGGTCAGTCCGTGTCCACCGCGCGCGACGGGCGTTTCCGGATCACAAATGTTGACGCGGGCAATTACACCCTGATCATCTCTTATCTCGGCGCCGACACAGAAACCGTTGACGTTACCGTTGGTGACGGCATCGCAAATGTCGACATTGCTCTTGGGTCATCCGATAGCATTGTGGTCATCGGTCAGCGGGGCTCCCTTAACTCTGCCCTTAACCAACAGCGTGCCGCCGACGGCATTATCACTGTCCTATCTGCTGACGCTATTGGTCAGCTGCCAGACGAAAACGTTGCAGAAGCCGCCCGCCGGGCCCTTGGCGTGTCCATCGCCAACGACCAGGGTGAAGGCCGATTCATCTCGATCCGCGGGATCAACTCTAACCTCAACTCAACCTCCGTGAATGGCGTACGTCTGACCTCGCCCGAAGCTGGCGACCGCCGGGTCGGCCTTGATGTTATTGACTCTGACGTTCTCAAAAACATTGTCATCAATAAAACACTGTCCGCCGATATGGATGGGGACGCCATCGGCGGGAGCGTGGACCTTGAGACCATTTCCGGCCTCGACCGTGATGAGATGCTACTGAAAGTCAAAGTCGGCACGATCTACACGGAACTCACAGAAGACTTTGGACCAAAAGTGTCCGGCATCTACGCCAATAATTATATGGATGGTCGCCTTGGTGTGGCTCTGTCAGGCTCCTTCCAAAACCGCGAGTTTGCTTCCGACAATAAGGAAGTCTCCAGCTGGGACTCAGACGGCGCCATCCCTTTCATCAATGATGAGCTTGAATTCCGGAACTACGACATTGAGCGGGAGCGTCTCTCCCTCGCTGGTAATTTCGACTATATGGTTTCTGACAATACCAAGCTTTACCTCAACACGCTATTCAACGAGTTCTCCGACCAAGAGTTCCGGAGCCGCGTTGAAGTGAAAACGGAGGATGCGTTGGACGGTGTGACCTTTGACGGTCGCACGGCATTCTACGCCGCAGACGAGGACAACGGTCTTGAATTTGAAGTTGACCGCGACATTAAAGACCGGCTTGAAGAACAAACCATCTTTTCCATCGCGACCGGTTTTGAACACACAAAAGATCTGTGGACCATCGACTCGTCACTCGCATTCACGAGCGCGAAAGAGGAAGAGCCAGATCGTTTGAATGCAAACTTCGACCAAACCTTTGGCGAGCCAGGTCAGGTGATCGGCATTGATACGTCCGACCTTCTTTTGCCACAAGTCGTCTTCGCCAACGCGTCAACGCAAGAGGCCTTCTTGGACGCAAGCGCTTATGGTCTTGACAAAATCGAGTTCGAGAATGGCGAAACGCAAGACGAAGAAGTGGCCTTCACCTTTAACGTCCAGCGCGATATGCAGTTCGGCTCCAATCCGGGCTTCCTGAAATCCGGTGTAAAACTCCGTCTACGGGATAAGAGATACGACTACGACTTCCAAGAGTTCGGCTATGAAGGCGACGGGGACGATTTGTCCGCTTTCGCAACAAGTGTGGACTACCCGCTGGACACTTTCGGCCCAGCCCCCAGCGCTGGCGCCATCCGGTCATTCTTTAATGCGAACCGGGACGATGCTGACATTTTGGAACTCGACGAAGTGGCGAGCCGTCTAGAATCGGTGACCTCCACATTCGAAGCGAGTGAAGATGTTTTCGCAGCTTACCTTATGGGCCAGGTTGACCTCAACAATCTGCGGATCACCGGCGGTGTCCGGGTCGAGCAAACTGACGTCTCAGCGCAAGCAAACGTGTTTGATGAAAAAGGCTTCGAGGACGCCCTCGACGCTCTTGAGGACGCTGAACAGCTAACGGCAGCGGCGATCGAAATCGCGGCAAGAAACGCAACCGACGTGACCCTCATCAAACAGGACTACACGGACGTTCTGCCGAGCATTGCAGCACGCTATACGCTAGGTGACGACATCATCATTCGCGCGTCTTATTACGCCTCCATCTTCCGTCCGAACTTTGGGCAGTTTGTCCCCTCCGGCGTGTATGAAGACCGTGACGCCGCGGATGGCGAGCCTGGCGCACTGGAG
>CALFRH010000184.1 GCA_937919225.1 uncultured Parvularcula sp.
AGTGCACTGTTCACCTCAAAGGGTTCCGCCCAGGTAAGGCGCCCGTGTCGTTCCTTAAAAAGATGTACGGCAAAGGCATGATGGCCGAGCTCATCCAGGAAGAGATGCAGGCCGCCCAAACCAAGGCGTTCGAAGAGCACAAAGTTCAGCCTGCTATGCCGCCGCGGCCGGACCTTGATGATGGCCTTGTGGAAAAGGTGATCGCAGGGGACGCGGACCTTGAATATGACATCCATGTTGAGGTCCTGCCTGAGTTTGACGCGATGGAGACCGAAGGCCTCGCGCTTGAGCGGATGGTGGCTGAGGTACCCGGCAGCGAATTGCAGGAAGAGCTTGAGAAGCTTGCTAAAGAATCCACTGCTTATGAAGCCCGCGACGAGGGCGCGGCCGCTGAAAATGGCGACCAAGTGGTTATCGACTTCCTCGGCAAGCTTGACGGCGAACCCTTTGATGGCGGCGCTAGTGAAGGCGCGCCTCTCGTTCTGGGGTCCGACACGTTCATTCCGGGGTTCGAGGACCAGCTGGTTGGCACTAAGGTCGGCGATGAGAAGGTCATCACCGTGACCTTCCCTGAGGAATATCAGGCAGAGAACCTGGCTGGCAAAGAAGTCACCTTCGATGTGACGGTGCATGAGGTGAAGGCGCCGCAAGAGCGCGCCGTTGATGACGAGCTGGCGAAAGCCCTTGGCCTTGAAGATCTCGACACCCTGAAAGAGCGGGTGAGCGAGTCGATTTCGGGTCGGTATGAGAACCAGTCCCGCCTGCACCTGAAGCGCACCATTCTCGATGTCCTGGACGAAAAGCACGCGTTCGACCTGCCTAAAGGCATGGTGGATGCTGAGTTTGGTCAAATCTGGGCGCAAGTCGAAGGCGCTGAGCGTGACGAAGAGGACAAAGACAAGTCCGAAGACGAATTGAAGGAAGAGTACCAAAAGATTGCCGAACGCCGGGTGCGCCTTGGCCTCGTACTCGCCGAGATTGGTAAAAAAGCGGAAGTCACGGTGCCCGAGCAGGATATGCAGCGTGCCGTGCAGATGCAGGCCCTTCAGGCCGGTGTCCCGGTGCAGCAGGTCGTTGAATTCCTTCAGCAGAACCCCGGCGCATATGCGCAGCTTCGTGCGCCTATTTTCGAGGATAAGGTCATCGACCACATTATCGAAAAGGCTGAGGTCACCGACAAAACGGTCTCCGTTGAGGAGTTGATGAAAGAGCCGGGCGACGAGGTCTGAGGCAACTGACCAATGGTGAACAAAGCGCTCCTTGAGACGTTCAAAAGGCGGGGCGCTGACCACCTGCCAGGATATTTGGGGATTGAAGTCACCGATGGCGGAGACGGCTGGTTAGAGGCCGACCTGCCGGTGCGGCCCGAGCTGATGGCGCCAAATGGGTTTCTTCACGCAGGGACAGTGGTGACCCTGGCTGACACCGTTTGCGGCTATGGCTGCGTGATGGCTCTGCCTGAGGGCGCCCAGGGCTTCACCACGATTGAACTCAAATCCAACTTCCTTGGCACAGCGCGAGAGGGCATTATCGCCGCGCGGGCGGACCTTCTCCACCGCGGCCGAACGACCCAGGTGTGGGACGCCAAGGTGACCCATAAAGATAATGGCAAGACCATCGCCCACTTTCGGTGCACCCAGATGATTCTCTATCCAAAGGGGTAGGGGCGACCCTCCACACCCGCTGAGGTGCAAGCCATTGGTCTTGCTTGACCCACGCCACGCTGAGGCCTAGGCGCATGCAAAAGGACCAACAACCTTTCGGCGAGAGACTTTATGAGCACATCCTACGACGTTGTTGTCATTGGCGGCGGCCCTGGCGGGTATAACGCAGCCATCCGCGCGGCCCAGCTGGGGCTGAAAACAGCTTGCGTTGAAAAGCGGGACACAAAGCGATTTGGTGGGACCTGTTTGAATGTCGGCTGCATTCCGTCAAAGGCGATGCTGCACGCGTCCGAGGCTTATGCCCATGCGGAGAACCATTTCGCCTCCCTCGGGGTGAAGGTGAAGGGGTTGGAACTCGACCTGCCAGCGATGCTAGGTCAAAAGGATGAAGCTGTCAGCGGACTGACGGCGGGGATTGAGTATCTCTTCAAGAAAAACAAGGTAGACGGCATTTTGGGCTGGGGCACCATCGCGGCCCCCGGCAAGGTTTCCGTCAAAAAAGATGACGGCTCCACCCAAGAGCTTGACACCAAGAATATCATCATTGCCACGGGGTCGGACATTCTGTCTTTGCCTGGCATCGATATCGATGAAGAGGTGATCGTTTCTTCCACTGGCGCGCTGTCCCTGCCAAAGGTCCCAGAGCATATGGTGGTGGTCGGTGGCGGCTATATCGGTCTTGAGATGGGCTCCGTTTGGCGACGCCTCGGCGCGAAAGTCACCGTGGTTGAGTTCCTTGATCGGATTACACCGGGTATGGATGGCGAGATTTCCAAGAATTTCATGCGTATTCTGAAAAAACAGGGCATGGCGTTTAAGCTGGGGACCAAGGTTACGGGCATTGAGCGGGTGAACGGCTCTGCCAAGGTGAGCGTCGAGCCCGCTGCGGGAGGTGAAGGCGAAGTCATTGAGGCTGATGCTGTGCTCATCGCCATTGGCCGCCGTCCCTATACGGATGGGCTAGGCCTTGAGAATGTGGGCGTCACCACCGACAATCGCGGCTTCATCCCTGTGGATGCTCATTATGGTACCGGCGCACCGGGTGTTTACGCCATTGGCGACTGCATCCCTGGCCCCATGCTCGCCCACAAAGCCGAAGACGAAGCCGTCGCAGTGGCGGAGATCATTGCTGGCCAGCCAGGGCATGTGAATTACGACATCATTCCAGGTGTCGTTTACACTGATCCTGAAGTTGCCAGCGTTGGGAAAACCGAAGAGCAGCTGAAGGAAGAGGGTGTCGAGTACAAGGTCGGCAAGTTCCCCTTCACCGCCAATAGTCGCGCCAAAACCAATCATCAAACGGACGGCTTTGTGAAGGTGTTGGCCGATGCCAAGACCGATAAAGTCCTCGGTGTGCATATGATTGGTACGGGCGTCGGGGAGATGATCTCCGAAGCCTGCCTTGTCATGGAGTTTGGCGGCGCGTCAGAGGATATTGCCCGCACCTGTCACCCGCACCCCACAAGGACTGAGGCCCTGCGCCAAGCGGCCATGGGGGTCGAAGGGTGGACGATGCAGGCTTAGTATAGTTCTGTGGTGAAATGGCAGACCTACATCGTCAACCCGTGCGCGTTGCGGCATAAAATGATGCGGGGCAGACATGGGGTCTTTGTTTTCTTGGGAACTAAGGTCCCGCGTCAGCAGCGCGCACTAGCGCGCCGGGCGATCACATTGGATCGGAAAAAGTTGGCCCACGCGCGAAAAGCAAGGACTCTACAGCATCAGTCTGATTCAATCAGACGGCCTGATGCTGTAAAGTGCGGCACTGCGCGCGGGATGACGAACATCGCTGTTTTTTCATCGATGAGAATGCTGAAGAGTATTTTACAGATGTCCAGTGCGGTGCGAGCCTTCTGACAATGGTTCTATCCCTTTCAGACCTTGTCGGCTTTATCGGCGTTGGCATGTTGATTGGGGCGTATGCAGCGCTTCAGTTGGGGCGCTTGCCGGCGGATAATCCGTGGTATTCGGCGCTCAACGCCGCGGCGGCGGTCCTCATCTTCATCTCACTTCTTTATAAGCCCAACCCGCCCAGCATGGTGATCGAGATCTTTTGGTTCGCGATCAGCGTTTACGGTCTCGTTAAATCTCTAAGAGCTAGGCGGGCCAGCAAGGCGGGCCACCAGGCGGGGACACCACCATCTCCCAAATCTCCGGAGGAATAGGGCACCCGGTCATCAACGCCCACGGCGCCGCCGGCCCAATGGGGGTCACCCTCGCTTCGGGCCACAATGTGAACGTGCAATTGGCGAGTGACATTGCCAAACGCCGCAATGTTCGTCTTATCGCACTCGGTCACCGCTTTGAGGGCGCTCGCGACCGTTGACACTTCCCGCCAGAGACGCTGGCTATCCCCGGGCAACAGATCGAAAACCTCCTCAAGCCCTGCGCGCCGCGGGACCAGCACCACCCAAGGGTAGCGGCGCTCATCCCGCAATATCACCTGGCATAGAGCCATCTCTGCAAAGGCTAGGCGTTCAGCGGCGAGCGCGGGGGCAAGGCGAAAGGCCCTTGCATTGTCAGTCGGTTGGCTGTTCATTTTCCTGTCATAGTCGGTTTTTTCGGGATTGCGCGGCTGGCCTTCATCCATTGGGCCGCGAAGATCCATTTGGGACGCGAAGGACGCTTATATGCAATTTGTTTTGGCTATCACAGCTGTTGCCTTGCCGGGAATGTTATTCGCGCTCTTTCAAATGCGCCATCAACCTAAAGGACTTTACATTCTGTTCTTTGCCGAAATGTGGGAGCGGTTTTCCTACTATGGCATGCGGGCGCTTTTGATATTCTACCTCACTAAGCATTTTCTTTTCGGCGAAAGCCAGGCCTATGGGATATATGGTGCGTATACGACGCTGGTCTATATTCTGCCTGTTATTGGTGGGGTGTTGGCGGATCGGTACCTTGGGCAACGCCGCGCGGTGGCCATTGGAGCGGTCCTTCTCGTTTTAGGCCATTTGGGTATGGCGATTGAGGGAGAGCCAGTGGCCCCGGGGCAGAGCCCGAACGAGATTATCCTCAATGTCTTTTATCTATCTTTGGCCCTTATCATCATGGGGGTCGGCTTTCTGAAGGCCAATATCTCCACCATTGTTGGAGAACTTTATCCGAAAACGGATAAACGCCGCGACGGGGCCTTCACGCTTTTTTATGTGGGGATCAACCTTGGATCTTTTCTGGGCGCCGCCTGGGCGGGCTTTCTTGGGGAAACCTATGGATGGAAATATGGCTTTGGCCTTGCGGGCGTCGGCATGTTGCTCGGCCTTATCGTATTTGTGTGGGGAACGCCTTGGCTGAAGGGGGCGGGGGAGTCGCGGAACCCCGAGCTTTTGGCCCGTAAGCGCTTTGCGGGGCTCAGTACCCAGTGGCTCATTTATCTGGGCACTTTTGTGACCACTATACTCGTTTGGCTCATGGTACGGGATCAGGAGGCTGTGGGATATCTGCTTTCCGCCGCCGGCCTCGTCACCGTCGCGTACATTTACTACCGATCGGTCTTCACCCTAGAGCGTCACGCCCGCGACCGCATCATTGCCGCGATGTTCCTTATCTCAATTCAGGTTCTGTTCTGGGCTCTGTTTGAGCAGGCAGGCTCGTCCCTCAATGTCTATACGGACCAACAGGTGGATCGCACCATCTTCGGCCAAGAGGTCCCCGCATCGGTCTTCCAATCGTTGAATGCGGGATACATCATCTATCTTGGGCCTCTGTTGGCTGCCTTGTGGGTTTTCCTTGCGAAGCGAGGGTTAGAGCCGACGGCACCGCAAAAGTTTGGCCTTGGCGTCATTCAATTGGGTCTTGGTTTCCTCGTCCTCGTGTGGGGCGCGAATGCGGCGGGACAAGGGAACCTAACGCCTGTCATTTTCATCTTCCTCATCTATCTACTGCACACCACCGGCGAGCTTTGCTTATCCCCTGTGGGCCTATCGGCGATGACAAGATTGTCCGTCCCCAGCATGGTGGGTCTCATTATGGGCACGTGGTTCTTGGCCTCAGGGGCGGGGAACTTTGTCGCTGCGATGATTGCCCAAGCGACCGCCGCCGAAGGGGCTGACGGGGAGAATGTGGTGCTGACAGTCTACAGCTATGTGGGCTGGTTGGCCGTTGCGGTTGGCGTTGGCCTCATTTTGGTCTCCCCCTTGATCAATTATTTGATGCATCTCAACACGCTCAGTGATGAGGCCGGAGCGGGAGAGAAAAAGAAAGCGCTTACGGAGGCGTGAGCGTCAGCTAAGAAGCGAACCGTCCGCCTTTGTTGGCATAGGATTGGGTGCCGTGAGTGAGGATCTCATCGGTACTCAAGACATCTTCCGGCCTATGGTCATACCCGCCGGAAAGGCGCTCATAAAGGGGGCCAAAGTCTGTGTTGAGGGTTCTCTCCAGCAATTCTTCATAGGAATTGATGACAAAGTATGTCTGCTGAAAATCGTCGATCCGGTAGTCGGTGCGCATCAAGAGCTCTGTATCGAACAAAAAACGAATGGGGGAGGGGACTTCAACCGCGAAGACGCTTTCCGCCGGGGAGGAGACAATGCCTGCGCCATAGATGCGAAGGCCTTCACTCGTTTTGATGAGGCCAAATTCAACCGTATACCAATAAAGAGCTGCAAGGTTTTTGAGGCACCCAGAGTTTAGGGACCGGAGGCCTCCCTCGCCATAGGCCTGCATATAGTCACCGAAAATAGGGTTGGCGAGGAGGGGGACATGCCCAAACACATCGTGGAAGACGTCCGGCTCCTGAATATAGTCAAGTTGATCAGCCTTGCGGATAAAGTTGCCCGCCGGAAAGCGACGGTTGGCCAGATGATCGAAAAAGACATTGTCCGGGACAAGGCCTGGGACAGCCACCACCCGCCAGCCGGTCCGCTTTTCCAGCTCGTCGGATAGTCGTTCAAAGTGGGGGATACCGCCTTTATTCAGATCGAGCAGAGTGAGCCCCTTTAGGAACGCCTCATCCGTCCGCCCGGGCAATACGTCCATGAGCCGTGCGTAGAGCGTGTTCCACGTCCCATGCTCTTCTTCGGTGTAGGACTCCCAGTCTTGCGGGATCGTATAGTCCTCGGCGGGTGCTTCGTTGGTTCTATGAAACTGCTTTCTCATGAAACTATATTACATGAGAAAGCCCTCACTGCCAATGGTGAAAGGCGGGTTCGATTTCAACGAAAGTGTGAGTGTGCGATGTGGTGATGGGCTTGGCGGGTGGCCGAGCGAGCTGTGAAGTGCCTGGGCGCGCTAACTGGTGATTAGCGAGCTTCCTCGATCGACAAAAAGGCGGGGACATGATCCCCAAAGCCAACGGTGGGCGAGCCACTGCTCATGTCATCATCATAGTCGCGGTCCCGACGACGACCACCGCGCCGGGGACGATCTCGCTCTTCACTCTTGCCGCGCCGACGGTCATCGGATCGATCAGATTTTTTGCCGCGGGCTTCGCGACCTTTGGCGCCGCCGTCTTTCTCCCATTCGGTGAAAAAGTCGCCAAGATCCACCGCTTCGATAGCGTCGAGGCCGGTGGTGCGAAGGACAGCATCGTAGCCCTTACTATCTTCAGGGCAGACCATCATGACGGCCCAGCCTTTGCGGCCCGCACGACCCGTGCGGCCAATCCGGTGGACATAGTCCTCGGCGTTGACGGGGACGGAGAAATTAAAGACGTGACTGACGTCGGGGATATCAAGGCCGCGGGCCGCCACATCAGAAGCCACAAGTAGCTGAAGCTCTCCATCGCGGAAAGCTTTCAATGTTTCCATGCGGAAGGCTTGAGCGAGATCTCCATGGATCGGGCGCGCATTAAAACCATGCTTTTGCAATGATTTGGCCACCACATCCACATTCCGCTTCCGGTTACAGAAGATGATGCCGTTTTTAAGATCTTCGGCTTGGCGGATCAGCTTGCGTAGGACTTCCCGCTTAAGCCGCTCATCATTGCTAGGCACCCGGACAATTTGTTGCGTAATCGTCTTGGCGGTTGTTGAGGGTTTTGCCACCTCAACCTGCACAGCGGCGGATAAAAACTGATTAGTGATTCGCTGAATCTCGGGCGGCATGGTGGCCGAGAAAAAGAGGGTCTGCCGGGTGAAGGGGGTGAGTTTAAAGATCCGCTCAATGTCGGGGATGAACCCCATGTCGAGCATGCGATCGGCCTCATCGACGACAAGTACCTCTAGCCCGGTCAGCAAGAGCTTCCCGCGCTCAAAATGATCAAGCAGACGACCTGGCGTGGCGATAAGAACATCCACCCCGCGGGTGAGTTTCATGTCTTGCTCAGCGAACGAAACCCCGCCGATCAACAGGGCCATGGTAAGCTTATGATTCTTGCCGTACTTTTCGAATTGCTCCGCCACCTGAGCGGCGAGCTCACGGGTGGGGGCAAGAACCAGAGAGCGGGGCATTCTCGCCCTTGCGCGACCTTTTGACAGCCGATGGATGATCGGCAGCACGAACGCAGCGGTCTTGCCGGTTCCCGTTTGCGCAATCCCAAGGACATCGCGACCCTTTAGTGCCTCGGGGATAGCCTCCGCTTGGATGGGCGTGGGCGACGAATAGCCCGCGTCTTTCACCGCTTCGAGGAGCTTTGGTTCAAGGCCGAGGTCGTCAAACGTCATAGGCTTACAGCAGGGTGGCTTTCGGTTCGTTGTGGCACCTGGCGGCACCAGTGTGTTTAGGCGAGAAGTCGTTTCTGGTTTGGCTACGGCCTATGCAAGGCTTAGGCCCAACCGCGTGACGGTGGCGCTGACGGTTCCAAAGAGACTGTCTAAACGACCATCCCACGAAACGTCCCCACCAAACGCGCTCGCGGCATAGGGACATCCTTAAAAAGTGTAAACCCGTCTTTTTGGCTCTAGGGTCTGTGGGGATTCAGGATTCACAAATGTCTCGAAAGGTGATTCAAG
>CALFRH010000185.1 GCA_937919225.1 uncultured Parvularcula sp.
GATCCCGATATGTTTGGACGGAACAAAAACACACCATCTGAGACAGATACAAGCTCGCTGCAAATGGAGCCAAAGCCGGCGCCTGGTGCGACGATGGCGGTGCCCTCGGGGCCGCGCAGCAACACCATGGACGTGGAAACGTTCATGCGCGGGGTGATGAAGCGAAATCCCGACGAGCATGAATTCCACCAGGCCGTCCGCGAAGTCGCGGACAGTGTGATCCCCTTCATCCAGGATCACCAGATTTACCAGCAACATCAGATCCTCGAACGGATGGCAGAGCCTGAGCGCATCGTTCAGTTTCGCGTGTTGTGGGAGGATCGCGATGGGAATGTGCGCGCCAACCGGGCCTGGCGGGTCCAGTTCAATGGCGCCATTGGTCCTTATAAGGGCGGTTTGCGGTTCCATCCCAGTGTGACCACCAGTGTGCTGAAGTTCCTTGGCTTTGAGCAAACGTTTAAAAACGCGCTGACCGGTTTGCCCATGGGTGGCGGTAAAGGGGGCGCTAACTTTAACCCGCGCGGTAAGACCGATAGTGAAGTGATGCGCTTTTGCCAAGCCATGATGTCTGAGCTTTACCGGCATATTGGTGAAGACACAGATATTCCGGCAGGGGACATAGGTGTGGGCGCGCGGGAGGTCTCGTATCTGTTCGGGATGTACCGTAAGCTTGAGAATAAGTTTGTGGGCGTCATGACGGGCAAGGGCCTTGATTTTGGTGGCAGTCTGATCCGGAAAGAAGCAACAGGTTATGGTGCCGTCTATTTCATCAACAATATGCTGGAAGCGCATGGCGATGGTATGAAGGGTAAGACGGTAGCGATCTCCGGCTCGGGGAACGTTGCTATCTACGCTGCAGAGAAGGTGCGTCAGCTTGGGGGTAAGGTTGTCACCCTGTCCGATTCGTCAGGCACGATTTACGACCCCGCAGGGATCGACGCCCAAAAGCTTGAGATCGTCAAGGATGTGAAAGAAGTCCGTCGGGAACGGATTAAAGCCTATGCAGACCAGGTGCGCGGGGCGGAGTTCTATGAAGGCGCACGCCCCTGGGGGGTGCAATGCGATGTAGCTATTCCGTGTGCAACACAGAATGAGTTGGATCATGAGGACGCTAAAATGCTCATCGACAATGGCGTCAAAGCAGTGGGAGAGGGCGCCAATATGCCCACCACATTGGAGGCCGTCCACGCCTTCTTGAAAGCGGGCGTTCTTTTCGGTCCGGCCAAGGCAGTGAATGCTGGGGGTGTCGGGGTGTCCGGTCTAGAGCAAAGCCAAAATGCGTTGCGCCTGTCTTGGACGGCGGATGAGGTTGAAGCCAAGCTCAAGCAGATCATGGAAGATATCCACAAGCAGTGCCTTGATTATGGTAAGAAGTCGGACGGTTCTGTGAACTATGTCGACGGTGCCAATATCGCTGGGTTTAAGAAGGTGGCTGATGCCATGGTTGCCCAGGGACTTGTTTAGGGGTGTACTGACCTTGTGCCGCGGGTCAGCTGCGGCACAAGCTCATCTCCCGAAAAGGGGCGCTGCCCCAAAAAATGCTCTAAGGTAAAAACAAAGACTCTTTAATATTGGTGTCACAGCTATAAGGCGCCTATCGAGATCTTAAACAATCTGACGGGACACCACACCGTCGCCAGCGGATCCTTCTCGGCGCGATGCCTTAAGCGACCCCGGCTTTTTGGGCGATGGCTTCGGTTTGTCGGACGGAGAGTTGGCTGGCGATAGCGTCGTTTCTTGGCAAAGGCACATCGTCCGTAATTACCAGCATCCCATAGCCGAAGTTTGTGCGGCGCATCACGCGAGCTTTCACTTTCCCCACACGTACTATATCGCCAACAGCAAGGACATGATCCATGGCGACCCCGAGGCCGCTTAGGGAAACGTCCAGAACGCGGCAGGGAACAGAGGATCCATCTTCAAGGGTGCAAGAGGCCCCCTCGGCATCCACGCGATAGCGTTTGGCCCGCGGGGCTAAGGGTGCGGTGGGGTGGTCCGACCCGGCCTTGGGGTCGGTTTGTGCCATATGGCGCATCATGCACTCGACGAGCTTTTCACGCCGGGCAGGTGAACATTTCACCGATAGGCTAATGACGTCTCGACCGACCTGGTTAGCAATGCCCTCAAATCGTTCGCCGCTTTCAAGGTAAATCACGGCTTGACGCCGCGGGGCCGTGAGGGTGAGCCCTGCGATCAACATACCGTTGGCGGCCATACGGACCACATGGCCCTGAAGTTCGTCTTTCCCATCGATGAGAAGGGTTGCCGGAATATGCGTTCGGATGGACTTAAACCGTTCCATGGGGCTCTCCCGATCAAACTGGCGCCGGGCAACAGGGGATCTCGTGTCTCGACAACCCGGCGTGACAGAAAAAGGCTCTGCGCCAGTAACCCTAATAGAGATTCATGATGAAATCGTTGAGCGAGAATATCCGCATCTGTCCTATTTTGGGACGGAGAATGGCTGCACTGGATTTGTTGCTAAGGTAATGATCCAGTGACAGGGGCGCATCCTGCGGCGCGCTAATGGCTGAGTCAGGTCTCGCCGTTAGCCTGGTCTTGAGATGACTGCACGGTGCGCTTCGCGGAGCATTCCAATAATGTTCGCTGTTGATGTGTTGACTTAGTCATCGGTCGGTCTTCCATCAGGTGACGGCGTTTTTTAAGCGTCTGCGTTTCCTTCATAGGTCAAAGGAAGGTGGACCCGTTCGTTCAACGTAGACAGCTTCTTTGAAGTTTGGGCCGATGTCAGGCCGCGGAAAAATAGGTCGTTTACGAATTAGTGCTCTGTCAGGCAATCAGCTGCGGTGGACATTCATAGCCGAAGTGGTTGATTTCTCGCGAGAAAGCTCTTTCTACAATTGCTGAAAGCTCAGGCGTATATTGAGTGTCTTCGCGCGGCGCGCGAACGCCAGAGTTTAGAGCGGGAATGGCATCAATGACAGCGTCCGCCTCTGCCACGCCAATGCGCTCTAACGCTATGCGAAGCCCGGCATTGATATCGCTATAGTCGAAAATATCATCGACGATAACTCCTGAGCGATCCGTATACCGCACCCAATCGCTTGCAAATGCCTGGTCGTTTGTCTGGTTGGCGCCGGCGTTGCGCAAGTAATCCGCAAAAGAAGGTTTGTTCTTTTCTATTTTATTAACCCAAGAGTAAAAAGAAGCCGTCTTGTCCCACGAATTGCGTTCAAAACAAAATTTATAATAACTGCGCCATACATTTTGCGGGACGCGTGCGCGTACGCTTGATGCTCGCATATGATTATAGAATTTCGGGCGTTCTATAAAGTCACGCACAGCGCGCGCCGCTTCGAGCGGGCTTGAGCAAGAAATGACCTCACGGATTGGATTAAATGAACCATCAAAGTTACGGGCTTCAGTTGCTAGGTCGCCACCGAGTGGCATGTTGACTCTAAAAGGTGTTATTACGTCATCGGGGCCGCAAATCGTTGTCAGGGCTTTCTCGATGGACGTGCCCGCTGTTTTCCGATTTTTGATAAAGATGAAACGGTGACGGTGACTTATAATCATAGAACTGGGCCGTATTGCTTTATTCGACATTCCTCAAGTGGCCTGTCGTTTGACGTTAAATCGCTAGACGAACCAACCAACTCAAGCATTCTCATCCTGTTTGTACCGGCGGGCAATTCCATGCCCCATGGGGCAAGCTACTAGGTGGGCCAGCCCTTTACCCCAGGCGTGATGTCGATGTTAAACTCGCCATCTGCCGTCTGCCCCTCTGGCGGTGGGGACGGCCTGGTTGATGGCTGCTGACTTGTATGATTGCCTTCTATAGATTGCGTTAAGGCGTCGGTCGCGGGGATACGTTTGGACAGGCCTGACACCGCGGAGCCTAGACCGACAAGGACAAACCCAAAGACCCCAATAAAGGAGATGAAGCTTATCGTCGCGATCATCGCCATATAGCCCACTTGTGCGGCCGCGACCCCCATAGCGATGCCCGCAAGATCGTCGTGCCCTTTGGCGTGGAAGCGGTCAGCGCTCCGGATCAGGCTAAGGACGGTTCTGGTGTGCAAAAACAAAAGCAATCCAAGACCAACAAGACCCCACTGCAGTCCATAAATGAGGTACCCGTTGGTAAAATCCACGATGCCTTGACCTTGTAGCAAGTAGTCGAAACGTGGATCAGACATAAAATCAGCTTGCCCGAAGATTGGGTGAGCGACGATATGGCGCATCCCTTCGACCAAAAGATCCTGCCGATAGGAGAACGTTCCGAACTCATCAATTTCGGAGACATCGCCTCCAACAATGAAAGGGATCGCGATTGCGGAGAATATGGTGCCTGCGATTACCATCATGGTACGAAGGCCCATGGAACGTACTCGACAAAACACCAGCACAGCAAAAGCGACCATGGCGGCAAGGAGGGCACCCCTTGATTGTGTTGCCAACAGAACGAAAAGAGTGCCGGGTAAAAGGCCGTATACGACAATCTTGGGTGTTATGAGTCTATCGCGGGCAAACCACAGGGCCATCGCGGCCATTGTGATCAACAGGCCTGCCATCGCGTGGGCTGTGGTCAGCACCACCCTTATCGACGACCCACGAGAGTTGGTTGTTGCGAGCACCCCACTTGGATCTACCTCCATGTAGACATTCCACTGCATCAAGAAGGTGATGAGCCCAAGCACGACAAGATGGGGACTGATTGCCACAATCCCACGGACCATGGCTCGCATAGACTCGGGCGATCCCATGCCGCGGCTGATGGCATAGTAGGGCAGGGTGATGGTGAGGGTCTTCATCACAATTGAACGCATGCCCGTGGTCATGGTCGCCTCGGCGGCGCGCATGTCGAGGAGCCAGGTGGCGATCACAAGCATGATCACCGCCGTGTCGGTGAGCGCTGTGTTTGGGTTTGTCGACGGTGCCCGCCTGTCTCGGCCTGCACCTAACAGGATCGGAGTTCCTAAAACCATGAAGATGAGGCTGACAAACCCCAGCTTAATAAGGAAGTTGATGCCGGGAAAGGGCACAACCCAGCTGGCCTCTACCGGGACTGCAAACAGGCAGCATAACAAGAAGGGCGCTCGATCCTCAAATTTTTGGGGGGCGAAGATGAGCATGCCAATAAACAGAAGGAGGATTCGTACGAATGGAATTTGGAATGCAAGCGCTGAAATGGCTGCCCAACCCCAGAATAACAAAATTCGGATGGCAAGCCCCTCATCCTTAAAACGAGGGCGGATCACATAGGCGATCGCCAAGGCCACAAGGACGACGATCAGTGCTTTTAGGGACGCAATTGACGCCATAATCTCCCGCCGGGCTGGGCTGATAGGATCCCTTATCGTAGATGGTGCGGTGCGAAAAGTGTGCCGGGCGCGCGCCATCTCCCATAATGGGGCATTGTTTGTGGGATCAGCGGCTGATTTGGTGTTGAACGGTGGGCCCGGGGCGGCAATTGGCGCGGACTTC
>CALFRH010000186.1 GCA_937919225.1 uncultured Parvularcula sp.
TTCTGTAGATGCCTTAGTGCTTCGCCGGTATGGGCCTGCGATTGGCCTGCCGTTGTACTCGACCCAGCCCTTAGCCCAGTAGAAGCGACCCCTCTTGTAGATTTGGAGCGGCATGCCTGGCCTCCTTCAAATATCTTGTCGATCTGCGCGGGTGTGATCAGCATGGTCCGACCAAGGCGATAGAATGCACCGGTATCGTTGGCACGCTCGCGTAGAGTGCGCTCAGAGATGTCGATCCCCATGCCGGACATAACCTCGACCCATTGGGCAGGCGTCTTACCAAGCCCCAGGATTTGCGAGCTGTCTGATTTGTCGGTCTCTGCCATTTCAGTCATCCTTGTCCACCTGAGTTGAATCGTGCGTACGCATGGAATCGCTTGTTTGGTATCTTCTGACGTGCTCAGATGTACTCAAACGGGAATATGCGTCATTTTGTGCGATATTTATACAAAATTGCGCCTTCGTCAATTGGGAAGTCGGTATGGCGCAAGAAGATGCTGATATGTTCGCAGAAGTAGGTGCCCGCCTAGCCGTCTCACGCAGCGAAATAGGCGTTTCGCAGGCCGCGATGGCAGAGGCAATCGGCGTCTCGCATCGGGCTTATCACAGCTATGAGAAGGGTAAGCGCGGCATCCCAATCGAAGCACTGATCAAGATGCACAGACGATATGAGGTCGACGTTGCTTGGTTGCTGCTTGGCACGCAGTCAATCCGTGCCGGTCACGATTTCGATGCGCTGAAGAGGATCGAGACCTCGCTCGATCAGTACCTGGAGGATGCTGGCATCAAGATCAAAAGTGAGAAACGCGGGGCCATCGCCGCGCGCTGGTACGAGTCACAAGTCAAGGGTCGGAATGTCACGGATGACGAAGTTCACACTTGGATCGAATTCGCAAGGGAGTAGGCAGATGCAAAGGCCAAGCGACAACTGGAAAAAGCTTCGGAGAGCATCATTGGAGCGTGCGAGACGCAATATGATCGAGCCCTTGGAGCCCGTATACCTAGCATTACTGGCTACCAATGCGCTCTATCTGGTAGGTTTCCTGAACCTTTCATTCGCTGACCAGCCTAGCGAGTACACTCTGCTTTCTGGAGCCTTTATATCCATTGTGGCGTTAGCTGGCGTGCTTGTGCCATTTCTGACGGGATCGGCATTGACGCTGCGATTGGCGGACCAAAGATGGCGAAACCTCTTTCATGATTGACCTCCCCACGATTGATCAAAGTGAAATACTAATTCTTGAACGTAGTAACCTGATTGATGTTGGCCGAAGTGCCAAACCTTGTGGTGTCTGGTGCTTCATCCCATATATTTAGATTGAAGCGATTAAGGGTGATCTAGTGAGCAAGAAAGTTGATCGACAGATCATTCAGGATGAACCATCCAACAAGGATCTCTTCAATGGTGGCGGGCACGAACGAACTGCTCATTCGCTGTCCAAAGCAATTGTAAGATTTGATAGCGGTGATAGCGCCATAGGTCTCGAGGGCTCATGGGGCAGCGGCAAGTCTAGCGTTGTCGAAATGGCGGCGAGAAAACTCGCCGAGAAGAATGGTAAGGGAAAGAAGACCTACAACTTCTTTACGTTCGATATATGGAAATCTCAGGGCTCCGGTTTCCGCAGGTCGTTCTTGGAGCATTTTCTGAACTGGGCACAGCTGACTTTTCCAAAGAAGCGCCATGAACTAGCAGCAATTGAAGCTCAGATTCAAGGCAAGACGCGCGAGATACAAACAAATAACCATCCGATACTGGATTGGTATGGGATTGTAGTTCTTGTTTTTCTCCCTTTCCTCCCGCTCTATTACTTTTGGGCGAAGACTGTCTTCGACAAAGCTGCCAAGGCAGGGAGCACCGAAGACTTTCTCATTTCGGCACCCTTTCTGCTGTTGCTCGCATTTGTCATTGCAACCCTGGCACTAGCTGCCTGGAAGCGTTGGTCTGGTCGGGCCAAGGAGCCGAAAGCTGATTTCAAAGCCGTCATCTCTAGGTTGCTTCTGATCAGTTCGCGTCAGCATCAAGACCACAAAGTAGTTCAGAAGGTTCGGGAAATTGATCCAAATGACTACGAGTTCCACTCTATGTTGCGAGAAATCCTTGGTGTTGTTCAGTCCGAAGACGAACGGGTCGTTGTCGTTCTGGACAACATTGACAGATTGCCTCGAAAGGAAATCAAAGAGTATTGGGCGCTAGTCAGATCGATTTTTGCGCGAGCACATGGCGAAATAATCCAAGGCAAACATACAGAGATCACAGCAATTGTTCCGTATGATCGAAAGTTGATTGAGGCTAACGTCACAACTGATGAGGACGAAGAAACAGGTAAGAACGACCTAAGCAGCCTTGCCTCGAGAGAGCTCTTTTCAAAAACCTTCGCCGAGATTCTTTCGGTCTCGCCGCCTGTTCTCTCCAATGCGCGTGAGTTTTTTGCTGACAAGTTGGAAGAAGCGCTCCCCAAGCAAGTCTCCGCAGACGACAGGTTTCGCACCTACCGCATTTTCTGCGAACTACTCAAAACCCAAGGTGGAACAACGACGCCGCGAAACATCGTTTCTTTTGTAAACAATTTGAGCAGCCTATACGAACTGCATGATGGAAAATTCCGTCTTCCAACGGTTGCTGCCTACATTGCCCATCAGGACCGCATCAGAGACAAGCCATCGGTTTTGAACGAGGAAGCTGGTCTGGACCCCAGAATTTCCGCTCTTGCAGCCGATAGTGAGCTTACAAGAAATCTGGCGGCTATGGTCTTCAATGTTGAAGAAGACCTTGCGTTTCAAATCTTGCTCGATGATGAAATTGCTGAAGCAATTCTTAGCCCAAGCTCAGACAGCATTCTTGCCCTATCTTCAGCTCCAGGCTTCGACGACCGCGTCGACGATGTTGTTCAAGCGAATGTCGACGAATGGCGCAGCACGGGAGACTTCGGCGCTGCAGTCAGAAACATTTCCCAGCTGCTTGGAAGCTATGAAGGTGAAGCAAGGCACCACCTAGCGAGTACAGTTCTCGATGGCTTCTCAAGAGTCGATACCCTGCCCATCAAAGGTGAAGGCTACGTTGAATATCTGCCGATTTTTTCGCTGGCTACTGATAGTCAGATTCCGGACACTGTGGATCACTTCGTGACTGCGGTGCTGTCAGGTGTTCACCAGCAGGAGAAGCACTCGTTCCAAGATGGTAAGGACCTATCCTCGTTTCTCGCCGCGATTTCAGAAGCTCTGGAGGCGCAAGGAGGTACAAAGGCCTTGGCAGAGGCTTTGGGCAAGCGAACACCGCCAACAGCGCCGGAATACATGTTTGGCGTGGGGGCGACTATTGCAGCCACGGGATTCGGCTTGAGCTCATTTTCCTCGGCTGAGATCGATCTCCCTGACGACTCTGAGTACTTGGAAGAGCAGTTTGTTAAGTACCCTGAACTCGCTATTCCGGCCTTGAAGCAGTTCACCTCAAATCGCCTTCTGTCCGACGAAGAGCTCTTGAGCATCTCGAACGCGGCTCTGTCCACTCTCAAGACAGATGAAGTGGCGCAGAAGAGCGCCAGTGCGTTGCTGGAAATGGTCGTTCTGGCTTGGCAATCGGTCGACAAGAAGAGACGAGCAGAAATACTACTGGAAAACGCTATGACCGAGGGGCAGTTCTTCAGAAACATTGGTGACGGATCGACGGATGAAAGCCAGGCCGCCCAGGCAAATCTGCTCTTCTTGGCACAAAAGCAACTTGGGACAAGTCTTGCGAACCCGACCAAAGTTAACCCAAATGGGTCCCGCGCCCCGGACTCGTCGGATGGCTTCAGCCGCTTTCAAGCCTTGCTAGATGGCTCGGGAGAGCTCTTGGATAACCAAGTAAAACTTGTGGCGCAAACTGCGATCGCAGTAACTAGCGCGACGCACTGGATTGAATTTGGCAAAGCTAATCGGGAGCATTTGGCGGTCGAACAAATAGTCGTCGAGATGTTTAGTCGTGATACTCCTCCTTTCATAACTCTGAGCGGCTTGATCTCTCATGTCCCTTATCTTCGCGATCTACTCGAAGGAGGAGTTTTGGTCGGTGCACTGGAGAAATACGCGCCCAGGATGAAGGCCGCCGAAATCAAGAAGCTTACGCTTGATGATATCCCGCGCGGATTTCTATCTTTGTCACATACTGCGGGTGGTCAGTGGAACACACTGCATGAACACTTTGACGACCTCCTAGGTGCTGTCGATCAAGGGGCTTGGCAAGGTCATATTGAGGAAATGGATCACACTACTTTCATGCTCCTTGAGAAACTGGATACCTCGGGCTGCCAGCTCGATGCGGGCATTTTTAGAAAACCATTCGTCAACGTTGTGAAACGTGTTTTGTCTGGTGAAAGTGAAGTTGAAGCTGCCGATGGTGCCTTAGATGACCTGTTGCTCGCACTAGACAAGAACTATCACGAGGACGTTTGGCGATCTCTTCGGGAAGGAATCTCTAACGTCTCCGCAACTTCGTTGAGGCATGCGATGGTGCTTTGTCCTGAGCTGATCTCGAATGTTGCACAACGTGGAGAGCGGATTATGAAAGCGGAGAAAGACAATGTTCTGCGACACCTCCTTGTGCCAGCGTTGGAAGGACGACACGGCGCTGCACTTCGGATTTTTGTTGGCATGGGCTATTCGAAGCTGAAGGACTTTCAGAACGCTGCCCAGGACAGCACAACGACTATGGTTGAGGGCGCGTGGACGAGCTTTTCTGACGCTGACGTGGACAGAAATCTCAAGCGCGATTTGGGTGAAGTTTTGTTTGGAAAACGAAAAGCGAAGTCCATTTTGGACCCTAGCTTCTGGTTCGGATCGTAGCTTTAGACTTCCGTTTCTTAAATTGCTAGCCTACGCAAATCGCATGTATCATACCTTGACACATGTATCTGTTAGTGATACGTAGCTTGCATGATCCAAAGCACCAAGGGCAAACACGCTGCCAACGCTGTGAAAGGCAAGTATGGCAAAGGCTTCCCAGGTGACTTGGTGAAGCGCACGCGGGCGATGCTTTCGGCGCTGGATGCTGCGGTTGTTGTTGAGGATTTGCGGTTCCCGCCCGGCAACCACTTGGAAGAACTGAAAGGGGATCGGGCCGGGCAACACTCCGTGCGGATCAACGGGCAATGGCGCATCTGCTTTGTTTGGACGCCGA
>CALFRH010000187.1 GCA_937919225.1 uncultured Parvularcula sp.
CCTATGGGCAATAGGCGAAAGGTGATGGTACCGCTTCGTTCCTTATCCTATTGCGCCCATACTATAGTCCCGTACCAAATGGTTGGGATAAGTTTTTTCCTAGGGTCCGGACCCATTAAATTCGTCTAGCTATGCGCCAAGCGAATGGCGAAAAATCGCCAGAAATGGACATAGCCGTGACTGAGTTTAGTGTCTGATTTGCGGAAGGTCATTGCCGTATCTAGCAGCGGGTCACTTTGGGCGAAGCGATTGACCTGGGACGGCTCCTCTGAAGACTTTCGTCAACAAGCGCTCTGAGATTTCGCAGCCCAGCTCCTCCCACTCGCTTCTGGCGTTTTCGGTCGGGATTATTGCATTGGCTCTGATCCTGCGCGACCGCGAAGAGCGGTGATCAACCCCGATGGCGCGAGGAGCACCCGTGCGCGCAACTAAAAATCGGTGCAATCGCCGATTGTGTTTTCAAGAAACGCTTCTTACGCTCGTATCGGGAAAACGGGGGAGCGTTGATCATGCGCATTCTAAGAGTTTCGATTGGCATTTTCGTAGCCGTGGCGTTGAGTTCGTGCGCCCAGCTGACGCATTACCGGTCCAATCAAGACTTGCTCGACGGCAACGGAATTGCGTTGATGGTGGATGCCAAGCAGCGAGCGGTCATTTCGGCACGGCGTCCGAATGAGTATCAATCCCTCATGGCGCTGCGCGATCAAACCTTGGCGCGGATTGATGAGGCTGAGCGAAGTCGAAACCAAAATGCCGTCATGCGCGGGGCTAAGCACAAAGATACGAAAGCTTGGGAGCAGATGATTTCCTACCAACTCGGGTTTCTGGCGCGAGTTGAAAACAAACTATTAAGCACTGACATCACGGCAAACGACGTACAAATGCTCTCTATTTGCGCTGAGCCCAGTCCGGACGGGTTGTCGGCCGTCTCAGCATCGGGCGCAGCGCGGAATTCAACCAGCGCCGCAAGCCAGGCCTTGCAAGCGGCCATCGCAGAAAGCGCTGGGTCAATCGGCCTGCGGACCCAATCTATCCAGCTCATGCGGGATTCAATGTATCGCTTGTGTGAGGGGTATTTGAGTGGAGGGCTTGGTCCTGCCTCATTTGAAACTCTGCACCGACGGTTCCAGAATTCCATGGTTGCCATCCTCGCCATTGAACAACTGACGGGCGCAGTTCGCCCGCCGTCTATTCAGCTTAGCGGCGGGGCGGGTGTTGGAAGCGCCGAAGAAGTGACGCAGCTGACAGCCCAAGTGGCCAAATCAAAGGCCGAGCAAAAAGCGATTGAAGGAAATCTCGAGACCAAGACAGAGGCGCGCGACACGCAGGCCGAGACCACCGCTGCGAAGAAAACGGAGTGGGAGCAAAAGCTAGCCACCGCTAAGGAAAAACGTAAGACCTATACGGAGCAAAATACTCTCGCCGCACAGATCGCAGATTATGAAGGTCCCGAGGAGGATAAGCCCGGCCCGACGCCGGCTAGCCAACAGGTTGAGTTGGAGGATGTTGAGACGCTGGAGCAAGAGGCCAGTACGCTGGAGGCGGCCTGGAAAACCGAAGATGAGAAACTGGCAGGACTGACAGAAGAGGTCGAAACACTCGAAGGCGAAAAAGCTGATAAAATCCGTGAAGTGACGTATTTTGAAGACTCGCTCGAGGCGATGAGGTTCGGCGTTGCGAAATCGTCCACCAATGCTCGTTACGAAAACCTCGTTCAGGCATCAAAGGTCGATAAAGAAACCGCTGAGGCCATCGGTGAGAGTGTCGAGGGCATCGTCGAAGACTTTTACAAACAAGGCTATTTCGAGGAGGTCTGTACGTCCGTTTTAACAGCGTTGCTTGATGGGCGGCTAAGTGGAGACTCCGCTCGGCCAATCTTAAAGCTTACAGGGTTCCCGAACCAAGACGGGACCATCACCTCACTGACGTCTCTGGTTGAGGTGTGTACGGCGCGATTTGCGCAGACGAGTGCGATCGAGAACGATTTTCGCGAAAAGCAGAAGTCCATCGAACAGCGCGAATTGAACCAAGCGGTGGCCGCGCGTCAGGCAGCTCTAGGCCAAGCGGAGGAGGCAACGGTCCGTTTGCATACAGCGAATGAGACAATCGAGCGGCTTGAGGAACGAATTAGTGTTCTCGTCGACAAAAACGAGAAAGAGCAGGCGAGCTATGCTCAGCTTATTGCCCAAAAGCAAGATGAGTTGGGGCAGCTCCAGGCGGTGGAAAGAGCGCCTCTCGCTCGCTACGTGCCGCCTGTCGATGCCGATGAGGCGCGCGTTGAGCTGGAACGGACGCGTGCTGAGTTGGAACGGGCGCGCTCCCGGCAGCTGGCCGCGAGCGCAGAATTGGAGGCATTGCAATCAACCCTTCAAGCCGTGCAAGCTATTCGCAGTGATGATTAGGGGGAGTTGCAACGCATATGGGTGTTGTCAGTTACTGGTTATGAGTCCGGACCCTAATCTCCGTAGGTCCGCCGTTCGATCTCGGCATTATAGGCGAGGAACCCGGCTTCCAGCTGTTTAATCTCAGGCGACCCGCAATCATGCTCACGCATCAAGGTGCGCATGCCGTTCCGTAGGCGGCCGACTTGGTTATCATTGAGGAAGAGGTCGAACAATCGCGCTTGGGCCGTGCCCGTCACTTCGGTGAACAGGATTTGGAACTGTTCTGAGAATTCCGGGTTGATCGTGTACGCATCGCTGGTGGTCCAGCCTTCAATCCGGTCGATTTCATTGCCAAACCCGTCGACTGTCACCTGATCGGTGCGGGTTGTGATCGTAAAACGGCGTGCATTCGGCTTAAGGCATTTTTTGTACACGTCCTGATATTCAATCAGATAGGTGCCCAATAGCGGGTATAGGACCGACAGGTTCGTCATCTCCCGGTAAATCTCTGCCTCGGCGGTGCCTTGTTCACGCCCTAACATGGCGTCAATCAGGGGCCCCATCCGCATCGCCTGGGCTGTCCCAAACTGCAGGAGGGGACGCAGGCCGGACAGGTAGTCAGTGTCGAGGGTACGAAGGGCCGTAAACTCCTGATTATAGAGGGCGTTGAAATAATCGGCACCCACAATATTCTTAAACGGTCTGGTGCCCGCCAATTGTGTATCAAGGGCGGCCTGCACGGGCGCCGATGATTTTTCATACAAATCATTCCCATAGAAATAATCGGTTTCAATAGCTCGCAGCGCGACGCTGGTGGTGGCGTCCTTGACCAGGCCAGTGAGCTGGCGACGTGACTGTTGCTGAAGTTTGCGGCGGTCCTTTAATCGTTGACCATTAAAAGCTTCGAACGCGGGAAGGTCGAGCAGTGGCCCATAGGTGCGGAATAGCTTGTTTTCAAAAGCCACCGCGGCCTTTAGCCGTTCCAATTTATCTTTTTCCGACCTCAGCGCGTCAAAAGCTTCCTCTTCATCTTCAACAAAAGGCTTCACCGCTTTGTCAGTGGTTCGGTCGAACAGCTTGATGATGGGGGCGCAGTCCTTGACCTCGCCGGTGGGGCACGCCTCGCTCTTTCGCGTTTGATCCGCCCACGACGCCATATAGACGAGGGGCTTCAGGTCGCTAGCCGCCTCGGCGTAGGTGCTGGCGGCATCGGTGAGGTAATAGCGCAACCCCTCCTCGGCGAGGGCGACGTCCACATCCTCCCGCGCGGTGGCTTCAGTGTGGAGGGCAATAAGGCGTTCAAAGTCGTCTTTATACCGCTCAATGCGTTTGACAAAGTTTAACGCGCGATCCTGCGCCTTACCGCTTTCTGTGACCTTCTCCAGCGAGGCAATAAGGGGCGTTAAGCGCTCATCCTTATAAACGTTCAGTTTCAAGGGAACCGTTTTAAGGCTAACCGCGCTTGAAAAAGTGAACCCCGTGGGGTCAGCGCTCATCGCTTCGGCGTGGGCGGCCCAGCTGTCAATGATCTGGCCTTTGGTCTCTGTCGCAAAGGCCTGGGCAAAGGTCGTGTGGCTTTTCAGGGTCGCATAGAGGGCATGAACCACAGCGTCCCGCGCCTCATCGACGCCGTCATAACATCGTCCACGGAGTTCTGCGCCGGCTCGCGCTAAGGCTTCTGCATCAAGATCCGTATAGGATTTTCCGAACACCTTCTCGAAGGCCTCACTGGCGAGTACTGAGGTAACGTCAGGTCGTCCTCTGCCGCGCGCTGGAAGGGCAAGCGCCGCGTCAATCAGAGGGGCATATCGTCCTGGGCACTCACCTGGCTCGATGGGGCGGCGATCAAGATAAAGGGCGGTGGCGGTTTGTGCCTTCCGCTTGAGCGTGTCCGCCTTTGCCCCCTTGCCGATAAACCCCGCTTCGCAAGTGCGACGGGGCCGTGGGCCCTGATATTCCGTTACCCGAACAAGGGCGATGTCGCGCTCGGCGGGGTCGATCATCGCCTCTACCCCCAGGCCGCGAATGTTCGGGGGGCTGCCGTCCTCTGGCGTGACGACAAGGCTCAGATGGCTGGCGATCGCGTCGTAGGTGCCGGTGGCGGCGCGCTCTATGTGGGTCATGTAAAAGGGGGTGGTGACCTTGGGCTTGGCCATATTCGGGTCGATGCTAATGGTCCCGGTCACCTTTTCGGGGCCTTCTTCTGCCAGAGACAGTCGGATCGGGTACGTGCCCGATGGGCAAAAGAGGACACCTGACCATTGGCCATTAAGGTCCGCGCGTTGGGGGGCGGGGCCATCGCCCTGCCGCGCCTGATAATCGGCGAGAAATGAGCGCTCCTCCGATTCGGCGGCACCGCCACAGGCGCCTAAGCCGACAAGGCCCGCCAAGAGGCTAAGAATTCGAACTGCTCCACGCAATGCACGTCCCCTTTCCATCAGTAGGGATCAGGGTGGCCTAGCCCGTGTGAAAGATCAAAGGCCAGGGGACGAAGGCCAAGGAATGCGTGCCGACAGCGCATATGGGTGACTTCTCCCGCGGACAGGCGCAAAAGGCCTATTTTGCGGCCGCGATAAGGAGGCGGGCGACATGCGAACCATTGTGTGCGGCGCGGGCCGGGTGGGCTACGGCATCGCGGCACGGCTGGCCAAGGAACGGGCCAACGTCACCATTATCGACCAGTCCGCGGCGTTGGTGCGCTCCGTGACCGAGCGGCTTGACGTGCAGGGGGTCGTGGGCTCTGGCGCCTACCCTGAGGTTTTGGCTGAAGCCGGTGCAGCGGACACCGATATGGTGATCGCGGTGACGGCTTCAGACGAAGTCAACATCGTCTCCTGCCAGATTGCGCATTCCCTTTTCGGCATTCCCACCAAAATCGCCCGGATTCGGGCGCAAAGCTATTTGGATAGCCGGTATGCGGATGTCTTCAGCCGGGACAACATCCCGATTGATGTTATCATCTCGCCGGAGCGGGAGGTAGCCGATGCGGTCCTGCAACGGCTCACGACCCCGGCGGCTTTCGATATTAAGAGCTTCGCCGATGGTCGCATTTGGGCAGTTGGGCTGCGCCTGCGTGAGGATTGTCCGGTGCTCGACACGCCGCTCAATCAGATTCGGGAGCTGTTCCCAGATCTTGAGATCACCATCATGGGGGTCCATCGCGGCGATGGGTTCTTCCGGGCGAATGTAGAGGATCAACTCCAGGCGGGGGATGAAGTCTACTTTGTCTGTGACCGGAGTAAGGTGGATCGCGCCATTAGCGTCTTAGGGGAAAGTCAGGCCCGGGCGCGCCGGGTGATCCTCATTGGGGGCGGGAATATCGGTTTCGCGGTGGCCCGTTCCTTGGAAGATATCGGTCAAACGAAAATCCGCCTCATCGAACAGGATGGCGATCGTGCAGCCGCGATTGCCGAACAGCTCGACCGGACGATTGTGCTAGAAGGCAGCGGGCTTGACCGTGAACTCTTGCGGGAGGCGGGGGTCGCCGATGCTGAGACCGTGGTGGCGCTCACCAATAGTGATGAAATCAACCTGCTGTCCGGCGTCATTGCAAAGCGGGAGGGCGCCCGGCGCAGCAATATTCTCGTCAATGAACCTGAATATGGCCCCCTTGCCCAGTCGGTGGGGGTCGACCGATTTATCGACCCGCGGGCAATCACGATTTCTACCGTGTTACAGCATGTTCGCCGTGGTCGGATTAAATCTGTCTACTCTATCTTGGATGGCGAGGCAGAGCTTATTGATGCTGTCGCCCTGGAAACCTCCAACCTCGTCGGCACGCCATTGTCCGAAGCGAACCTACCGTCTGGTGTGGTCATTGGCGCCATCTTGCGGGAGGGGGAGGTGCTGTTGCCGCGAGCTGATACGGTGGTCCAGCCCGAAGACAGGGTCGTCGTCCTCGCGCTGCGGGAACATGTGGCCACGGTTGAGCAAATGTTCCGGGTCGCGGTGGAGTTTTTCTAAGCGGTGAACCTTGCCCCCGTCCTCCGGTTTGTCGCCTACACCCATTTTGGTTTGGCGTTGGCGATGGTGGCGCCTGGCCTTGTGGGGGCGGGGCCGGGTGATGTGCTTGCGGATGGGTTTCTCACGGGCCTTTTGGCGGCCATGCTTGTCGGGGGGCTTTGCCTGGCAACAGCTGAGGGCCTGCCCCGGCGGCAACCCGTGCGGAACGGCTTCCGGGAGCTTCTCCTGTCGCTCCTGGTCTTTTGGACATTGCTGCCTTTTACCGCGGCGGTCCCTTTGGCTATTGATGGGCGTCAGTTTGGGGAAGCATGGTTTGATGCGGTGTCGGCGCTGACGACCACGGGCGCGTGGCTTTCCGAACCGGCGGCCCGCGCCACGGCCCAGGATATGCTCTATCGCGCCAGCCTTCAGGGGTTGGGCGGACTTGTCTCCCTAGCAACAGCGGCGGCCGTCTTTGTACGGCCTGAATTTGTGGGGATTGCCCCACCCACGCCGCCCTTTGCCCGGGGGGAGACAGGCTCGTATCTGCGCGCCTTTGATCAGGCCTTGCGGGCGTTTGGCCCTGTCTATGGTCTTATCGCTTTGCTTGGCAGTGTCCTGATGATTATTGCCGGTGTTCCGGTGGTGGAGGCGGTGACGATGGGGCTTTCCTTCCTCGCCACCGGTGGCCTTGTTCCCCAGGCGGGTGGGATCGGCGCTTATCCAGCGGGAGCAGTCGGCGTCAGTGCGGTGCTGATGACCCTTGGCGCCATCAATTTTGTGGTGCTCGCTGCGTTCTTTTTGGGGCAGACGGGGCGCCTCCGACGAGGGCAAGACCCGGAGACGAAGACGTTCCTTTTTCTCATCCCGGCGGTGGCCCTCATCTTTTGGCTCTCGCGCGGGGCGGGGGACCTTGATCGCGTGCCGCAGCATCTCTTTAACGCTGTGTCTCTTCTCTCCACCAATGGCCCTATTATTGGGGAGGTGCCGGGGCTGACCCCTTTATTGGTGACGGCCATTATTGGCGGGGCCGCGGTGTCCACGGCTGGCGGCATTAAAATCCTCCGCTGGCTGATTACCTTTGCAAGGACCGGGGAAGAGGTGTGGAAGCTGACCCATCCAGGGGCGGTGTCGCGGCGTAAGCCATCCAGCAATGAGTTGGGGGTGTGGATCCACGCCCTGGCGTTCGCCATCCTGCTGGCGGGATTGGTCCTCGTCACCGCCTTTTATGGCTACCCGCTAGAGACGAGCGCTGCGGCGGCGGTCGCGGTGATTAGCAATACCGGGCCGCTGCTCGATGCGGCCCCGCTGATGACGGCCGATTATGGCGTCTTTGACCCCTCGCTCCGGATTGCGTTTGCGGCCGGGATGATCGCTGGTCGTCTTGAGCTGGTGGTGCTGCTGGTGGTCTTGAACCGGCATTTTTGGCAGGGTTAGTGGGCGTGCTCTTTTAGCAGTCCACACGAAAATGACGCACCTTCTCCCTTGCTTTTAACGCTAAGATGCCAATTTGAGTTCTCATATAGCCGTCCTGCCTATCAGAAATATCTCGACAAATGGCTTTGTGCAGCGCATCAATTAGACTGATTTAAGCCATAATTATGATGACAATGAGCGAACGAAAACAAAGCCTTCAGGATACATTCCTCAACCAAGCCCGTAAGTCTAAGGCCCATGTGACTGTTTTCCTGGTCAATGGGGTGAAATTACAGGGTATCATTACTTGGTTCGATAGTTTTTGCCTCCTGTTAAAACGCGACGGCCAAGTCCAATTGGTCTATAAGCATGCGGTTTCCACGATTATGCCGGCGCAACCCTTGGATCTGCGCCTTGATGAGGACGACGAAGAGTAGTTGACACTTTCCCCCGCTAGCGAGGGTCCGGCGATCCGGGCCTATGTTCTTCACCCTGATCCTGCCCGTATGAGTGAGGGCGTTCGTACCGCTGAAGAGCGGTTGGAGGAGGCGGTGCGTCTGACCGCGGCGATCGGGCTGGACGTGGTCTCTGCCGAGGTGGTGCGAATTGTCGACCCGCGGCCCGCGACCCTCATGGGGCCTGGAAAAGTTTCAGAGATTGGCGCGGCGTTGGATGCGGAGGCCGAACGTCCTGGCCTCGTCATCGTGAACGGATCTTTGTCGCCGGTGCAGCACCGGAATTTGGAGAATGCCTGGAACGCAAAGGTCCTCGATCGCACGGCGCTCATCCTCGAAATCTTCGGGGAGCGGGCCCAGACCAAAGAGGGGACGCTGCAGGTGGCGCTGGCGCACCTGACCTATCAGCGCTCTCGCCTTGTGCGGTCCTGGACCCACCTAGAGCGGCAGCGGGGTGGCGCGGGCTTTCTTGGCGGACCGGGGGAGCGGCAGATTGAGGCCGACCGCCGGGCGCTGGCCAAAAAAATTGATCGGCTAAAGGCGCAGCTTGAAAGCGTGCGTCGCACACGCACCTTACAACGGGCAAAGCGGAAAAAGGCGCCCCATCCGGTGATCGCCTTGGTGGGCTATACCAATGCGGGCAAGTCGACCCTGTTTAATCGCATGACCGGTGCGGGGGTAATGGCGGAGGACCTTCTTTTCGCAACCCTTGATCCCACGATGCGCGCCGTCGATCTGCCCGGTGCGGCGCGGGTGATTCTGTCGGATACGGTGGGGTTCATTTCGGACCTGCCAACGGACCTTATCGCCGCGTTTCGCGCGACCCTTGAGGAAGTGTTGGAGGCCGACATTATTCTTCACGTGCGCGATATTGTGCATGAGGAAAGCGATGCCCAGTCCGATGATGTTCTTTCGGTCTTAAAAGAGATCGGCGTGGAGGAGGGCAACGGCCAGCAAGTCATTGAGGTTTGGAACAAGATTGATCTCTTGGCTCAAGAGGATCGGGCCTACCTCAAGGCGATTGCTAAGACCCGCAATCAGGCGGCCGAGGCGACCTTGGAGGTGCCGGTTATCGTGCCTGTCTCTGCTTTTGAGGGAGACTATTTGGACGATCTTTATGCTGAGATCGACCGACTCCTCACGCAAGATTTTGAGACCTATACGGTGCGTCTCACCGCCGCCGACGGGGCGCTAGAGGCTTGGCTGCATGCCAATGGCGATGTGGTGGAGGAGGGTCCGTTGGATGCCCAGGGCGCCCGGCTTATGACGGTTCGCCTTGGCGAAAAAGGCGCTGGTCAGTGTCGCGCGCGCTTTGGGCAGGAGCGGTTAGAGCCCGTCGCGGATAAAGCTTGCCCCGGCCCCCGATCTGGGGCGGCTCTGGCGATGAAGGCTTATAGCCCGTCATAAGGTTTGATCTTCGATAGTTTGAGGGTGTAGGCCGCGTCCCCCAGCCCGTTAATATTCATCTTCGTCTGCATCGTGCCGGTGACGACCACCGGGTCCCAGAGACCCTTAGCGTCAATCGGGTCGTCTCCGGTTTCCACATAGACGATCTGATTCGGCGGCGGCGGCGGCACGTGAATGCACGCGCCGAAATAGGGCACTAAGAGAAAGGCCGACACGCGTCCTCTCTCGGTATAATCGAGGGGCAGCATAAACCCTGGCATAGAAACCATGATGCCGTTGAGTTCCTTCACGGTTTGGGCAGAGCCTGTTTGCTGGGCCACCATGTCATGGCTTTGGACAAAGCCCGGTGCCGGCAAATCGACCTCATAGGCACCCTCGGGGATAAGGTCAGACCAAGACAGCTCGCGCGGTGTATCGTCGGCCGTGAGCATGAATGATGCGAGAAGCAGGGAGAGTGCGGTCGTAATCATGCGTCGTTTCTATCCGAACCCATCGGTCTTGGCGATAGAGAGATATTTCAATTGGAAAGCCGCCTTGGGGCGGGTCTCACGGTTGGTGCCGCTGAGAAGAGTGAGTCGCGAAAATATCGGACGCCGCGGTCAATGTCGGCGGACGACCGATGCTGTAAACCGCATAGCGCCTGTCATTGTTGACTGTTCGGCTGAGAAATAAGTGGACGCTGCCCATCTCCAGCAAGGAGCAGTCGGAAGCATAGGGGGGAGAGAGGAGCCTCCGAGGTAGACAGCGTCCAGAGGTACAATCGGCCAATTGGCGACGAAGATCAAGTGATCTCACCAGTTTGTTTCAAAATGTCCCCCACGCTGGGTGATCGCCTCTCATTATTAGCTTTGTATAGTAAAACTATCCAGCAAGGTGCGGTCCAACTTATCGTCATTCGATAACTCGAAGAGGGTAAGTTGTTCTGCGGGGTCGCAAACACCTTATACGGGGAGAAGTGAGGGTGTTTCTGCGTGGAAGTCCGCTAGCGTTTTACAGAGGGAATGCTAGCGGACCTCACAAATTGAGAGAGACCAGCAATTCTTCGGGGGAACCCGTATCAGGTTGCTCTGTTTAAAGGTCTTTTTGCACAGACGTGCGAAAAGGGCGCATGGGCGAAAAGCGATATGTCCAGCGGGGGGATTTATGTTACTGTTTGACCATTATGGATCGACTGCTTTTTCTGGTGGTGGCCCGCTAATGGGACGTGCCCTTATTATTGATGATCATCGCCTGTTCGGTGGCGGGCTCGCTACCTTGTTAGGTGCGCTGCCTGAGATCACCAACGCGCAGTATGTAGAGAACCCGTCAACGGCTTTGCTGGAGGATCCTTCCGATGTGGTTCTCGTGGCGGCGGACTTTTATGTACCTGGTTTCCCGGCCACGGAATGGCTGCCCAAACTCAAAAAATATTTCTCAAACGCCATCTTGGTGATCGTGTCGTCGTCTCTCAGCCGGACGGATCGAGATATCAGCGAAGAGGCGGGCGCCGTTGCTTTTTTTGAGAAGCATCAGCACCCAGAGCGGTTCAGCGAGCAGATCTCGCGTCTATTGGCCGGTGAGGTGTTGCGACCAACCATTCCTATCGATCCGACCGGACGATTGTCCCCCCGGCAGCTCGATATCCTTATCGAACTCAACCGCGGCATGACCTCCAAATCTATCGCTCGGCACTTTAATCTCTCTCCCGAGACGGTGAAAACCCATATTGCGCGGCTCTACAAAGAGTTGAATGTGTCGAGCCGTGAAGAGGCGCTGCAATGGGCCCACGAAAACGGTATTGTGTAGCGGGCATGCGGCCCGTTGGCGGATTGACGGAAAGTCAAATAACTCTCAATATTTTTACGTTGTTGTCAAATTTTGCCGTTCGCGCCCTTGTGTCGGTATGGTGATGCATTATGACGCAATACCGGCATAAAGACCGGATAGGGAGTGCAGAGAGATGCAAACACAAGCGGCGGTGGCGTTAGAGGCGGGTAAGCCCCTTTCAATTGAGACGGTGGATCTTGAGGGCCCGCGCGCAGGCGAGGTGCTGGTCGAGTTAAAGGCCACTGGCGTTTGTCATACTGATGCCTTCACCTTGTCCGGTGACGACCCCGAAGGTGCCTTCCCAGCCATTTTGGGCCATGAGGGCGCTGGGATCGTGCAAGAGGTGGGTGAGGGCGTGACATCGGTGGTGCCCGGGGATCACGTTATTCCCCTTTATACCCCTGAATGTCGCGAGTGTAATTTTTGCCTGAACCCAAAAACGAACCTTTGTCAGAGTATTCGCTCCACCCAAGGCCAGGGCGTCATGCCCGATGGCACGTCCCGGTTTAGCCTAAACGGAGAACCGATCCTGCACTATATGGGGTGTTCGACCTTTTCCAATTACACAGTATTGCCGGAGATCGCGCTCGCCAAAGTGTGTAAGGATGCCCCGTTCGATAAGATTTGCTACATTGGATGTGGTGTCACCACCGGGGTGGGGGCCGTCGTTTTTGAAGCCAAGGTCGAGCCTGGCAGTAACGTTGCCGTCTTTGGTCTTGGGGGGATTGGCCTCAATGTGATTCAGGGCGCCCGTATGATAGGGGCAAATCGGATTATCGGTATCGATATGAATGATGCCAAAAAATCGGTCGGGGAGTCCTTTGGCATGACCGACTTCATCAACCCGTCAAAGACGGAGAATGTGGTTGAGGCCATTTGCGATCTAACCGGCGGCGGTGTTGATTATTCGTTTGAATGCATTGGCAACGTCAATGTGATGCGTCAGGCGCTGGAGTGCTGCCACAAGGGGTGGGGCGAAAGTGTTATTATCGGCGTTGCGGGCGCTGGTCAGGAAATTTCCACCCGTCCCTTCCAGCTGGTCACCGGCCGGGTATGGCGGGGCACGGCCTTTGGCGGCGCCCGTGGACGGACGGATGTGCCAAAGATCGTTGATTGGTACATGGATGGAAAGATCAACATTGATGATCTGATCACCCATAAAATGCCGCTTAATCGCATCAATGAAGCATTTGACCTCATGCATGCTGGCTCTTCCATCCGTAGCGTTATTGAGTATTAACCCATGGAGCTTCTGGAAGAGCATAAGGTTGCGGGCGGTCGTCAGCAGGTCTGGCGACATACGTCTCGTGCAACGGGCGGCTCCATGGACTTCTCGCTCTTTTTACCGCCCGCAGCGGACCATGGAGCGGTCCCCCTACTGACCTATTTGTCTGGGCTGACATGCACCTGGCAAAATGTGACGGAAAAGGGTGGTTTCCAGCGGGCTGCCGCTGAAGCGGGCGTGGCCATTTTATGTCCGGACACCAGTCCCCGAGGCGATGATGTGGCGAATGATGACGCCTATGATCTTGGCCAAGGGGCGGGCTTTTACGTGAATGCGACGCAGGCTCCCTGGGCACCGCATTTTCAAATGGAAGACTATATCGCGTCCGAGCTATACGGATTGGTATTGGAGTCCTTTCCGATTGCCCAGGGTCCCCAGGGGATTTTTGGTCACTCAATGGGCGGGCATGGGGCGCTCACCTTAGGTCTGCGCTATCCAGAACAATATAAAAGCGTATCCGCCTTTGCGCCCATTGTATCCCCTTCCACTTGTCCGTGGGGGGAGAAAGCCCTGAGTGCCTATCTTGGAGAAGATCGCGCCGGGTGGGAGGCCCACGATGCCTGCGCGCTGATCAAAGCGGGACGCCGGACGATGGACCTTCTGGTGGATCAAGGCGGGGGAGACCCGTTCTTAGAGGAGCAACTCCAGCCCCAAAAGCTCGTCAGCGCATGCAAGGAAATGGACCTGCCGCTCACCTATCGTGAGCATGCCGGCTATGACCACTCTTACTATTTTATCAGCACCTTTATGAATGATCATATCGATTGGCACGCGAAAAGGCTTTTGTCTTAAGCGGTTGACCTGATACACCCAAGCCCATGTGCATGATGGGTAAAGGATCCTTTTGGGGGATGAGCATCTTGGTTCTCCTGGCGGCGTGTGCGCCTGCCAAGGACGAGGCTGGCTCAGATGTGCCCACTTTAGGCAGCACCCAGTGTTTATCGGCAATCGGGGAGCAGGTTTGGATCGAGGGCCAGACCTTCACCATGGGCGCCGATGATGCCTACCCTGAGGAGGGCCCCGCCCACCCCGTCGAGCTTGATGGCTTTTGGATGGACGTCCACGAGGTAACGAATGCGCAGTTCCGCGCCTTTGTTGACGCTACGGGCTATGTGACGGTGGCGGAACGGCAGCCCGATCCCGCGATGATGCCGGGGGCGCCGCCCGATTTGCTCAAACCGGGATCAGTTCTGTTCACGCCCCCTGGCGAGGGGGGGACCCTAACAAATTGGTGGTCATACGTCCCTGGAACGAGTTGGCGGCATCCCGAGGGGCCTGATAGTGACCTGACGGGTAAGGATCATTTCCCCGTCGTTCATATCGCTTATGAGGATGCTGCGGCCTATGCCGGTTGGAAGGGGCGCTCGCTACCGACTGAGGCGCAGTTTGAACTGGCGGCTCGCAGTGGACGGGCGGGGGAGATCTACGCCTGGGGCGGTGATGACCTTGCGCCCGATGGTGTGCATCGCGCCAATACGTGGCAGGGCGTCTTCCCTGTGCTCGACGCGGGGGAGGATGGCCATGTCGGCGCAGCACCCGTCGGGTGTTACGATGCAAACGATTATGGAGTGTACGATCTTATCGGAAATGTCTGGGAGTGGACAAGCGATTGGTACGTCCCCGCGCACAATCCCAGCGACACGACTAACCCAACGGGTCCTGCTGAAGAGGACAGCTTTGATCGCCAGAACGCGGGGTTCCCCGTCAAGGTCATCAAAGGCGGCTCCTTCATGTGTGCGCCAAACTATTGCATGCGTTACCGTCCCGCCGCCCGGCATGCGCAAGACACGGGTCTTGGGACGGGCCATATTGGGTTTCGAACAGTCAGCGTAATGCCGTAAGAAGTTGCTGACGGGAGATCAGGTCTATAAGGAGAACCGCCACCCAGAGGAGGAACCCAATGGCCCTAGAGACCCAGACACTGACCTATGAATTGAACGGCCATTCTTTTGACGCCGTTGTGAAACATCCTACGGGCGGGACTGGCCCGCGGCCTGCGGTCCTCGTTTGCCATGCTTGGGGCGGCCGGTCGGCCCATGAAGAAGCGGCCGCTGAGCGCCTTGCCGATTGGGGCTATGTGGGCGCTGCTGTCGACGTCTTTGGGGTTGGTGTACGGGGGCAGAGCCCGGCGGAGTGTGAGGCGCTTATCACCCCTCTGATGCAGGATAGAGAAGCCCTACAGGCGCGATTACGCGCTGCACTCACGGCGGTGACCGGCCTTGAAGGGGTTGATGAAACCCGCGTTGCGGCCATCGGCTTTTGCTTTGGCGGGCTATGTGCCCTCGATTTAGCGCGGGCAAACGCCCCCATTAAAGGAGGGGCCGCTTTCCATGCGCTTTTAGGGGCTACAGGGACCTTTGGGGATGAGCCAATCAAACCCAAAGTGCTCGCCCTGCACGGTTATGACGATCCGCTGGCGGATGCAGATGCCCAGCGGGTGTTCACCGATGAGATGACAGCGCGCAAAGCGGATTGGCAACTCCACCTCTATGGCGGCGTGTCCCACGCCTTTACCAATGAAGGGGCAAATGATCCGAACCTGGGATTAAAGCATGATCCCGTTGCGGCGGATCGCGCCTGGGGAAGTTTGAAATCCTTCCTGACGGAGACGATTGCTTAGTTCTAAAGGCTGTCGATGGGAATTTTGATATATCGGCGGCCATTTGCCTCCGGGTCGGGCAGGGTGCCGGCCCGGATATTCACCTGAACAGAGGGGATCATCAGGGCAGGAACGGATAATTGGGCATCGCGTGTTTGCCGAAGGTGAACAAAATCTTCCTCCGTCTTTTCATCCGATATGTGAACATTGTTGGCACGTTGTTCGGCGACGGTGGTTTCCCACCTAAAGTCGTCGCGGCCCGGCGCCTTATAATCATGGCCTGTAAACAATCGGGTGGAGGGGGGCAGGGCGAGAATGCGCTTGATCGAGTGGTAAAGGGTTTTGGCGTCGCCGCCAGGAAAGTCGGTTCGAGCTGTGCCGAAGTCGGGCATAAACAGCGTGTCCCCGACAAAGGCAGCGTCGCCAACCAAATACGTCATGCAGGCAGGCGTGTGTCCTGGGGTGTGCAACGCCTTCGCCGCCAGGTTGCCAAGGGAAAAGAGTTCACCATCCTCAAAAAGATGGTCAAAGGCTGGTGAGGCGCCGTCGGTATTGAACAGCTCGTTGAAAACCCGTCCGACCTCGTTGATATGCCGTCCCATGGCAATTTTTCCCCCAAGGCGGCCTTTCAAATAAGGGGCGGCGGATAAATGGTCCGCATGGATATGGGTTTCGAGGATCCACTCAACCGACACGCCCTCCTTCTCCACAAGGGCAATCATCTCATCGGCGCGGATCGTGTCCGTTCGCCCAGATGCAGCGTCGTAGCCCAGAACAGAGTCGATAATCGCGCCGTGCTTGGTCTTCTCATCCACAACTAAGTAGCTGATCGTATTCGTCTTCGGGTCAAAGATGCCGGTAACAGCTGGCGCGTTCATGACGATCCCCTAACTCAATAAGTTTACACCGTACGCTCTTATAGCGGCGCTCGCAGGGGGCTGTAAAATACCAACAACAAAAAAGGACTGCCATGGAAGCCATGACAGTCCTTGATTTAAGCCAATTCAACGCCCGCTTATAGGAGCATTAAAAAGATGTTGCGCCTTAGAACCGCTTCCGCACGGTCACACCATAGGTGCGCGGTGGGTTCGGGTAAGTTGAGAAGCCGCCGAACTGTAGGGTCGTTGGGAACGCTGAGGTGAAGTGCTCATCGTTGAACAGGTTCCGTGACCAGAGCAGGGCTTCGAAGCCATTTTCC
>CALFRH010000188.1 GCA_937919225.1 uncultured Parvularcula sp.
GCGTTGCGGCGGCGCTGACCACGGCCTTGCCCGCGATTATTGTCGCGCTGGGGTCGGGGCGGTGCCCAGCGCCACACGGTCACCTCGACACTTTCCATTTCAACGGGGTCGGCAGGAGAAGCTTCGGCGGTTTGCGCCTCTGAGGAGGTTGTGTCCGCGGCACTCTCGTCGCCGAGTGAGGCGGCACTCTCGGCAGATGTTTCTGCTGGTTTATCGGTAGACGGTGTTCCAGCCGTGTTGTCGCCAGCTGTTGCTGCTGCTTCGGCTGTGCTATCCTCAGTTGAAGGGGCGGCACCGCCATCCGCTACTGGTTCAGAGGTTACCAGATCCGCGCCTTCGCGAGGGTGAGCGGCGGGGTGTTCAACGGCGGATGCCTCACTAGAGGCAGGATCAGCAGTTTGGGCAGATAGATCAGCCGCGGCATCGGTTTCGGTGGGTTGACCTGATGCGTCTGAAACAGGTGATGCGTCCGTCGCCGTGTCTTCGGTTGTTGCCTCGCCCTCAGCGGCTGGCTGTTCAGCGTTAGCGGCTTCAACTACCTGGTCCGTGGGCGTCGCATCATCTGCCATCGGCTCTTTCGCCTTTGGCTTGAGCGCGACCTTGGGTCGCTCTTTGGTCACCGTCGCTTTTTTGAAGCCAAGGCTTTGTAGGATCGACTCGAAATCGTCGCCGGAACAACCCACAAGGGACATCATCCGGTTCCCGGCCTCAAACCCTTCCTTACCCGCCGCATCACGCGCCGTGCGAATTTCCTGGGCTAAGCGTTCCAGCATATCGATGCGGACCGCGCGATTACCTGAGGGGCGATAGCCACTGGCAAAATAGTAGGGAGCCGGAATGGTTTTATCGTTCTCAACACTCGTTGCACCGGCTTGGGGGGGCGGGAAGCTTTCAGGGTTTTTGCCTTCCCATAGCGCCCAAAGGAGGGCGAGGAATTGCGCCGGCGCCGGTTTTAGCAGCGCGGGCATGTGGATCGTATACTCACCAAACCGCACGCCGAGCTTGCGCAGCTTACCGCGCTCAGGCTGCTCTAGGGCCTTAATATCCTCGGCGATCTGATGGCGAGAAATCGCGCCAAAATGCTCAATGAGGCGGAAGGCGACACCGCGCGCTTGGGGGCCTAAGGCCTCCTCACTGTCGGACACCTCGTTCACGGCCTTTTGCAAACTGACAAGAGGGGCGATCAGCCCTTCTACACGGTCGGCGATAAAGTCCCGCACGCGATCCTCGATCTGGGGAAGGGCGTGGGGCGGCAGATGGTCAACGGCGACGAGCTTAAAGTCAGGGCGGAGGGGCTGAGGGCCTTTTGTAAGCTGGGCCACTGCGGACTGGCGCCACCAAATGACGCCGCCCTCCCGCAAAGAGAACTCGTGGAACTGCGCCGCGGCCAACGCCGCTGCGCGGGTGGCGAGCTCTGGTTTGAGGGCCTTGAGCGCGGCAAAGCGAACTGCCTTGGCGTGGGGCCCTTTTGCACGGGGGTCTAAAATGAACTGAAAGCCTAAAAGCCGGCCAACAAATTCGCCTTCCACGATGACTTCTCCATCTTGGGTGACGCCAGCTAGGAGGGGGACGTCATCCTTCAGCTTCTTCAACAGGACGGACGTCCTGCGGTCAATGAAGCGTTGCGTTAGTTTTTCATGGAGGGTGTCGGACAACGCATCTTCAATGCGCCGTGCCTCCCCTTGCCAATAGCCAGCACGCTCCAGCCACCCCGGTCTGTGGGAGAGGTAGGTCCAGGTGCGCACATGGGCAATACGGTTGGACAGCGTGTCCACATCGCCATCAAGGCGGTTGTATTTTTCAAGCTGTGAGGCGGTGTAGACCTCTGGAATCTGGCCCTGGTCCAGCAGCTGATGGTAAAGCTCCCCCAGCATGACGGCATGTTGATCCGGGGTGACCTTGCGAAAGTCCGGGACCTGACAGACCTCCCACAAAAGTTTGAGGGCAGCGCCGCCTTTGGCCATGTCGTGGATATCGTGACGACGGGTGAGGCGCCGGAGGGCATCCTCGTCATCATCCATCCGGGCCCGGATAAGGGCGCTATGGTCGGGTTTGGTTTCCAATGAGCGCAAAAGGGCGGGCAGCCACTCAAAGCGAAGGTCATCATTTCGCCATTGAAGAGCGGTCACCGGCTCGAACTGATGCTCTTCGACTTGCTCTACCAGTTCCTCTGCAAACGGAGGGCAGTCGGCCGTCGTTCCCCACGTCCCGTCTCGGACATGTCGCCCCGCGCGGCCGGCAATTTGGCCCACCTCGGCTGGGAAAAGGTGACGCGCATTGCGGCCGTCATATTTGCGACCGCCGGCAAAGCCCACATGGTCTATATCCATGTTCAGCCCCATGCCGATGGCGTCGGTCGCAACGAGGTAATCAACCTCCCCCTCATTATAGAGCGCCGCTTGGGCATTCCGTGTGCGGGGCGAGAGCGCCCCCATAACCACAGCCGCGCCGCCCCGCTGGCGGCGGATAAGTTCGGCGATGGAGTACACATTCTCCGCGCTGAAGGCGACAATGGCGGAGCGACGGGGCAGGCGGGTCACCTTCTTATGGCCGATATGCTCAAGCTGCGAGAAACGCTCCCGCCCAACAAAGCCGATATCTGGGACGAGGCGTTTTAGGATGGGCGCCATCGTATCAGCCCCTAAAAAGAGGGTCTCGTGGCGGCCCCGCGCGTGCAGGATGCGGTCGGTGAAAATCCGCCCCCGTTCTGGGTCCGCGGCCAGCTGTACCTCATCAATAGCGAGGAAAGAGACGTCCCGTTCTAACGGCATCGCCTCAACGGTGCAGACCCAATAAGAGGGTCGAGAGGGAATGATCTTCTCCTCTCCGGTGACCAGAGCGACGGCGTTTACCCCC
>CALFRH010000189.1 GCA_937919225.1 uncultured Parvularcula sp.
TTCTGAAAGAGCTGTCTCGCAGGCTTATTGAAGAGTCATACGAGAGAAAGGGGACCGCGGTGCAGACTCTGGACATGGCGCTCGCGTCGCTTGAAGAGTCACGTAAGGTTCTATCGCGAAGCGTTGATGGCCCCCTACCTCAAGGCAACGATATCGTTGAAGTATAGCGCATGCTGTTCTAGTGCTCTTACAAGTTGAGCTTAGGGTCGCGCCCTAACTTCAGAGGGGTTGGGGTTCAATTTTTTTTGTGTCGACTGAGGTTCAACAACTCCGTTCTAGGAAACAAACAAATCGGCCGGAAGATTTCTCCCGAGGGTTTCCAGATGCAAGTATGTGGTGCAAGCATGTGACCACGTCGCCGAGCCGGTCTCTTTGTAAAGCTTGTGTTGTCGTTGAGAAGATGCGCAGCATAGCACATGCAACTTGGCACGAGATCACTTTTGCGAAGTTGGAGGCAGTTTTCGAATTGTGGGAGGAGTTGAAGCAAGAAGCTGCCGCAGACTAACGGGGGCGGTTTGACCAGCGAAAACGCGTTCTAACTCCTAAACGGGATGTAGCTCCAAACACGGATCCAAGGCTCGGTTTGCGCGAAGACTTGTTAGTGATTGCCGCTACAAGGTGCTGTGTTCTGTTTTTGTGGTCGCAAATAGCCATGACCGCCTCCGAAAGCTCGTTGGCCTGGCGCAGCCGAAGGCGTGCGGTTTTGCGTGTTGCTTCCTCGATTGACCCCTCCGGCATAAAATCGGAACCTCCCGCGCGATGGCTTTTGCACTGCCCACTTCACACCTGAAGTTCTTAAGAAAGTGTTATGCTAGCGCAAGAAGTACCAGAGACTGGACAGTATGAGCCATTTTGAAAGCCCGCACTCAGCACTCCGTCGCGAACTACGTCTTGGATCTCCTTTTGATCGGGCAATTACGTGCATGACAGACCCCTTGACCCCGCCAGTAATACTAATACGGGCCAAGGTCGAAAGCAGCCTCACAAAGTGGCTAGGCGGACGCTTTCAAAATCATCTGGATGACCACGTCCGCAAGCTCATTGAAGCCTCTTTGACGCGCTCTTACTGCCACCGACAACCAAAACTCAATTGAATACTCGTCCATGCAGTTCGCCTACCGGCGACCCGGCGGCATGGAAACCTGTACGAAAGTAAAGGCGAAAGCGGAGCAAATGCGCAGTTGGACAGGCTTCGCAGAAGGCCACTGGGGACACAAAAAGGAGAGGTAGGTATGCCTACTTGCTTTGCTTCCTTGGACCACACGATCCGTCTCCGCATTCCCCGTCCCCATACATTCAAGCTGGTATCGAAGGCCTCAGTGCACCAGGTGAAGTCCAACCTTGTCTTTATACTCAGTCAAATGGTCAGTGAGTTGTGCAAGCTCCACTTGCATTTCATTTATCCTCGCCAAGGCCGCGCAAACAGCCAATTGATTACCTGACAGCGCGCCAACATCGGCAACAAAGCTTGCAATCAAGCACGCCGCCTGCTTGGACACATCCAAGGCGTCTTCCTGATCGAGTTCAAATACTTCGCCCAAGGCGTCAAAGAGACGTTCCTCTGGGCCACATTCCAATTGATGTCCCATTGCGATTCCAAACTAAGGTGTTTACCCGCCCTAGTTGCGAGTCTCAGAACAATTGGGCTACGTCCTGACCTGCATACCAGTATTGCGTTTGGCAACACGCTTCTGTGCAATCCTGGGAAGCGTTTGAATGATCCAAAAGCCCGATTTTCGTTATATCGCATTTTATCAGATACTTCGCACTTGGCAGCGGCGGAAAGCTGGAGAGGTCAAGCGTTTTTGGAGTACCTTAAACCAAACGTAGGAATGACGTAACGTCCTAAGGTTGGACTGCACCAACGGCTCCAATCCACCAAAGCGCCGCCGGAGTGGTTGCTTCAGCGGCTATTTTGGTAGTGATGGCAGTTTAATTTTCTGCCTCTGTACACACCGAAACCAACACATGAAGTAGGAGATCATCAGATGGTCGACTCGAATGTCCGCGAATAAAACTGCTACTTAGCTATCTCGCATTTGCAGCGAATGACTGCTTCCCGCCCTTTTTGCCCTGCGCTGCAACAACAAACTCGGTTGCCGACTGACGAACCGCCCGGTTGATCCTTCACTTTGACTGGACTTCGCGTGGCAACCGAGCGGTAGTGTCCGCACGTCTCCGACGCATTCGCTGATCTCCGCCCGGATGTCCGGGCTCTGCCTGGTAGCAGGGGCAGTTTGCTTCTGACCAACGCAAAGGGGACCGAGATGAAGACGAAGACGAGGCCTGCGAAGAGCCGGGCTAAAAGAACCACCACGAAGAAAGCACAGCTGATCCGGATGCTGTCGACGAAGGCAGGGGCCGATGTTGGGGTGATCAGCAACAAGCTCGGCTGGCAGAGCCATACGACTCGTGCTGCGATCACCGGTCTGAAGAAGGCTGGTTACGCGGTTAGTAGAGAGAAGGAGGTCGGCAAGCCCACGAGATACCGTATCGCGGCGGCACACAGGGAGGCTGAGGGAGCCGGTCCACTGACCGCCAGTAAGGCAGACGAGGCCCCGGTGACGGCCAATGCGGGGTAAGCCGGATCCAGACCGCGCTGCAACGTTGCAGAACTGGGAGGAAGCCTTCGGGTCTCCTCCACCGCCCTATTTGTCGGTATCTTTCATGCGAATGGCACTGGCTCATGAGGCGCAATGCAGGCAGAACGGCGGGATACCAGCATCCACGCGCCGTGCGCTGCGACAGGTTGCGGAGGGCAGGGCGACCACCCAAACTACTCACCAAAACACGCGCCCCGGCGCCCAACACGTCCGCGAGTAGAATAGCCGAACATACCAAGATAAGGATCTAACG
>CALFRH010000190.1 GCA_937919225.1 uncultured Parvularcula sp.
CACCAAAACTGTGAATGTCCTTTTGCGGATGGTTTTTATGGATAGCTTGATATCCACCAACTCGTCTAATCGAGTGGGATGATGAAACACGATCTCAACAGCTTTTGCGGGGAATCCTATTTTATCGAAAGGCGCGACACGATCTGTGGGGCGTCCGATCAACGCTTGGACAAAAAGATCCACCGCACTTGTCGCAATTGGATCCAAAAAACGTGGCGTGTACACAACCCCAGCGGGATCGCAATCCCTGAAAGCGATACGCCTTTGAATGACGAAGGGATCTATGGATACCACCCGTTCGATCGGTATAGGATCAAAGAAAGCCATCTCGGCCTCACGATGAGAAGGTCAGAATGGTAGTGACCGCTTATGGTCTAGGGTGTTTGCAGAATTGAGAGCGACAGCCACCTGCGCAACGCGGGCACCAAGGCGATAAGCTGTACGCAAATCGCTTTCTTCTATACCATCAATACCCTGATCGGTGTTTGATTGCGCCATCGCGCCGACCCAACTTCCCAAGCGATTGAGGTCTTCTGTTCCACCGCGGGTCGAATTGTTGCCACCGGGCAAATCAAGGCCAGCCCACACCATGCCGTGCTGCATCGCAAAAGTCATCAATTGGTAGAGGGTACTGAGTTTATCACCGCTTTGGTTCCCGGAGTTAGTGAAAGCACCCGCAACTTTATTCCGCCAACCTTGCGCCAACCAAATGCGCGAGGTGGCGTCCATAAACTCTTTGAAACCTGCAGACGCGCTGCCCATATAGGTGGGGCAGCCGAAAATCATCGCATCCGACGCATGCAGCTCCGCCCGACGATCCATAGCATCACCAGCGAAGATAAGCGTCGCCTCACTGCACTCCACGGACTGCGCACCATCGCGCACAGCTTTCGCCTGATATGCAGTATGCCCAAGACCACTATGATAAATGATGGCAACTTTAATCTGTGTCATGATACTTATCCTTGGATCGAGATCGGCGATGGAGCGGCCTCAAATGCTCTAACGAAATCCATATCCGTTTTGCGCAACCGCTCATAATCAATCGCACCTGTCCGCGACATATAGCTGAATGCAAATGTCACAGGATCAAAGTGAAGTTTGCTGTCGATACTTTCATACCAAGCGATGCTTTGCACAGCAGCCTTTTGGAAAAAATCGGATCCAGCAAGTCGGTTTTTCTTATAAGTGGCAAGCACGGCGTCTAAATCATCGCGGTGCTCCTCGAAAGCTCGCGATAAGATATCAGCATCGCGCATACCAACTCGTGTACCTGATCCAATGGATGGGTGAACCGTACGCAATGCATCACCGATCAGAACAACATTCTCAAAGTGCCAATTAGGAGTACGGACGATATTTGGTGTGAACCAAGTAAGCTCACCTGACATTAACGGATGCCCGTCGAGATAATCGGAAAAAATCTCCTCGCAGAACTCCCTTGTCTCACCATTAGACATGTCTGGAAATCCAGCACGATCCCAGGTTTCAGGGTCACATTCCACAACAAACCCGCCTCGATCCTGCCGATAAGCGTAGGCATGGGCGATCATCATCCCGTATTCAGTCTGCTCGAAAATGAGACTCATATGGTCAAAGACTTTTTCTGTCGCGTACCATGCAAATTTGTTCTTCTGGGGCGTCACTTTCGACTGAAACTTGTCGCTATAGGCGTTTCTAACGACGCTATTAACGCCATCGGCGCCGACCACGAGGTCGTAGTCTTCTTTAAACGTATCAATATTTTCAATGCGATGCTCGAACGTCATGTTGATGCCTAGAGGGCGGCAGTGGTCCTGTAGGAGGTTGAGCAATCGGATCCGCTCAATACCAACAGACTCGTCAACACCAATAACAACCTGCTCCCCCTTATGGGCAACCATCATCGTATCGCCCTTGGAGGAGATCTTCAGAACATCTTCATAAAGTGCTTCATCTGCTGCCTTAAGGAACTTCAGTGAACTGCCCAAGAGGCCGATTCCAAACCCATATGTAGCGTCAGCTGCGTTTTGTTCGAACACATCAATCTCAAAGCGTTCTGACTGACGGCGCAGCAATTTAGCGAGAAACAGGCCCGATGGCCCTGCCCCAACGATAGCGATTTTCATGACGTCTCCTGCCCTTTTCGGCGTAATCTTCTTTATAACGCGCGGTTCGTTCCGATAACTCGTACTTGATCCCGTCCAAAGTCTGCGATTTCCCCCTCAAGACCTCCAGTAAAGATACCGTACCAAACCGCCGGCTTCATTTTCATCTCTTTACGATCAAAAATGATCTCGCTGTCAGATTCGATAACCGTATAACCAGCATCCCCCTCAGCAACGCGGCAATGATCCATGCGATGAGCGCTTTCGATCAGCCCAGCAAATTCTGGTACATTCAATACGTAAACTCTAATCATCCTTTTCGGCGCTCCAGGGTCTCTTGAACAAGTTTGGCCTTTCGGCGCCAAATGTCATCAATAGACGTCACCCGCTCCCCTTTTTCAGCGGCTTCACGTTCCAACATGGTTGCCGCCTGAAGGGTGAGTTCAGCATCGGTACTATCTAATTTATGAAGATCACGAAGACGCCGTGTGACCTCTAATGGATACCCATTGGGATCATAGAAATAAATCGACTCCAAGATTTCGTGGCGCGTGTATGGTGAAATCTTAATCCCGCGACCTTCCAACGTCTCTTTCCACAGCTGAAGCTCTTCTTCCGTGTCGACAGACCACGCCGTATGCGTTGCCGCGTAAAAATGGTGTTGCTCGGGGGCATACTTTTCCGGTTGATCCGAACCAATATAATAGAAAAATGCAATTGTGCTTCCCTTCCCGCTGTCAAAGAAGAAGTGCAGAAAGTCATGGTGCCCAGGTGGCCCCCAGCCACGTGCCGAAATTGTGTGAATAAGGGGCAGGCGTAGCACGTCGCGGTAGAATTCTATCGTTTCATTCAGCTTCCATGTCGGGCGCGCCGTATGATCAACGCCCTGCAAGCGCAGCTGAATGCCATCATTTTTCGCAATCTCCGAATCCCCTAAGGCATCAGCGTCAATGCCCATGGCTTCAGAATATGTTTTCGCCGACGAACTGTCTTCGCGCCGATGAACGTCATTTTTTATATCCGACATATTAAGACGCTCCCTTGCTTTGTTCTTCTGTATTCAGAATTTCAATGATTTTGTTCTTTAACTTCGGTTTACTGAGTTTTCCTGAATCTGTCTGTGGGAACTGCTCCACAATTTCGATCCGTTCAGGGCATTTAAACTTCGCCAAGCCGTTTGACGTCAGAAAGGCCACAAGACCGTCGACAGTGATAGGGGCAGCACC
>CALFRH010000191.1 GCA_937919225.1 uncultured Parvularcula sp.
TTAAAGAGCTTTACCTTGATCCCCTGGAGATGGGGGCCATCGCGTTTGCGCGGCGTCTGGGCGTGCCCCGGACGCGGATCGAGCGGTTGATCAAGGGCACAACTGGGATCACGCCCGACACGGCGTTGCGCCTCGCCCGCGTGTTCAACACGACCCCGGCTTACTGGGTGAACTTACAGACGAACTACGACATGGCGCAGGCGGCCAAGAAGATCGACGTGTCGGGCATCGAACCGTTTTTCGCTGCTTAGAGCTACGAATTGCAGCCGTTCGGAGCTGGTAAGCAGCAGCATATCAGATAAAACAACCTGCCCGGAGAACTCCAAACTTATTCCGCTTGAGATCGAAAGCAATCACTGCTGCATCGAGCTTGGAAAGTTGACCCTGCTCCAACGCAATGTGACGGTTGAAGAAAGACTATTAAAGAGACGATAAATGCCCGTTGAAGTAATCCCTGAAAATTTCCTTTCTAGAGTTCTGTCGTACTTCGGATTGACAGCTTCCTCGTTGCTTCTCTTATCAGGCGTTTTTCTGTCACAATCAGGCTTAGCCTCCGTTGTAAACCCGGCGATGTGGGTGGTGGCAGCGGTATTCGCCATTCTTTTTGCTTACAGTGTCAGAACGTATATTTCGGCAAATTTCTTGGTCATACTAGTGACCTCCTTGGTGTTTTACGGTTTGTTTATATATGTTTATGCCACCCACTCGGCAGCGGTTACCAGTTCATTATCACCTTCCATCGACGCACAGCTACTGGCATTGGGAACATCATTTATCACGCTTTTCATTCCTTGCGCGTTGTTCGCGATTGTTCTGGTGTCGCACAAAAAACACGAACTGAAAGTCAAAGATGACCTCCCAACGAAGATCCAAGACTCCGTTCGTCGACAACTTATCGAAAACCCCATCTATTATAAGTCTTTTGATGTCGATGCGAATATCGAGTATCTTTCGGACAACAGTGAAGGAAGTGTACGCATTGATTTGACCGTGACGATGGTGGTTTTCAACCGGACCGGCAATCAGTTTCAAATACCACACAGATACTCACGCAGCACCGGGCATTTTAGGCTAAACAAGCTGATTGTAAATGGAGAAGCGCGGGATATATCGGACCCATCCATGAAACATGGTGACGGCTATCGTTCTACGGACACGATCCAACCGAAGTCCGAAATCGTAATTGTTGCATCTTTGACTGAATTTTTCTCTCACGATGATGTTCAACTTTATAGCTGCTTCGACTGCGCTGCCGAGAATTTTTCAGTGAAGGTCTCAAACCTAAGCCCAACCGACCTGGCCGTACACATCCAGAGCAACAATTGCGATGATGCAACTTCGAAACGAGACGGAAGTGTGCTATCTTGGACCTCAAACTCCGCCCTTTTGCCTCATCAAGGAGCAAGACTAGCATGGCAGATTCTACCAAACACCAATTAAAGGATATTGGGGAAGTTTTAGAATTCTTCAGGTCTGAACTAGACCGTTTCTCTTCAGACTGCGCTACAACAGCTCCAAAGGAAGATCGCCAAAGAGACAAGATGGTTGTTAATATCTGTGGTGCTTGCGGCTTGGAACCTTCTGATGACAACTAAGCTTGGCGACAGGCTATTGGTATGGGTTGAGGTGACGCAGAGCTGCCAACTCAAATGCCGGTATTGCTACAATCCTTGGCGAAAGGAACCTGCTGGCAGCCACTCAGAGATGAGCGATCAAACTGCCGAGTCTTTATTGGACTTTTGCAACGATTTGTCTGCAAAGTTCGAGCTAGAGTTCGCAGTGGCCGGTGGAGATCCGACAGCGCACCCTGATTACATCAGCCTGTCGTCAAAGCTCGCTGCTCTCGGCCCAACAGCGATTGTTACACATGGTTGCGCTTTCGGTGACTCCGACCTCGAACAAATTGCTGAAACCGGTACCTTGCGTCTGCAATTCTCGATCCCGTCACTGAATGCAGAACAGTTTAAGTTTGTTACTGGAGGTGGAAGGTTAGACAGTTTGCTTTCCAATCTCGCGAAAGCGTCATCACTCGGAATCCCTTTGTCGATGTCTGCAGTTGTTTCTCAATCGAAGAAAGCTCAAGAAGATGCTGAGGCGTTGATCCGCCTCGCCAACATGGCTGGGGCTGAAAGACTGATTTTCAACAAGTTTTTACCAACTGGCAGAGGATCGCTCTACGAAGAGAAGTTCTCCCTTTCGGACACGAGTTTCAAGGATTTGATACGAACAGCTACTCGGAACGTAGATTGCAGCCAAGTGGAGGTTTTCGTGTCCGAGGAACATGCTGGCGTCAGGCAACTAAAGATACAACAACCCAAAATAACAATAACCTTTGACGGCCAAGTCAGAAGTTGCAGCATGGCTACAGCACAGATTGGCACAACTAGGTCAGAAGCCAGGCTTGTGATGAAGCGTTATGAGCAATTTTGGAGTTCAGAAGAAACAGACGACGGCTGCCTGTGCTCTAAGACCAGTGCCTACATCAAAAACGTTCCAACCGCGGATACGCACGCCGCGTAACTGGGGTGAGTGCTCAATGCCGCAACCCGCGCTCCGCATGCGCTTCCTGGCTGTCTAGCTGTCCCTCAATCTCTCGGCGGCGGCCTTCGCTAAGGTCAAGCTCTGCTGCAAGCTCTCGTCCAGCGTCTTGTAGCTCGCCTCGTCGTTCAGCAATCCGCTCAAGGCCTTCATGGATGCGGCTTGTGAACGAATGAGCAATGTCACGCAGTCTTTCAAGCCAGCCAGTTCCCTCTCGATCCTGCCGGTCGAGCGTGTCTCCAAGGCGGTCAAGTCCTTCGCGGAGGCCTCTGAGGCCGTCACCAACCGCTCGACGCAGGCGAGCAAGTCTCGTTCCAAGGCTGTCAATTGGGTCACCTAATCCTCCTCGATCCGAATGCAGGTGACGGGTCTCTCGCCCATCGTGCTGACCTTCCCCCCGATATCCGGGCCATTGCGAACTGGAGTTTTCCACCTTTGAA
>CALFRH010000192.1 GCA_937919225.1 uncultured Parvularcula sp.
ATCTGAAACCGGTCAAAAAGGGCCCGCGGCCGATACTCATCGGTGCTGAGTTTTTCGGTGATATCGTCGTAATACTGATCGGCTGTTTCTGCTGAAAGTTCTTCCGTCAGGCCAAAGACCTCTGAAAATACCCAATTCATCCACATTCGGGAAGGGGTGCCGCGGAAGAGGTGGTAGTTCTCCGCAAACAAACGCCAAATTTTCCGCCCATCGGTCTCCGCCACAGCGCCGTCGACGCTGGGGATGCCCAAATCCTCGAGGGCAATTCCCTGGCTATAGAGCATCCGAAATATGTAATGGTCCGGAACAATTAACAACTGTGCCGGGTCGGGGAAGGGGTCATTTTGAGCAAACCATGCGGGGTCCGTGTGCCCGTGAGGGCTGATAATTGGTAGATCCTTCACCCCTGTATAGAGGCGACGAGCCATTTCCCGGGTCGATGGATCTACAGGAAATAGCCTGTCAGGGTGAAGGGTCAGGGGACGGATCATGGGGTGTTCCGGCCTGGCCCTTGAAGTCGACGTCGCAGGGCTTCAGTCTCATTCTTTGCCCGTTCCACTGCATCGGTCTCAGTGATGCTAAGGAGCGACTCGATTACCCGTCCCAGATGGTTATGCATGGCCTCTGACGCAGCCTTGGGGTCGCGATCTTGCAACGCTTTCAGGATGGTGCCGTGATCTTCAATCATTGGCTGCACGCCGTGCGATCGCGCTCGGTCGAGCATATTGATCAGCATGGGGCTTGTTTCTCGAATTTCCCATAGATGGCTCACTGTGCTCACCATCGCAGAGTTTTGGGTCCCCTCGGCAATGGTGAGGTGGAAGTCCCGGTCCGCCCGCTCCCCTACAGCGCCGGCCTTATTTTCATCTTCCATCTCCCGCAGTAGGTTTTCGAGGCGTGTGAGCTGAAGATCGTCAATTCGGTCAGCTGAGATGGCGGCGACGTCGCTTTCGATCAAGCGCCGAGCTTCAAGCAGTTCAAACGGCCCGATATCAAGCTCGGTTGGCGTTGTGCCATCGCCGGTTCGAGAGACCACATAGACGCCGGACCCGACCCTGACCTCCACGAAGCCAGCAATCTCAAGCGCAATAATCGCCTCGCGAATGGTGGGCCGCGAAACTTGGTACTCAGCAGCGAGAAGGCGTTCCGCCGCGAGCCGTGTCCCGACGGCGAATTCTCCAGACCGAATGCGAGTGCGAATGGCATCGGCCACCTGTTGGTAAAGTCGTCTCATTTTGCCTGCTCGTTGTTCCACTAATGCTTCAAAGCGGGTCGAAGTCGCATATTGCCAGAATTCTTCTTGCCAATCTTGTCACAAATTGGTCAGATAGGTTTGTCAGAAGACTTGCGGCGGCGTCAAGCTGTCAAAGATAGGAAAACAGATATGGCTGACGGCACTCCTCTTTCCGATTTGGGTGCCACATCCTCCCAAAAAGAGCGTGAAATCACGAATGTAAGGGTCAATGTGTGCTCCCCAGGGCGCAATTTTGTTACCCTTGTGATTGAAACCAAGGGGGGTGTTGTGGGGTATGGTGATGCCACGCTGAACGGCCGGGAACTGGCAGTTGCGAGTTATCTGACTGACCACTTGGCGCCCAATCTCATTGGCCGTGACGCCGGACAGATCGAGGATATCTGGCAGTTCTTCTATCGTGGTGCCTATTGGCGGCGGGGGCCGGTCACCATGACGGCGATTGCCGCGGTTGATACGGCATTGTGGGATATCAAAGCGAAAATGGCGGGCATGCCGCTATATCAACTTCTCGGGGGGCGGAGCCGAGATGGGGTGCTGGTCTATGGTCATGCCAATGGCCGGGACATTGAGCACACTCTTGACGAAGTGCTGAAGTATAAAGACATGGGCTACCGCGCGATCCGTGCACAAACGGGCGTGCCCGGCCTCGATACGGCCTACGGTGTGGGAAAGGGAGAGATGTTTTATGAGCCTGCCGACTCAACGCTCCCTGAGGAGCAGGTCTGGGATACACGGACTTACTTGACCCATGTGCCAAAGCTGTTTGAGCGACTGCGTGACAAGGCAGGAACAGACATAGCGCTCCTCCATGCCGGTCATCACCGGATGACCCCTCAGGAGGCAGCTCGCTTGGGCAAGTCCCATGACCCTTAAGATTTGTATTGTCTGGAGGAAGCCACCCCGGCGGAGAATCAAGATGCAATCAACCTCATTCGTCAGCATACAACAACCCCAAAGGCAGTGGGTGAGATCTTTAACACGATTCACGATTGTCGAGACTTGATCCAAAATCAGCTGATTGACTATATCCGCGCGACAATTGTGCATGCCGGTGGGATCACGCATCTGCGGCGGATCGCTGACCTGGCATCGCTGTATCAGGTTAGGACAGGCTGTCATGGCGCAACGGATTTGTCACCGGTTTGTATGGGCGCTGCGCTCCATTTCGATAGCTGGGTCCCGAACTTTGGTATCCAGGAATATATGAGACATACGGAAGAAACGGATGAAGTCTTCCCGCATAGCTATGAATTCCGAGATGGTTTCCTTTATTGTGGCGAAACCCCCGGCCATGGGGTGGTCCTCAACGAAAAGCTTGCTGCGAAACATCCATACGACCCAAAGCAGCTTCCGGTTGCTCGTCTAAAAGACGGGTCGATGTGGAATTGGTAGACGATATCATATCCCCCATGTCCCGCGGTAAAAAAAAGGGTCCGCATCAAATTATCGGCCCCGTTATTGCCTGTGGTGAAGCGATGATTGAGCTCTCCGACATCACTGATGATGGCGCGCAACTTGGGGTCGCGGGCGATACCTACAATACCGCGGTCTATATGGCTCGTGCCGGCGCACCGGTATCGTTTGCGACCGCCGTTGGAGTCGATAAATTTAGTGAGCGGATTATTTCTGCGATTGAGGCTGAGGGAATAGGGACCGAGCTAATCTTCCCGCGGCAGGATCTCACCGTCGGCCTTTATGCGGTTGAGGTGGATGATTGGGGCGAGCGGTCCTTTACCTATTGGCGATCAACGAGCGCCGCGCGTGAGGCCCTTAGTGGTCGGCATGGAGAGATGCTGGCGAAAAAGATGAGTTCTGCTGGGCTCCTCTACGTTTCTGGAATCACTCTCGCGGTGATTGGTGAAGAAGGGCGGCAGCGATTGATAGGGGTGGCACGGACCATTCGCCAGCAGGGAGGGCATGTCGCCTTTGATACCAACTACCGGCCCGCCGGTTGGGAAAGCCCAATGGCCGCGCGCGCAGCGATCGAGGCCTTACAGCCCTTTATCTCAGTGGCGCTTCCTACATTTGAAGATGATGAGGCCCTTTACGGTGATCGCGATCCACAGGATTGCGCTGAGCGTTGGGCTGCGTCGGGGGCGGAGGAGGTCGTGGTGAAGTCAGGGCCCGATGGTGCTTACCTGGAGGGGTATGGCTGGGTCGCGCCGCCGGAGATTTTGTCCCCGCTCGATACCACTGGAGCAGGCGACAGTTTTAATGGCGCTTACCTCGCTGCTCGCCTTAGGGGGGCCGAGCCAGCAATGGCTATTCGGAACGCCCACGCATTGGCGGGACGGGTACTCATGACCCATGGTGCTATTCTGCCGCGCTCAACATGAGTGCGCTATGCATCGGCGCGTCAGACGATCTGATGCGGTGGCGCAGCTGTCCGCTTGCCGCCTGTGGTCACCGTGTCTTGGCCGTTCTGACTTCGCTTATCCTTCGCACAGCACACATGTCGATTGCTACCATATCTATTGGTCAGCCAAATGTCGCCTTCGGCCACAATAAATAATGCAGAATCAATTTGTTATAGCGAGGGGAATGGCTCCGGAGGAGGGTGCCAAAATCGAATTTTTCAGCCAGCTAAGCCATTGA
>CALFRH010000193.1 GCA_937919225.1 uncultured Parvularcula sp.
CCAGCCACAAGACCCAGATCAATCTCACCATCCGTACTGCCATCCAAGGCATCCAATGCTGCAAGATCTGCGCCGCTGATAAGGTAAGTCTCACCGGAACTGCCTGCTTGATTTGCCCCGATTAAGAGATCGTCGAAACCATCACCATCCACGTCGCCGGCAGATGATACACTGCTACCGACAGTGTCGTTCGCCCCAGCGCCGATAAATTGATAGGATCCACCCGTACCAGCGACAAGATCCAGATTAATCTCGCCATCTGTACTGCCATCAAGCGCATCAAGGTCAGCAAAGTCTGCCGCACTGATGATGTACCCCCCACCATTGTTGGAACCACCACCTATTGATTGCTGAGATCGCGCTATGATAAGATCATCCAGACCATCATTGTCGATGTCGCCGGCAGATGAGATTTCATAATCAAGCCTGTTTCCGCTGCTCGACGTGAATTGATAAGTCCCTCCGGTACCAGAGATCAGCGACATATCGATATCGCCGTCAACGACCCCATCCAACGCGTCCAAGGCTGACAAATCTGCGGCGTCAATCACAAATACCTCGCCAAAGCCGCCTGCGCCTCCTACTGCGATAAACAGCTCGTTAACGCCATTGTTATCAACATCTCCAGCAGATGAGATATCAACTCCAACTCGAACGGAAAGCAATGTCTGCGAATCAGTCGAACTGAACTGATAAGATCCGCTCGTACCGGCACCCGGGATCAAATCCACATCGATCTGACCGTCGGTCGCTCCATCGAGCGCATCCAAGCTCGCTAGATCCGCCGCTGAGATTAACCAAGCATTGCCGCCGCCACTTGCCGTCTCGTCACTAATCAGAACATCGCCCAGCCCATCGCCATCAACATCTCCGACCTGCGCAAGGTTCCGTGTAAAGCTTCCGCTGCCAGTTACGCTTCCGATAAATTCATAGCTTCTCATTGAGCCAACTCCTTTTCTTGAACCTCAAAAGGCATCGTGATGCGCCGCATGACTTTTGTGTTCCCGTCCTGAACCCAAAACGTGGCGCCACTTTCCGCAAGCGACCCCATGTGGGTATAACTGCTCAGAGCATCAGCCACGAAAGCCTCCAAAGCTCCCGGCTGATCAAGCGTTACGTGCTCTTTGATCTGCTCAACAACAGTAGAAGGAATAATAAGGGCGTCGGACGGCGACGGCCAGTGGCTCTCCTAAAGACTTCAAATGAATTTGGCGGATGCGTCGTCTCGGGACTGCACTGCCCGCAGGGCGTCGACTGGACTTGTCCTGAGATCGGAATTCACCAATCAGCTAGCTTGTGCGAGATCATCACACGCAGATATGCGGGAACAACTTGGGTGTTTCGCTCAGTGAAATCGGATGTCGTGCATGGTGTTAAGAGAGATCTCAAGCGGAACACCCCAGCGTTCCTGTTTGCAATCACCGGGATGCCCGTCGAGCACTCCAGCCTCTTGGTCCGGTTCTAACCGCGAAAAGCGGAGCCGTTCTTCATTCGCCCGGCTTCGACCAAGTCACGAAACTTGCGCGGTCCTTGCGTGCCGCATTGACCGAACGAACCACTCTGAAGTGCGCGCGCAACTGACGCGCCCACCATCTTGCTGGTCTGACAGTGCAATGAGCGTTTTCGCCGTTTGGAAGTATCTCCGACGCTGGTGTCAAGGCGATGTTGAAATACGCATTTATCGAGATCGAAGCGATTTCTTGAAGGGTATCTGAGACATCATCCTCTGGAATATGCTCCATCACGTCAGTGCACAAAACGAGATCGACACCATCGCTGTGCAGCGTTGAATGCTCCGGAATGGCCGGATCATACCGCACCGCGTGCGCGGCATTCAGCCTGGCAATCCAATCGACCAAACGCGACTGACCACAGCCATAATCAAGCACACGGCTCACCAAGATAATGCCTTCGACCTGGCGCTGAATGAGTCCAGTTAAAGTCTCTGATGAGTTTCCATAAACCTTTGTCTGGTGAATCTGGCGATATTGCTCAATCAGAGCGTCACTATCCGTCATGGGTGTGCTGTTTCTTTCTTTTTCTAACACAAGGGCAGCCTAGCCTTTGAGACATTCGAACTGGACGGCCATAGCGGTGCAGAAAAGCCGCTTCGCATATCCATGCTCCAAGATGGTGATACGAATTTCGGGCACAAAAACAGACGCTAGTAAAAGCCCACCGCAGAGCTCCACGGATGAGAAGAGTTCTGCGGTGGGTCGTCTGCCGCTCGAGCCCCCAACCTAAGGAAAATGCCTAAGAATGGTGGTTGTGCCCGGCGGCCGCTTCCGTGAGTGGTTGCCTTGCATTCAAGCAAGCCGATACTTGGCACTTCCACACCACCTTCCGGGGTTGAGGGTTGGTTTGGTGGTGAACACTATGTTCTTGCTTGTTTTACACCCGCTTCAGACGGACCTCGTTCTTGCAACGGAAGCCCACCGAACGACAACATTGTCATTTCACTCAGCGAAATTCAGCCGCGCTGGCCCATTCATAGCAACCGAATGCAGAAGCAAATACGCTTGTGCGTGATCGACCCCATTCACGCGCATTTCACCAGGTGAAACACACCAGTTGCGAGCCAATTGGCGCGACGCTATCGCGGAGTTGTCGCGGAATTACTTCACATGCGTGAGTTTTGGTTGGGACTTGATTCAGTGGTTTTTCGACCCTGCCCTGGCCGGACCCTGCCCTGGCCGATTGCAATTGAGTCGAGCTGTCAGGCGAACAAGGTAGAGCTATGAAAGTTGATCGTGAACTGGACCTGAAAACGGGAAAAATCGAGATCTCACTGGGTGGCATTCAAAGTTCAGATTTTGACATGATGGAAGACTTCACATCCCAACTCGCTTCAATTTTATCTCAATTTTCTGAAGCGGTTCTTCTGGAACAAGACAAGCAGGACTTCACTCCTGAAACACCTGGCTTTCGAGTAGTCGCCCGCTCAATGCTTATGACGCGTGCTTACCTTTCGCAGGCGATGAACTCAAGCCAAGAAGCCGTTGATTTGCTATCAGGCAAGACGTCCTTGGACGACCATCCTCTTCTTTTCGATGATGAGTAACGTGCCTATCATGCGAACCATCTTGGGCCCGTATAAAATGAGAAGTTCACAGGGCGAAGTTGATCAATGGTAAACGATCGCCCTAGGGTCAATATTCACCTCGGCGCCAGAGACATCTTTCCTACACTGGTTCGTAAGTCAGCCGCTGCACTTGCTGAGCAGATGCGGCAAAGCTCATCAGTGTTTATCTCACCAGAGATGTTCAAGGCCGATGTTCAGTGGCAGCTTTCCAGCATTGCTGGAGCACCAGACTTTGAAGTACCGACATCAAGCTATCTATCTCTTCCTAGCATCTCAAACGAGCATCGAACTATCGCGATCAGCCAGCATGCCACACTGATCGACACTAAGGGTCCATCGACCTCTGGCATCCTATATTTTCGACAACCTGACTTCCTGCTCGGACTAGAGGACTATTTTGACGGCGCCAATATCCACGTCCATTTGATCGTGACTTGTCAGCATGATTACGGGCCGCTCGTTGATACACGTCAAACCGTGTCGACACACGTTTCTTGGTCCAAACTCGCCACCAACATTATGGCGTGCATTCCATCCGCGCACTTGACCGTTTGGGCGATAGAAAAACCAGAAACATGTGCAGTTTCATTTGTGACAACAGTGTTGGGCCTGGACCCTCATTCTCTGTCAGAGGCCGAACGTAGCCTCATCATCCGCGATGCAGCCCAGCAGCGATTTGCACAGCCAAAGAAACCTATCCCAGACGCCCTCGAAGACATCTCTATCCAGCTCGATAGCCTCTACGATTTCGATATTCAGAAACTGCCTACAATCCCACGCGTCATGGTCATGAACGCAGATGGAAATCAGCTTCGTCCCAAACCAGCCACTGCTCAGGATGACACGTGATGCCAAACTATGCTTTTGACTCTCCGCATGCCGTGTTCATCCACATCCCGCAGAATGGCCATGATAAGATAAGATTCAGTTGGCCGACAGATAGCAAGATCCAAACTTTCGGCTACATTCCTGACTATTGGTCCGACGCAATTCGCTTTGCAGTAATCCGAGATCCCTTCCAGCGGTTCATCGCGGCAATTCATATGTTTAAGTACGGTACTGCACCAAATTCTGGCTACTATGCGCGGGCGAGGTGGCCCGATCTAACTATAGATCAAGCACTTGAAGTTCTGGTCGATGATCAAGTTGGGTTCGACCGATCTTCTCGGGCGTTGGATGCCAATCTTAAGCATCATCTCTTACCGCAAACACATCCATTCAATTGCTTACAGTTCGCAGATCACTTTTTACATCATGAGAACTTGGATGACGATCTAGCAGCCTTTAGCCAGAAGCTAGGCATAAGACTCAAGCTGAGAAAAATAGAAAGGACAAACCCACATATACTTTCTGTAATTCGGGATGCTTTAACTGATAAGCAAATCGGAAAGCTGCAAGATATATGCGCGGAAGACTACCGGCAACTTGGATACAGCTTAAGAGGCGAGATTACATCAAAACCTAAAATCGTTAATGAAACCCGATCGCAGATTTGGCCGGAATGGCCTGCATATTTCTCCAACAGAAGAATCGATAACGATTGTCTGGTTAGTGCACTTCCAGATATCTCTTGCGATCTCGATAAGTTCCGAAAAGTGCTTGTTCCCGGTAAAAGGTCAAAGACATGGCCGGGTCGCGAAAAAGATCTCAATAAACACTTTCATCGCCTTCAACCTGAGTTCGCAGGACTCAGTCGGTTGAGTCATCTCTTGGCTTGTACCATTGTGGCAATCCGTAGGTCTGGTGGCGACAATCATGCAAAGCGCTTATTCTTTCGTATTGTAGGTGAGTATGATGATCTGCTCGCAAGAGAGCTGAATCTTCGTTGGTTGACTGCTGTATGCGATACCTTTGTTGATCACGACATTGACCCACTCTCCAGAGCGCATGGGCTTATAGGCAGTACGTTAGCCAACACCGTTAAGCTTTATGAGACGGAACTGCGCCTATTTTATCCCAAGATACCCAATCCACCCACTGTCAGGTTTGATCGCGGCGGAGAGCTCTTTGATGGAGTGATTTCGTTTTGGGTCGAGCGAGGTGATTTAATCAAGAACCTTTTTCAGAGATCCGAGAGAGCCTTGGAAGCTGAGTCCAACGCCGCGGTATTCGTCGAGGAAATTTTTAAACGATGCATGAATTCAGATACCGCGTTCAAGCGCCTCGATGAGATGTCTAGACAGTCGAACGCCCGGCTTATCCGAGAAGAGGATCGCAAAATTACTGAAACACTGATCAAAAGTCTTGAGAACGATTGACCGATGAGAGACAGCGCACATAGGAGCAAGATGCCAGGTCTTTTGGTGGTTGGGGCTCAAAAAGCAGGCACCTCTTGGGTTCATGAAAACTTAGCAAAGCACCCCAAAATCTGGGTACCACCATTCAAAGAGCTCCATTTTTTTGATCATAAGTTTATTCCTGAAAATAGGCGCTGGACATCTGGGCATGTCGAGCGCGGCGTTAACAAGGCCATAAAAAGTCATCTTAAGTCCAGCCATCCAACAGCTGATCAACTAAACTATCTAAGGCGCATTGTCAGACGACCAATGTTCAACCGCCAATGGTATCGAACAGTTTTTTCACAATGTCCAGACAGTCATGTTGGCTTGGATGTAACACCAGAGTATTGCTGTGTCCCGCCCAAGGGCCTCGAGTTCATAGATGCGCTTCTACCAGACGCAAGGTTCATTTATCTAATTCGCCATCCCGTTGAGCGTGCAGTCTCGCAGATTAAGATGAACGCAACTCGACGTAAGAACCATCTTGGAACAGTCGATGACTGGATGCGCTATGCTCAGCACTCCGTAATTGCGCATCGCGGTGATTATGCGCGCTATATACCGCAATGGGACGCACAGTTTAGCTCTGATCGTCTTCTTTACCTGAGCTTTGCTGATATTCCCAAGAACCCACTCAGAGTTATCCGAATGATTGAGCGCTTTGCAGGTTTGAGTGCCTCACTCTACCCCGCTTTGAATATGCCCGTTCATGCGAGCGCTAGTATTGATGTGCCAACCGAAGTGCTGCAGTATTTGGAGAAATTGCTTGAAGCTCAGATTGCTTTCCTGATTGAGCGGTTCGGATCGGACTTTCTATAGATAACTCGAGAAGTAAGTATAACCTTAGGATCTGCTGTATTTTCCTTGACTCATTTTCACGACATCAGACTCGCATATATATAAAGTTGGGGATTCCAGGTAACTGCCTAAAGCCTCCCTTGCAAACACTAACGAAGCGAATCCGCCTAGAAAATCATAAGTACAACGTTGAACACCGTTACGAAACTTGTCCCGTTCTAACTTCGTTTTCACATGGCCTAGGCTCGCGAGGAAACGTGTCTTGGCGAAGCGGGAGGATCTCTATGCGACTTCTGCGAAGCCATTCAGATACACGTTTTCTTCGACCTCTCGCAACGTTGATGGTGCTTTTATCCTTTAGAAAAATACACAACTTCTGAGATGTCTGCTCGGCATGTATGATGCCAGTCTGGAAGACGATATGTGACCTGTGAATCTGAATTCCTTCGTCCCTTGTGAGCTGTCGTGCAATGTCAGCTATTCTCGCTCGGATGAAGTGTTCTCCGTCCAGATCAACGACGCGAACATAGTGCTCAACAGACGAAATGTATTTGATACTTCCACGAACAAATTTTTTGTAACCCACGGTTAGATCTTCTTCGTTCACCTCCTCCTGATCGCGAGCAAGTATATGATTAAGAGACCTGTCCTTGAACCTTACTTTTTTTATGTGATCCGCTAAAACGAGTGGATGGATCAAGGATACGTAAAGAACCTGAAGAACCTGCTCAACAATCAAAAAGTAAAACAGTGTGAGCATCGCTAACTCTTGAAGACATAGGTCCCAATCAAAGATCAGTCCAAGATATGAGGGGTAGCTGAATACAACAGCGGTTACGACAAGAACACTAATCAAAGGAAGAGGAATGACGCTGAGCTTAAGGAGGACGTTGATTAACCAGAAAAGAGACAACGCGAGATAGTAAAAAAATACATATTCTAATACGATCATGCCCCAAAAAAGAAGTGAGATGTCAGGTAGCGATGTCAGGCAAGTTATCGGAATAGGAGCGTAGAACGCTGCACTAAACACGATGACTGCCCAAAATAGCCAAACATAGCCGCTCCGGAACCAAACCGGTGCAATTTGAGGTCGAAAGGTCAGTCTAGCACCATTGATTGCGATACAATCAATGCGTCTCGTGCTCCACTTTAACTTCTTGAATACATTCATTTTAAAGTATTCTCTGATCGTTTCTCGGACTGCTTTGTTCACGCGCATAGCCAACTTTGCATTACACGTCGCATTGTTGCAGCGCAGAGCCCCATTGCGGCTACTCGTTGCAAGTCAGAAACTTGATCCTTGCGAGATCGCACCACTTAATCGAATCCAGCCCGTCAAGGCTAAGTGTTTTTGACGGTTTTCATTGCCGGAGAGCTGACGGACACGGACGGTGAAGGACAGCGCGAATGATGTTGATGGCTGCTTGGGTCCCGTCAATGAGCGGGATCGGACAGTCCTTTGCCAAATCGCCTGCCAGTCCTGCTAGAGGTCCGCCGCCCACTACAATGGAATGCGCGCCCCGGCTTGCCGCTTTCAAGCACAGCGCCAAAAGGGCATCACCATACCGGTCTTGTACAGTACCAGGGTCGCCAAAACTCTCAACATCAAGACAAAGCGTCTCAGTTAACTGGTCCTCCAATCGGGACTCTTTTACCTGGGCCATGAGTCCCGGCACCAGTCCTTGCCCAAACGTCGCGATTGCGAATGGCCCGCCAAGCACCCGGGCAACGGAGAATGCAGCAGTGGCAATCCCGATAACTGGTATATCTGGCCGCAGCGCTTGCACTTGTGCAGCGCCGGTGTTGCCGAACGAGGCAAGAATGATTCCATCACAAAGAGATTGATAGCTCTCGACTGTATCCACTACAGCATCAGCCGCGCCACGACTGTCAGCTTCGGTTACAATCAGCTCCGGGCCCATGGCGGGGCTGAGAGTCGTGAATTTGTCACCCGGCCAACGCGCCTTTTCCGCAGCCGCCGCGATCCGGGCGGTAGCGCCTTTGGATGTGTTTGGATTGATCAGCAAAAGCCGCATTACAGGATTACCGAAGGCAGCCAAAGCGACAGTGCAGGAATAAGATTGATCAACATCAGTGCCACAAGCATCGCCCCAATGAACGTCAACATGGATGGAATGATCTTGGCGATTGAGATCTTAGCAATGGCGCAAGTGATCAGGACGACAGATGCGACAGGCGGCGTTTGCTGACCAATCCCCAGATTGATCGTCAGGATGAGGCCGAAATGCACGCGATCGATGCCCAACTGATCGGCCAAGGGCAAGAAGATCGGCACAAGCATAAGGATCGCTGGGGTTCCGTGAATGATCGTCCCAGCTAGAAGGAAGAAAACATTGATTGCCAGCAAAACGACCCAATAATTGTCCGACAGGCCGAGGATACCTTCCGCGATCTCTTGCGGTATGCGCTGGTTTGTCATGTACCAGCCCAGCAAAGTTGAGGTCGCTACGATGAACATCAGCATCGCTGACCGCTTGCCCGCGATCCGCAAGGTATCAATCAATGTGCCAAGCTTTACGGTGCGATAGACAGTTGTGGCGAGCACAATGGACCAGAACGCCGCAATCGCTCCTGCCTCAGTTGCGGTGAAGATCCCGCCCAAGATCCCGGCGAGCACCAGAATGGGCAGGGTCAGCGGGATGGCAGCATCTTTGCCCGTTTCCGCCACACGTGCCCACGAAAAGGCGCCCTCGGTCGGATAGCCGCGTTTGACCGAGATGATATAGGCCGTGGCCATCAAGAGAGCGCAGACCAAAATACCAGGAATAAGGCCAGCTGCGAACAGCTCGGCGATAGAGGCATTGGCCACATATGCATAAAGGATCAGGTTCAGCGACGGCGGAACGATGATCGCCATGGTCGCCGAGGTGGACGTGACCGCAGCCGCGAACGCTGCAGGGTAGCCACGCTTACGCATCTGCGGGATCATCACCGATCCGATGGCGGCGGCGTCAGAGGTCGCGGTCCCGGAAATCTCGGAAAAGAACAGCGATGTCAGGATATTCACATGGGCTAATCCGCCACGAATATGCCCAACAAGCGAGGATGCGAAGGCGATCAGTTTCTCTGCAATCCTGCCTTGGTTCATAACCTCGCCAGCGATCATGAACAAAAGCGCCGCGACCAAAAGATAATTATTGGCCCCACCAAAGGGAACGAGCCCGATAATCTGGGGCACAACCGCCGGGTCAAGAATGATCATGGTCGCGGCAGTAACACCTAAAACAAAGGCGATCGGCAATCCCGCGATCAGAAGACTGATCAGCAAGATCAGAATGATCCATCCGGAAGCTATAAGCATCATACGTCACTTTCTGGAAGAATATCTTCTGGGGCGATGCTGCCTGTGCAAAGACCCACCAATCGGACGGAACAGAAGAGGGCGATCAGTGCGCCTCCAACAGGCATCGCAGCACGAAAAAGCATCATCGGAGCATCAACAGAAATAAGCGAACGCCCCGCAAAGCTTGCCGCAGCAAGTCCACCATACCACGCCAAAAGCGCTCCAAAACCAGCCATCAAGACCAGATTCATTCCAGTCACGACCGTCTGGATGCGTTGCGGCATAACTCTAAGGACAGCATCGAACCCCAAATGCTCGTTCGTGCGGGTCAGGTAAGCCGCGCCGAGAAAGGTCAGCATCGCCAAAAGATGCGCAGGCAGTTCCTCCCCCCACGAAACGCTGTCGTTAAGAATGAACCGGGCGAAAACCGCCCAGTTCAGAAGCAAAAGAAGAAGCCCTGCAAGACAAACAACCAACGCATCAAGCATAACACCCAAGGCGCGGTCGGTTTTGATGACGATACTTTTCATGCGGGCACCAACTTACCTTGCTTACTCAATCCCAAGCGCGGTTTTTGTTGCCTCGATCATGTCAACACCGATAACATCGACGAAGGTCGGGCTGTCATACAGCGGTGCTCCGGCAGCCTGGAAGGCAGCGAAGTCGATCTCGTTGATTTCGATGTGATCTCTGAGGGCGGCAATAGTTTCCGTATCCGTCGTGGCGCCCCACTCAAAAGTCCACGCAGCCATGCCTTTTGCCGTCTCCAGAACTGTCGTACGCAGCTCATCACTTAGGCTGGCAAGGAATGGTTCACCGATAACAATGAAGGTCGGCAGGTAAACGTGATTGGAAAGTGACATGTATTGCTGCACTTCAAACAGCTTAGCTGTATTCACGACGTTTGCCGGGTTCTCTTGTCCATCAATCGTGCCTTGGTCTAACGCAGAATACACCTCTCCGAAGGACAAGGGCGTTGGATTGGCCCCGAGAGTGTTGAACATCTCGACCCGTTGGCGGTTCGTGGGCGTGCGGATTTTCAAGCCGTCCAAATCAGCGGGCGTCACAATAGGCCGCACATTGTTGGTGATCTGACGAAAGCCGTTATCCCACATTGCCGCAAGCACCATACCGGTACCGTCAAAGCCATCAGCCAACATTTCCCCGGCCGGGCTATCTGCAAAGACCTGAACAGCGGCCCGGTCTTCGAACAGATAGGGCAGGTCAAAGATCGAGGTTCGGTTGTTGACCTGCGCCACCGCAGATGCTGACAGCGATGCATGATGCGTGCCAAAGCCCAGACCCTGCAGGACATCTTCTTCCTTACCCAGAGTATTGGACATAAATATCTGCACGTCGATTTCGCCAGACGCTGCCGCCTCGAGTCGCGTTTCGTATTCTTGCAGGAACACATGGGCGAACGATCCCTCTGGCAGTGAGGAATTGATCTGCATCACCGTTTGCGCAGAAGTCGAGGCGGGCAGGATAACGGCGCTAGTAGCTGCAAACAGGGCCAAACGGAGAAAAGTCATGGGACAGTCCTTTCAACTGGTAAAAACAACTTGCCGTGCAATTCTCGATAAGTAAATACTTTTTCATTAATTTTTCTTATGCAAAAAATTTTTCTCTCTTCATGTGGATTCGCCTATGCTTTTTGCGCAAAAAAGTGGCGCTTATCTGGCCATTTGCCTTTAAACAGGCATCGAAAGGGCGGCGCACCAGCCCTTAAAGCTCGTCAAAGCGCTGATGGTGTTTTTCGATTGCGACCATGCGCGACCGCCCGGTCGTCCCAGAGAGTTCGATGACGCGAGCGGCAATCAAATTACAAACAGCCATCACACTCACATGGTTCATAAGCGGCCCCGGTGCTGAGGTGACGCTGGAGAACCGCCACTCGACAGGATCCGGTATTGTGTGAGGTCGGTCCTCAATGACCGCGAGGCCAGCTTGCGCGTCGCGCACCACATCTGCGACCTGTGTCACCAATTTGGACATTCGGCGAAGCGCAAACACCACGACAACATCATCTGCAGTCAACGACACAAGGCTTTCCGCCAAGGTCTCGCCTGCGCGAGGCAAGACAGTGACATTGTCCAACACTTGCGCAGTTTGCCATCCTAGATAGTTCGCCAGCGGCTGGCCCGCCCGAAATCCGACAAACCATACGCGCTGCGCCTTGATCAAAGACTTAGCAAGGCCATCAAGCGATGCGCTGTCCAGCGCCCCATATGTTAGGTCGAGATTCTGCTTCGAGCTTTCGAAATGCGCCTCCAATGCTCCGCCAGCGCTTAGAGGTTGCGTGGACATTCGCAAAATTGCGGTGCCGCCGCGCTGCTCATCCCGAAGGGCGCGTCGGGCTTCTTCAAATGAGGCATAGCCCAAACGTCGCACAAAGCGAGATACTGTGGCATTTGAGACTGTTGCAAGCTCTGCGAGCTCTGTCGCGGTATATCCGACCATGTCACGTGGAAAATCAAGAACCAGATCCGCGAGCTTACGTTCACTCGGATGGAGATCCTGTAAAGAGTCTGTTACGCGAGACAGAAAGGGTTTGATCGGATCTTGGGACATGCACCTACCTTGAGACTTCCAAGCTAAGAGCTCTCCATGAAGTAATCTTTGGTTTCAGACAAGAGTATAGGTAAATGGGCTAGCGGAGTTGGTCGCGAACTTTCGGACCATTCGTTAAGGTGGGTCGCATGACGAAAGAAGTGATCTGCAATGAAGAAACGAAAGGACCATTCCCCCGAATTTAAGGCGAAGATTGCGCTTGAGGCGATCCGCGAGGAGATGACGCTGGCGGAGCTGTCCAAAAAGTACGAGGTGCACCCGACCCAGATCGCATCTGGAAACGAGCAGCGATAGAGAACATGTCGACGGCTTTTATGCGTCGTGGTGCTGCCCCCGAACAGATGAGTGGGATTTTGCAGTGAGTTCAGCAGACGTCGACAAGCTGCATTCCAAGATTGGCCAGCTGGTCGTGGAGCGGGATTTTTTTGGCCGATGCCTCGCAAAAGTTGCTCGAAGCGCGAGGCAAAAATGGTGAGTAAGGGCCACAAGCTGAGTGTGCGCTGTCAATGCAAGCTGCTGACCTTGACGAGATCCAGCCTGTACTATGAGCCGAAGGGCGAGAGCGCTGAAAACGTGCGTTTCATGGAAATCATCGACGAACAATTCCTGGAAACACCTCGGTATGGGTCTCGTCAGATGGCGCGTTATATGAAGCGCAACAACCATACATGCGGGCGGCACCGTGTGCGCCAACTGATGCGCCCCATGCGATTGGTGCCAATCTATCAGGAACCCAACACCAACAAGAAGCATCCTCGGCATAAGATCTGGCCATATTTGTTGCGGAACGTGGTTATCGACCACCCAAACCAGGTCTGGTGCGCAGATATCATCTACATCCCTATGCGACGGGGCTTCCTGTACCTCGTGGCCATCATGGATTGGTACAGCCGCAAAGCGCTGCACACCGGAGACTTTCAATTCTGACCAAGGCAGCCAGTTCACCAGTGGCGCTTGGATCGACGTACTAACCGACGCCAATCCTGCAAGCGTCGAAGCAGAGAGGTGACTTGGGTTACACATCTGATAACCAATCCTGTGGCCGCCGTTTCCGCATCCTGAACGTCATTGATGACTTCAGCAGAGAGTGTTTGGCGGTAGTGGTTAATACTTTGTTGTCTGGTGAGCGTGGCGCCTGAGAGCTGGATCGGATCGCCAAACTGCACGGCTATCCCTGCATCGTGGTTAGCGATAACGGTACAGAACCGACGTCAAATGCGATCCTGAGATAGTAGGAAAACCTTAAAATCGACTGGCGCTATATCGCGCCCGGCAAACTGACGCAGAATAGTTTTGTGGAGAGCTTCAACGCCCGCACAAGAAACGAATGCCTTAACAAACAACTATTCGATAGCGTGCGTCATGCCCGTAATTTGTTGACCGTATGGCGCACTGACTTCAACAATCTCCGTCCGAATTCCGGCCTCGCTGGCAGAATGTGCCAATCAATCAGAGCAAGATCAAAACCCAAACAGAGCTATATGAAATTTCCTAAATATTGTTCTCAATACTGCCATATCGACGTCTCTCAAAAACCTTGTGCATCTTCCGCATCCGCAAAAGCATCATCCGTTCAGTTCAAAGTTTGTCATCCATACCCTCAGCTAGCAAGACCCTTTAACTTGCGTAGAAGATTGTGACAGATCACAAGTCCAGCTGAACCACGTTATCACACAGGCCCAATATCTCGGCTCTGTGGGTTGCTAGCACCAAACTCGTTCCAAGTTGCTGTATATTCCTGATAATCCGACTACTCTGGGAAAAGGAAAGATGGCTGAAAGCTTCGTCAAAGAAGATGCAGTCCTCGCTTCTATAAAGCGCCTTCGCCAACTGCAGTCGTTGCATTTCGCCCCGGCTCAGTCCTTCGTCTTCCAATCGTTCATCACCGGGCGACTCCATAAAAAAGCCAAGCCTGTCCTGTAGTTCGACCACGTTCATCAGTATTTTCAAGCGCGCCAGATCGACGATATTTCCTGATGAAACAAAGTCCGTTAGCGAGCCAAATATGTAGTCGTCATCAGAGAAAACATACCCGACCTGCGCAAATCCCTCTAGCGGCTTGCCCTTGAACAAGACCAAACCAGTGGTTGGCTCTCTCAGACCTGACATCAAATCGAGTAAAGTCGTCTTTCCTACACCACTGGGGCCTGTAAGGCCAACGACTTCTCCAGCATTTATGGCCAGATTTATGTTGTTGAAAAGATTTTGATCGCTGCTGGGGTGCTTGAAGCCTAACCCTTTGACTTCGATAACCGCAGGGCTGCTGTCGATTGGGTGCATGGGGTTTTGGTCTTCAACGAGGGTGTCTGTAGACGCTTTTTGTTGTTCTTCGTTCGAATTCTCCAGATAGATTTCCACCACTCTGCCGGCAACAGGTTTCAGCATCGAGAACTGATAAATATTTTCGGTAAGTTCTCCAATATGAGTGGACAGTATAATAGCTAACATACTGGCCAGCATGAAACCGCCATATGTCAATTGCCCGGTGATCATCAGATAGGCCCCGGCGAACAAGGAGATCGGTACAGATGTCATCTCCACGGTTTGTTGCAAAGACCGCAAACTGGACCGAGAGCGAGTGTGGTCGGCCCGTGCCGCTTGCATTCGGGCCAGGAACGGAAAGCACGTGATAAATAGTTGCCGCTGCTGCCCACAGGCATAGAAACGCAACAACCCATTGGCATGCTGGCTGTAAATCGCCTGATACTGCATTTCCTGGTTATCTTTGTTAATCTCAAGTTCCTGTGTCACGCGGTTTTGCAGTATGAGAGATATCAAAATGAGCACTTTCGGCAAGGTGCTGACGAGCGCGATCAGCGGCGCAAACAGCAAAAGCATCACAAGTGCAAAGACAACTATGGTGACCTGCCGACCAACCGAGTGGATCGCAGACATGATAAAGCCAACCGACCGGTCCAAGTCGGATATTCTGCTTAGGAACTCCCCCGCCATTTGCATGTCATCGAATTTTGGCGGACGTACGAGAATTCGTTTCAAGAAGATGGTTTTCATATCAAGCTTCACATTGCTTGCACGACTTTCATACCAAATTGATTGCAAAACACGCAGAAGAAACCGGGCCAGGATAGTCGGAAGGCTTATTGCCGCGATTACATAACCCCACCACGACATTTCAAGCTCAACGACGAAGTCGAAAAAGATGCGCATTCCGCCGCCAAACAGTAGTTCTAATGCGAAAATGACACCACTGGTCATTGTGCCGATTGCAAACAAGTGTGGCATACTAAATGTGCGATCCGAGGCGAGTTGCAACAGCCCCTTCCAGGCATGGATGCGTGTCTGTTCTGGCCGGTTTTCTTTCGGCGTTATCGCCAGACAAATACCGGTATAATGTTTCTCGAATTCACCAATAGTAAGACGTCGACGACCAACTGCGGGATCATTGATCCATACACACTCGTCCGTCATGCCTTCGAAGACGACAAAATGGCGCAAATCCCAATATAGAATTATGGGGCGGTCCGTTTTGGCGAGGCTTTTCAGACCTTTTTTGTAAATCGTACACTCATGACCGAGTTTCTCCGCGCCCTTTTGGATTTGTGAGACCGTTGCACCGTCTCGCCCTACTTCGCACAACCGGCGCAACTCGAGGGCAGAATGAATAAAGCCGAATTCGTCTAGGATGATGCCCAGACAAATGGCGCCGCAATCAACCGCAGTGGCTTGCAATCGCGAGGTCGTCTTAACGGGCACGGGGTGCATCAAGCTTGATGATAGTGTCTGCGCAATCGGCCATGTGCATGCGGTGGGACGTGAAGTATACCTGCTTAAAAAGTGGACAAATATCGCTAAAGATCTTTGTCTCTAACTCAGCAGAGGTGCCTGACAACGCCTCGTCCAAAATCAGAATTGCGCTTCTCTTTGAAATGCATTGCGCAAGCGCCAGACGTTGCCGTTCTCCAGTGGAAAAATCCCTGCGGGCATTGGATATGGATGTATCCAACCCCAAAGGCAGTTTCTGGACCCTTTCCAGAAGTTGTACTTTTTCCAAAGCACTCCAGATGCTTCGATCTGATCTAGATCCTGTATCAAACATACAGAGGTTGGTTCGCAACGTACCTGGAACAAGATGAATGCCTTGATCCGCATACGAAAATATTCGGTAACGTTCTTTCAACGAGAGAGCGGCAGGGTCTGCTCCAAATACAGTAACTGTTCCAGCTGCTGGTTTTTGAATGCCAAGAATGCAGCGCAATAGCGTTGTCTTTCCATATCCAGACTCGCCCATGATCCGAACAACCTGCTTGCCGTCCAAAAACCTGTCCAACCGCTCCGCCTCGGCAAACATGCAGCCATAGGGCAAACTAAAGTCTTTGAAGTGGACTTGGGCTCGGGCCTGTTTTACAGCCGGTGTAGCCAAGTGTGCGCCCGCTTCCAACTCCTCAAGGATATCTGAAGACTCACCCATGATTGCACGTCCAACCGCCTTCACCTCAAAGGCAACCGCGAGCTTGGGAAGCATCATGAACATCTGATTGATCAGGTGAAAAATCATGTAAGCGCCCGCGACAGCCAATGCCGGTGCTTCTGACGATCTTTTTGAAATCATAAACGCAAGGACGGCTATCGCCAGTAACTGGATGGTATCGAGGACCAGAATCCTGTTCTCATTCTCAAAAATCGTATTGGCTGAGAGCTTGTGATTGGCCGCAGTAAGCCTGTTCGAGCGCGCACTCCATTCCGAAAGTTTTCGAGAGATTTCTCCGTAGAAGCGCAATCTGTCAGCGTGATTAACCAGCCGCAGCAAGCCAAAGTTGTTTTCATGGTTCCCGACTGACAACACCGTTGAGACTTTGTGCCGGCGAATAGCATTGAAAACATGGAATACGGTCACGCTGGTTGCAGCCAAAAGTGTCAGGCCTAAAATGGTCTCTGGAATGCGAAACGTCATTAAAATAAGAACAGGAACCATCGCCAACGAAGCAATAATGGCCCGGCTGGCGGCGTCAGATGCTTGGCCGATACTGGCAATTTTCTCGCAAGCGCTTCGGATGCGCTCCAACCCGTTCTCGGAAATATAGCCAGGACGCAGCGACCATATCATTGACAACTTCAAGAGCTCAGCGCGTTCCTGAGCGTAGGATGAGACACTGTCATTGAATTTCTGAAGAAAGTAATTTCCGAGAAAAATTGCGGACACGATCCCGGCAATCAACCATGCGACGGACCAATAGGCGCCCATGTTTTGACTTGGAACAACAGATAGCAGCAGATAGAAATTGGTCATAAAGAGGGCGGACCCCAGAAGCGCGATGAACCCCGTCATAAGCAAAGCAGTGACGCGGAGACCCCTGATGGGCCGAAAAAGATATCTCCTGATCTCGCGCAGATCGACTTTGCCATCGAACTGGTAGGGTTCGAACAATATCTTTTCATTCCTGATCTTGGCGATGTCCTCTGCAGTGATCTTTATATTCTTTGCGTCCCGAAGGATCAGGCCATTGGTTTTGAGGCCACGGATCATACCTGGTATGTACTTGATGAGTATGGGACCGTGCTGTTCGTGTTCGGCCAACCAAAGAGGGTAGCTCCTAAAACTTGCACCGCGTAGTTGCGCCGGAACTGCAACCAAGCCAAAGGCTTCATCCAAAAAAAACGCCCATTCCTCCACTGACTGAACATCTGCGGTCGGGAGCACTTCGCTCTCTTTTAAGAGGCCTAGGGCATTGCCTAGGAAATCTTCGAGACGGTCATGGATGCTCATTCTGAAGATGCGCTTGAGCTGTCTGTTGGCGACACGTTGTACCAATCCGCAATGGCCGGCCAAAAAATCCAATCAGCCGCCAGACAGGTGATCGGTTGGTTTTTCCTTGCTTCCCTAAATCTGGCGCGATTGATGGCGGGGAAATCCAGGGTGTAATGCAACGCTTTGAAACGGCGGGCTAACGTCGATGCAATAGAAACGGATTCGAGTTCGATCTCGGCGTCATTTGTTGCATAGATGCGCAGTTGCGCAGCCGCTCTTTTGCCCCGTTGTTTTGCCGAAAACAGTTTTTTGGGCATGTCGCCAAAATAGACCAATATGCTGTTGCCATCCATCGCCTGGCTCAGCTCGTTTAACCAGCCATCGGTCATCTGGATGCAAATGCACTCGATTCCGGCAAGCATCTGGGACAGAGCCTGAAGGCCGGCCAAACGAGGATCAATCGGGTCACGCAGATGCACAAGAACGACCCGGTCAAAATCATACTTTGACTTCAGTTCCTGAGAAAGCAGTGCATAGCACAAAGAAAAGACACAGGCATGATGGCATGTTTCGATAACAAGCGGCCCGGTTAATTCAGCTTGTGACAGCTCCACATGCAAATCGTATGTTTGCCTGATTGCCAAATGATAGTCTCTAACTTGCCCGAGGTTCATGCTTGGCATCATGAAATACTCGAACCAATAGTCAGCCAGGCTTCGGGTCGCACGTTGATCTTCATCCGCATCAATCAAAGAAAACCCTTCGATCATTGAAAGGGACAGAGGTCCTAACTTTTCATCTGATTTCCAGTTCTCGATCACATTGCTTCGGACCGTTCTGATCGAGGATCCTGCATCGCGATATGCCTGAAGAATACTAAGATCCATGCGCCTTTCGATTTGTTGTTTATCGGCAGCGAGAAGGTATTCGACGTCACTTTGGGTTTGATCTGTTTTATCATTCATTTCAGCACATCCAAGTAAAGCGGTAGGAGGGCGGCGATTGGCGAACTGGTTTCCACATGGATGTTGACAACGGCAAGTGTCCCTACGGTAACTTCGTTGCCCAACTGCCCCCTAGTCAGTCTGAGAGACCCGTCTTCCGATTGATGAAGTTTCAAGACCGCGGCGACACTCGTCTCGTTGCTTCGAAAGGTTGTCGCCAATTCGGAACTGCCAACCAATGCCTGGATTTCAATCGGTGTGGTGGCAAAATCACTCACTGAGATAACCTCTGCGGAGATTTGTGCACCAATCAGAGGTTTCTCAAAGTAGGGGCGAATAGATGCCCGCTGGCCCACCGCAACACGCTTACCATCTGCCGGTCTCAAATTGGATACCGCCACGAGATCGGTTTCTTCCCAGTTATCGCCAACAGTGGACAGGAATGAAAACTGTGGGATGCCCAGATCATCATACAGAGACACGCTTGCAAGCTGCAGTTCTTCAAGGTCGTGCCTGTCTTCATTTTCCTTCGAAATCAAAAGCTGATCACTTACGGTTTTGATCGTCAGATCGCTTTCCCCCAGTATCCTTTTAAGCCCACTAAGCAATGAGCGCTCAAAGACGCTCTTGTCCGGTGAGAATGGTATCTCAACCAGTCGGCCCTTAAGGGAAAAGCCAAGGCTGCCAGACGTGGCTTGCGGCGAAATGACAAGCTGTCGCTTTGGCTTCTGCGGGACCAGGGACAGCAGCGCCAAGGACTCTCTGTCTGTCACCGACTGCCCTGCCGTCTTCCGTTTCGCAATCAGCTTGCCGCTATAGGTGCTAAAGGCGTTACTCTGTAACCAGAGTTTGCGCTGCGAATCCATCAAAGCATTCGTGATCTTCAATTCCTCAGCAGCAAGTTTCTGAATTTCGGATTGAGACCTATTAACTGCAGACGCCAGATCGTCCTGCATTTTTTGCTTGTTGATCTCTTCCTGGACAACCTGACCTTCGAGCTCGTTTACCTCTCGGAAGAGCCGTTGAATCTCGATTTCATTAAACGCGATTTCAGACTCAGCCTCATACGCGCTTCGAAGGGTGACAGCGCGACCACCGTAGAAGTTGAGATAACGGTCTTGGGACGCTATCCCCTTGTCTCGCAATGCTTCTACACCTGGCTGCATCAGATCGTAGATTTTCTTTACGTCGTCCGATGAATTGTGAATTTTAGCCCAAAGAATCTTCTTCTTAGTCTCATATTCTTCAGTCGCGAGAGCGAGTTCGTCATGAATAGCATTTAGGCGGTCGAGATTTCTATCCGCCTCGAGAATCCGTAATTCGGTGTTTCGCCTTATTGCGTTAAGCTCATCCTCGAGATTCTTTCGCTCAGCGTTGAATTGCCTTTTCTGAGCCAGAAATTCGTTACGCTGACCTTCATACGCGAGCTCTGCTACAGGATCAGAAATCCGCATCAAAACTTCGCCAGCTTCGACACTTTCGTTGGCCTTCTTCGCACTTTCGATGACAATTCCAGTTCCGAAGGACGGGATTTCGCGCACCCCACCCAAAACAACAACCACACCATCCGTTTCAACCAATATCGGAATCTTTGCCGTAAACATCCACGTCGCCAGAAACGACAAGGACAACGTCAACACGACAAAAACCGGCCAGAAGAGAGGCACAAACCGATCAGGAACGACAACAAGTAAATCATCCGTTCTTTTCGTCAGATCGCGCAGGAATGACTTGCGAAACAGGCGGCTCATTTACTCTTGATCCTCGCTGTTTTCCGCGGAGGTTACTGGCTCAAAAAACCGCCCATCGCCACGGAGCAAGAAATCAACGTCTGGCTGATAGGTTCCTTGGGATGCGACTTTCTCAAGAACGATGTCCTGCGCCTTTTTTAAACTTTCAGTCGAATGGCGTTCGCCCGATTGCATTACCGAAGACGTTGCTTCGCTTTCCTTCCAATCTTCGTCACTTACGATCTTGGCCGCTTTTGCCCGTGCAAAAAGATACTCTGCCGTATTCCATTTCCAATCTGGACACGGCAACGCTGTTTCATTACCCGCGCCGTGGTAGATAAAACGATGGCCGCAAAATCCGCCACACATAGGCAGGATCTTACACGCACCACAGACTTCATTTTCAAAGGGAACCCACTCATCCCAAAGTGCCGCATTCAAACTGCCGCCAAGCTTTTCCGGTTCAAATATGGTTCCGATCCGCTTGGTTGGATCATGTGCCGTTTCCCAGCACTTGTGGACATCGCCATTGTGGCTGATGGTGTACCCGTTACTCCGGGCGGCAACGCACATACCCAAGATCCCTTTGGGGATTTCCATATCTTGGGACAGCTTCAGAGACCGGGCCCGGTCACCCAGCGCCAATATCGCCCTGTTAAATTCCAGACGTTTTAGGCCTTCCTCGAAGGCAGTTCCGCTTTCCGGCGTCGCCGCGTCGATAGGGGCAAAATAGAGATTGAAATTGCTGCGCTCGCCATAGCCCTTTTGATCCAACATCTCTAACAGCTTGTCACATTCATCGACGTTGCGACGGCCGACATTCACCCGCAATGAAATCCCCATCGGCGTTTCATCAAGCACGGCCTCAAGGTTTTTCATGATCGTCGCAAAAGACCCGCGCCCAGATGTCATCGGGCGCATCTTGTCATGTGTCTCCTCGATGCCATCAATCGTGACCTGGGCTGTTGTGCAGCGGCGTGACCAAAGTTGCTGGGCGACCTCGGCCGTCAGAAAGTAGCCGTTGGTGACAATCATCGAGGAATACTGGATACCCCGTTTGTCGCAGAGAGAAATCAAACGGTCGGCGAGCGAAAAAATCTCTTTCTTGGCCATCAACGGTTCGCCACCATACCAGGTGATGTTCAACCCTTTGATGGTTTCCACCTGCGCCTTTGCGAAATCAACGATTGCATCGGGCAGGCGCCTGTCGATCTTTTCGACATTTTTGTTCAGGCCCTGAAAGCAATAGCCGCATGCCAGGTTGCACGCCATAGTGGGGGCCAATGTCAGCATCAGAAGAGACGGGTCATTCCGGCTGGCCATATAGTCTGCTTTTGCTTTGCCCAGCTCATCCATGCTCTCATCCACGAGAAACCCATCCGCAAGCAGCATTTTTTGAAGCGTGGCGTTTTCTCCGTGGTTCACAAAGTTGTCCCCGACCTCGTGGCAACACTGGTCCATTTCCTCCAAATGTGCGTCTTGCTGTTCCGTGTCCTTGTTGAATCGCGCTGTAATTTTCTGAACCCAACCGCGCCAATACGCTGCTTCTTTCAAATCCAGCCGACAAAACGCGCGCGTCGCTGAGTTGAAAAGAAGAATATCTCCGGAATTCAGCTCGACCGAAATCGAATATCTTGAAGGTACAAGTTTCGCGCCACGGCGCGGTCTTGACGTCGTACGACGCATTGACAGCGCCCAATCACGAACATTTTCATTTGCTAGTTTCATGTTCACTCACATTTCGCGGGTTGTCTGAAGATCGGCCACGGCAAACCTATGGCTCGTACCGACAACTCCGCTATTACTTCAGATGATGGTGGATGCGTGCTGGTGCCTCAGCACGAGGGCAAAATTGGCAAAATGTTGATCGCACAGACCCCAACATCAAGACCCCAACCGAGGTTCAAGACGCAACCAACCGCTAGCGCTGAGCAAGTCAGATTGGTGTCAACCGCACACGCACTGCTCTTCGCGCCACAACCTGAAATGCCCCCAATATTGATGCCAATAGCCGCTACCCCTGCTTTGGCGCCACAGCCATAGATAAAAGTTGCGTCCGCAACTATCCCGCAGTTGAACGTGTTCGCACCACACCCAAACACGCCTCCAGCAAGGGCGCCGGCACCAATCGCGCCCGCGTTAGCCCCACACCCGCTGATCGCATATGCCGAGGCAAGTGCCCCGCACACGCTCGCAGCTACGCCACAGGCATTGCCCCCACAGGCAAAAGCATTTCCCCCACAAGCACCGGCATTTCCGCCGCAAGCATTCACAAGGGCGGCAGCAAACGCCGAACCGCAGGCAAATGCATTCACATATCTCAGATTCAGGGCAGCGGCATATCCGGCACCACCGCACGCGAACACCGACACGCCAGCGTTAACATTGATGCCGATATGCGACGCATCTTTGTGACAGGCCGCGGCCGCCCAATTGTTGTGGGTGGTGGTGTTCGTACTCGACGCCTGTCCACATATGGAATGTACGACCCCTTTTCCTCCGCATGGGGCTTCGCCCCCCGTATTGACAATGCTGGCTGCGACCTCGGGCGGGGCATCGGAATCGATGGCATAGCCCGTGACGGAATTGGGGTCGGGAGGCGTAGGCAACACAGGATTGGGAGTGCCTGGGCTCAGGACCCAGTCACCACCTGACACATACAATGAATAAGATCCAACGTGGTTTCCGTACGCGCCAGCGCTGATGTAGAATATTCCACTTTCTTCAGCAGTGAACGTCATGCGAGATTCGAGACCGTCTCCGCCATCGTCGTTCCCGGAATGAACCAGAGCCCCGGTTGAATCGTAAACTCCGTGAATCTTGGGATCATGCAGAGTTCCCCCCTTGTCATACCCGCTTCCACTGCCTCTAAGCTCGAAGGTGTATTCATCTCCTGCGCGCAGAGCGACAGCGTACCAGTCTTGGTCGCCCGCATGATCAACTCTGCCTGTCGCGTTGCGTTCAAGACCAATGGTGCCGACGTTCCCGACGAAAGACTGTTCCAAGCCGGCTCCAAAATCGGTATTGCTCAATGCCTCGTTATTGCTGAGCGCCCGCGTATCAATCACGGTGCCGACATAGCCGTGTTCTGCATCCCAGGTCCCGCGTGTTCCCGATACGTGCTGCCAGGAACTGGTCTGTGTTGACCATTGCCATTGAGCATCTCCACTGGGTCTGACAGCAAGCTGATAGGTCCCGACCGTGTTAACCCCAGGCGCGCTGGAGAGCACGGCAGCTCCGACTTCGACATAGTAAACACCAGCCTCCGTCGCGGTGAAGCTCATATAATCATCGCTGTTAACCCAAAAACTATTCCCTCTGGGACCATGGGTTACCAACTCTCCGTTTGAATCGTAAATCCCGTAAATTGAAGGATGGTCCAGCGTTCCCCCACCTGTTGATCTTCCTTGAAGATAGAGATCGTAGCGTTCTCCTGCCCGAAGGTTTACGGCAATCCAGTCACGGTCACCCCACTCATTCACCGCTCCGGCGGCATTGCCGTTAAAATCCACGGTCCCGTAACTATCGGGAAGCCCAATCGCCTGGTTAAGGCTTGAATCCCAGTTGCCGCCCACTTCTTGCACTGGTGCGAATTCGGAGTACTGAACTGTTGGCGACAGGTGCGTTTCGACGACCGTACCGACAAAACCTGTTTCTGGGTTCCAAGACGAATGTTTCGGATTGACCTTCAGTTCGTACGACCCTCCGTTACCATAGCCTCGTGTCTCGATGAAGTAGACGCCGGTTTCCGTAGCTGTAAATTCGGTCGCCGAACTAAACTTCTGATCATTACCGGCGCCACCATCATGAGAACTGTACAATCCGTTACCCACGCGAGACCCATTTGATGCGTAAATTCCAGTCATCATTGGAAGGGAAACGGTGTGGCCCAAACCCATCCACGACCCCTGAAAATCAATTGTGTATGTCTCACCAGCCGTAAGGGTGACGGCAATCCAATCGCGATCGTATCCCTCATCGAACGTTCCGGTTGCTGTTCCTTCAAAATTGACGGTGCCAACTTCGCCCCTGTTCGCAGCCGCCAGGTCAGCTCCGAATGACCCTACAGCGCCCTCGATCGGGTTGAACGGAGCACGGACGTATAACGGCAATGCCGAGATCGGTCCGGACGTCATAGCGTTACCCCCAGAGGGCATGCCGTGCAGGACAAGCTCGGCATCCGAGACAACCCTGTCTTCATGCTCGTCTTCGTCGTCCAGCACCGAATCTGCCACATCCAGAAGCAGACCGCGGAAGAACCCCGAAAGAACCTCGGGCGCGATCTCGACATCTATGACTTCTTCGTAGGTTTCGAAATCGACGGATGCTCCTGCCAGCGTGACAACCCGGTGATTGACTGAAAGGGCTGTGTAGTCTCCAACCCCAGTGATACGGATGCCAAAATGCCCGCCGATTTTATCCAACCAGCTTACATCATAAACACTGGGCAGCATCTCGTGCATGACAAAATCAAAAATGGAAGCTCCTGCTTCCAATGCGGATGTGTTCCAGCGATCATTCAGAAGAAAATCTTCTCTGAGGTTGATACCTTTCGAAAATTTTTCGAAGTTTTCAGTATTCGACACCCTGCCTGTGTCCATCTGAATAATATCATCAACCGTCAATGCGATGTTGTTCAGGCTATCGATTGGCTGCATATGGCTGGTCCTCTGTCAATTACGCGTTTTTTCGCTGCTTTTGTAGTGGTGAACTCAGACGCTACGATTCACCCCTTGCGGGTGATATTGGAACACTATAACGTCTGAGTTGCACCTATTGCATCTTGATCCGTGAGTGATTTGATATCGCAGGAATAAGGACCCAATACCTGGTGAGTCACGAACTGACATGAATTTGTCATGAAATGTAACGCAGAGTCTGACGTCAGCGCTTATGGGTCCAAATAGGGCGATTTGCTAAGAGAGTGTTTGTTGCTCATCGTAGCCACCGAGGAGTGGACGATGAGAAAGACAACGAAGAGCCCCGGCGAGAAGATCGTCAAAGACATCAAGCGCGCCACGCGCAAGCATTATTCCAGTGAAGAGAAGATCCGCATCGTACTGGATGGATTGCGCCGTGAAGACAGTATTGCTTAGCTTTGCCGCCGTGAGGGCATATCACAGGGTATCTATTACAAATGGTCTAAGGACTTCATGGAAGCCGGTAAGAAGCGGCTGGCTGGCGATACAGCGCGGGCTG
>CALFRH010000194.1 GCA_937919225.1 uncultured Parvularcula sp.
AGCTTAAGGACTGCATTGGGAATCTAAGAGATGCTGAAGACCAACGACTGAACAATGTCTTCAGACAATTGATCTCAGGTATCACAAATCAAGGATATCAAGACCCACAGACCATTGTCGATAGGCTCCGCCAATCGCAACGGAACTGGCTCGTCTATCGTGATGACTACTGTTGGTTTCGGTTCTCGACAGCGGAAGGAGGAACCATAGGCGGGCTCCTGCAACTCGACTGTGAATGCACTCTTACCCGCGACAAAGCGGACCATTTGAAGGATGATTTGGAGGCTAAATGATGTCTCTTTCAGCAATCCTGACCAACAGCAACCGTCCTGAGGCGTCAGCCGAGTTCTTGGTTTTCCCTTCCAATGAAAACACTCGAACTTTTGGTAACGGTGATGCTCGATTTATTCACCTGAACACCTTTGGTGAACCTGCTGCGGGTGCTTCCAGAATACTCATTCAAGTCAGAAAACGCTGTGAATTCGGTTTTGTATGTCGTTTGGCAACATTCGCTGAGTCGGTAGGTTTCAGTGACGTTGATCTGCCGAATGCTCGAAGCTCCTTCGACCCTGAGATCGGCTTGAGGGTTGAAATTCCCGTTCGGCTTTCGATGGAGAAGTCTTCGGCGATTACATACTGAGCACGCTGATTCACTTCGGTGATGAGACGATCGACGTCGATCTAAAGGCATAGCGGGCTGCCGCTGTACGTCCGCTCCACACTTGATCCCGACCTAAGGAGACACCAATGCAAACCGGTTCAAAAATTGTAGCTTCCACGCTTGGTGCGATCGTCTTGATCGGCGTGTGGCAGGCTCAAAACACGCAGCTTCTTACGCTTGTTTCAGATGAGACCATCATTGCTGGGGCTGCAAACATAATCCTGGTCTACTTCGTTCTGGCTCTATTGATTGAGCGAGCGTGCGAAGTAGCCATGGACTTGATGACAGCCTCGGGGGTTGTTCCCCCTAAAGGCGCGTCAACCAGCGACGCAATCGTGTCTGGACGGCGAATGGTGTCGGCGTTTGTCTGTCTGGTATTCGCCGTTGTGATTTCTCTCGCTGGGTTGCGCCTTGTTGAGATGATTTTGGAGGTTGCTACGTCCAGCGACATCACCTCAGCTGGTTACTTCGCTGCGGTCGATGCGCTTCTAACTTCTCTGATCTTAGCTGGTGGTTCGGACGGCATCCACCAGATCATGCGGTCGATGCTTGGCGACAAGTCACCGATACCAACCAACCAATAAATCGAAAGGAAAACGAATGCTAATTGGGCGTGGAACTTTTTCTCCGGGGGTTGGTCACGAAATGCGTGGGAGCTTTACGCTCACCCAACAAGCCAACGGAGTTCTCATGGTAACAAGCACTGATTTCTTCTTTGATGGTTCACCAGCGCCAGGCTGGGCTCTGTCGAAAGGAGTGCCGGAAGACGCCAACGACCCAGCCGTTAGACAAGCCGCAGTTGAGACTGACTTTCAGCGTCTGACCGACAGGATCGAGCCCGTGTCAGGACAGCAATCGGGCTTGATTCCAAACGCCATCGACATCAACGACTACGACACCCTTTTTCTTTGGTGCTACCAAGTACCCTTCATCTTGGGTGTTGGTCCTATAGAGCGCGAATAGGAGCGACAGTATGCAACTTGTTCATAAGACAGAGATATTTGACCCCGCCGCCAGTGAGTTGGCTATCCGTTTCATTCAATCAATGGCCTTGTGCTTGCACAGGTCCGCTAGCGTCGACTTCGATGTCTTGAGCCCCAATGCTGCAAACTCAGACCTCTTGTTTAAAATTTGCTTCAAGGGTGCGATCGAATTCGAAGAACAGTCAGGGATTGAGGCCGAGGGCATGAAATACACACCGCGTGTGGCATTTGACAACACGCGCTATGGCACTGGTGACACGATCTTGGTCGGCAACGGGTTGGTTCACGGCAATATTGATGACCCGCAGCTTGCTGAAGGGGTAAGGCGAGCAAGGGAGTCGCTTAAGTGACGTGCCGTTGTTTAGGGTCAGTTATCTTGTGGACCCTGTGAGCAGTGATGAGAGGTCCAGCACATTTGCATTGGTTGATCCCGAACCAGTGTTTTGCCATCCTACATTCGAACAAGGTAACGATAACTAGGAATTATTGTTGCACTCAGGCCGATAGTGCAAAGCGGGCAGGGCGGTAACGATAATCAGAACCACTATCGAAAACGTGAAACTCTTATCGCGCCAGCTTGCATATAAAGAACAACAAAGCCAATGGTCTCGTTGGCCACGCAAGAAAAGCTCAGCTGTAGACATCTACTGCCAAACATCAGCCAAATTTCAGGGCATGAGTTTCGCATATCATTCTAGACGATGAAGCACTGTAGAAGTAAGAGGATTTCGTTCTTCTTGGGAAACGAGCTTCCTATCTGTTTACGCATCAGAATCTCGCTCAACCAAAAAGCACGATGAAAAATAGGAGAAGAAAAGTCGAGTAAATTCGTTCTTTGAAAATGCGGGTACTGCCGCCACCTTAAACAGGTGAAAAATCAAAAGGAGATAGTAGTGATCCCGCTTTACCTCAACTTTACTTGATCTTAGAATCTCACACATCTGCTTCCTATGAGCAAAAACTTCCGAAAAGTACTCCTCCCATCTTGCTGAAAGACTTGTCGGGAGCTCGAAGTCGTTCGAGAGAAAAGCATCGTAAAGAAACTGCTCGCATTCGAAAAATTCTTCGAAGAGGTCTTCATTTGCGTCTACTGGTAAGTGTGCCCTGATGCTGACTTCCAAGGAGACAAAGTCTTTGTATGCAAGATCCAAGCCAGCATACTCGAAGTCAATCAAAGAGAAGTAGCCGCCGTCAGAGAAAGTGATGATGTTGTTTGAATTAAGGTCTCCATGGCAAATAAACCTAGGTAGCTCCTGACCTCGGAGCTCTTGCATGATCTTCCTAGGCTGAAGTGTTTGGAGGCCATCTAATTCGAAGAACTCATCCGAAAAATGATAGAAGTCGGACGGAAGATGCAGTGAACAGGCTTCCTTGATAGATGCCAGGCGGCGACCGTCCTTTACAGGGTCGTACTCCTCACCGGAGTTGAAGTAGTCCTCTACAACAACTGTATCGCCTGAGAAATTGTACCATCCCACGGCTTCCTTCGAGAGGATTGTATCACGGAAGCGCCTTAGTACCTCAGTGTCCGATTTCTCGATATGCTCTGTCAGAGAGGAAGTTATTCGAGAGCTACCGAAGGCAAAGCCATACATCGATGCGCCAGTGTTTGCGGTCTCGCCGATACCGACAAGGTCTACACGTATATGATGGGGAATTTGTAGTCTAACAAATCTGATGTAGTTTTGACTTTCAATCCGAGTTGCCTCTTTTGAACCGATCTTGATCACAAACTCAGAGTTTCGACCTCCTAAGAATCCTGACAAAGAGCATTTAAAAACTGCTGACCCTGAGTACCCGCCACTTAGCTTTGATAAGGTTATTTGGTTGACTGTCGAAAAATCCCTCAAGTCTTCCCTTCGGAGTATTTGAAAGTTTCGTACGCACTGCTCGATTAATGACCGCGCTTCTTGAGATGTGCACGAGATTTCCTCTAGGTCCGAGACCTTGTCGAAGCTTATCTGGGAAATTGGGAGACGTGTTACAAGGCGAGATATCTGTGCGGCGAGCTCTTCTTCATATTTATCATTTGGAAGCGGTGTCTTCGTCGCAATAATATCTGGGTTCGGGAGCCGGTAGCCGAGACTATCAATACTGAAGGTCCGACTTGTAAATAGAATAAATAAGATGTCGGGATAAGCTTTTTTCAGTTCGGAGATACGCTGGACGCCCTTGTTTTCTACTTCTCGCCCGTTCTCAATACTCACGTTGTCAAAAATTACGATATGCGGGCGATGCTCCAGAATGTAGGTCTCATCATCAAAGCTAGTTTGAATGTTGATAGTAACGGGCTCCCAGACCTTCCTGAGTATTCTTTCCCAAATGGGTTTAAATGCATCAGCATTGTTTTGGTCATCATCAATTAAGAGCGCTTGTAGGCTAGCTGACATACTATTCTGCTCCAGTACTTATGGGAATTGCGAAACCGATACCAAAGCGCGCGTTACCTAGCCCAAGATCATCGATTTCGATAAATGATGCGCATCCACCAAGCATACGTACTTGGGCACCGCAAAGAAATAGACCATAGTGGTAGGTTGGTGACTGGTGAGCTCTGATTGGCGATACGAATATCTGGTGAGCTTCTCGCTGTGGTACGCGAACCTGTTGTGGTAGGTACAGCACCTCAATTTGTGTAAGCGCGCTTGACTCGATCTGCTTTACGGAGACGCTTAAACAGTCAAGTTGTAAAGGGGAGTGTTTCGAGTTCGAAAAGATGGTTTCAAAAACATCTACAACTGTGTTTGCCACTTGGCTCGAAGGGAAATGAACATTTTCAAGCTCGTTACAGACTTTCTGAAGCTGCGCTTCCGTTGTTTGATCATTTTGGTGCGCACTCAGTCTCTGCCGTAAGACTCTTTGTACCTCTTTTCCGTTTATGCTTTTGTTGGTCTCGGGTGGATCGAAGAAGTTTTCATCATCGGTTTGAAATGAAGACATAAGGTCTGCAGCAAGTTCAGCATCCATACCCTCCAATCGCCGACGAATGTTCTCGATACTATGGCGGGCAGCATGGACGTATGACATCTTCGCAAGCCAACCTCTATCATTAGCTAGTTCAATCCGCCGAAGAGCTTCCCCAGCGGAATAGGCGGCTGAGCGTAGAGCGCTGACGTCGGGCGCTAACCTGCTGATATCATGCGAGTAGAACTCGATTAGACCAACGATTACTCGACCTTGAACAACCGGAGCAAGCCAAGCTGCGCTTTCACCGATTGGTTGCAAAGTGTTCAGTTTTTCCGCCTCATGAAGTGCTACTTGCCTCTTTTGCGCTGCATCAGGGCGACCACGGCTTGAAAGCTCTTCAATGTCGTTCCGCTGTTTACGAGGGTGCCAGATATCTTGCTCAATCATCGTGTCCAATGCTGAATGGTATGGACTGTTGCCCGGCAGGCCGATCACGGAGGGCCTTGAAGCGTCTTCGGACCAGATTGAGGGAGTGAGTTGGTTGCGGAATCGATCATACTCATAAAACACGTAGCCGCTTGCGTCTGTGATGCTCACTGTCCTGGAGAACAACTCGCTAAGAAGGCCGTTTTCTTCTGCCTTGAGGTCCACTCGCATCTCGAATGGGTCGTCGCTCGCGCGTTCTTCAATCTGTAGTGTTTTGTTATTGTAGATCTCGAGCAATGTCTCGCGATCATGGATCTCGCGAAATTGAAAATAGATCGAAATTATCCTGTTTGCGTGATAAATCTCATCAATGTTGAGCCGTTGCTTTCGAGAAAAGTAGATGATGCAGACCATCGGCCGCATCTTGACCGTCAGGTGAGAAAAGTTGTCGCTCGAAACAAAGTACACCTCTGAGAACGTCTATATCGCGAAGAAGTATTTTCCTTCAACTTCACCAAAAGTTTGGTTCTTTCGGAGTACTGAGTTTCGAAAAGACTGGAGAAAGTATTCGTTGTTCGATAGATCCTCGGGCACTTCAGCAGTAGGGTTTGCCAATAATTCCTTAAAACTCAATTTTTGGTCAAAGAACATTTCGTCCTTTTGGTTTATGACTTCGACGCGCATAGAAAATCGCTGCTCGATGAATTTTGAGACACTCTCAATATTCACTTCATCAATTTCCTTGTAGAGCTCTCTAGCGAAGCGAAGAGAAACACTCTCCATAAAGTGGTTTTGTGAGCCGCAATTCTTATAGAATGCCACGAAAATACGCTTAGTCAGGTTACTAATCGGAATAACATCACTGACGTGGGATTGATCAAAGTCCAGTAGAAGAACAGTTCTGTCACTCTCAAAAGAAAGATGCGACGATGCTTTAAAGTGTCCTTCTGCAGCTTCGAGCTCTGCTCTGCCCTTGTGGAGCAAAAGAAATGCTCCATTAAAGTGAAAAGAAAGAAAAGGGAATTTGAGAAATTCTGAACTCTCACCGTCTTCGAACCACTTCCGTTCTCGAATATAGAAGAACACACGGATGGGAAACGAGAAACAGTCTATGAAGCGCTCTGCCACGTCGTGGAACGAAAATATTGTACTAGTTTCAAAAAGCTCATCATGAAGCTTCCTTAGTTTTATGCGTGTTTCTTCGGCAGTATCCAATTGAGTGTGTCCCATAAGTGTTATGAAGGGCTTCATACATGCAAAGATCAATGTCGTTTTGGTGGTATACGTCAAGTCCTGACGGCGGCAGGGATGATAAAGTGGCTGCGAAGGCTGAAGTCGTTTGGGTCATCGACAAATAAGGTATCGCTTCTCAGTGTCGATGTGCGCCGAGTCATGTCAACACGGACGCGTCCGTACGCAATATCTGACCAGGGGCACCTAGAGCTTAACGCGATTGAAGCACCATGGCGGAGGGAGCACTGCCCGGTGGTCGATGCTCGACGCGTCTCACCAGCCAAGGTAACGATAATTCTCGGATATCGTTACCGACGAAACCTCGAGCTCTCTTAGAGCTTGGGCATGCTGTCCTGTGACCAAAATGCGCGTCAATTGGATACTTTTCGGACCGCTTCTCTTTATCGGCCAACGGCCCTAGGCGGTCCGCACGCTAGGAAATTCAGTTCGCCGCTCGCACGAGCGATGTTACGCTGAGATGCCGCGAACGCTGAGGAGATGTTGTGTGATCAATATTCTGGTTGTGACGGGCTCGGTGCGCAGTGATCGCATGTCGGCACGGGTGTCGCAGTTTCTTTCAGCGCGGATCAAAGCTGGCGGTTTTCGCGCGACGTTGCTTGATCCGGCCGATGTTGCCCTGCCGCTGCTTGACAGGATGTACAAGGAATATACGCCCGGAACTGCGCCCGCGCCGATGCAGGCTGCCGCCGATCTGATTGTCGCTGCCGATGCGGTTCTGGTTGCCTCTGCGGAATACAATCACGGCATTCCGCCTGCGCTCAAGAACCTGATGGATCACTTCCTGGAGGAGTGGTTTCACAAACCCGCGGGCATTGCCTGCTATTCTGCGGGGCGGTTTGGCGGGGTGCGGGCGGCGATGCAGTTGCGGGCGACCCTGCCTGAGATGGGCATGCCCACTATCTCTAGCCTGTTGCCGATCCCGGAGGTTGGGGACGCGTTGGCCGAGGACGGCGCCGCACAGGAAGACTGGCTCGTGGGTGCTGCCGACAGATTTATCGCCGAATTGGCGTGGTGGGCACGCGCGGCCCGGGAAGAGGCCGCGCGCTCTGGCCCGCCTTTTGGCGGCTAAGGCCTCTTAGGCGGCTTCGATACGCCGGGAGGGGGCTGTCCAAACGGTGTTCTTCATAAACGCTTCGTTGGGCGTGGCGGACAGGTGGTTGGTGTAGCTTGAAATCACCTTGGTCGCGACGGCCAGTACCACGTCGAGCACATTTTGCCGGGTGAACCCTGCGTCCAGAAACGCCTGCACCTGCTGCAGCGGCACGTGACCTTTTTGATCGACCACTGCCGTGACGAAGTCGCGCAGCGCCGCCTGTCGGGCATCGGGGATCTCCGTGCCCTCGCGCAGCGCCTCAATCGTGTCGGCATCGACGCCTTCGTTCTTGGCGAGCACGCTGTGGCCAGCCATACAATACTCACATTCGTTCACCCGGTTGATCGCGAGGTAGATGAACTGCTGTTCAGCTGGGGTGAAGGAGGACTGCGCAAAGGCAGCGTATGCGGCGTTGTAGGTTTCCAGCGCAGGCGCGCTTTCCGCTAGGATGCCATGCAGGTTCAGTATGGTGCCGAAGGCTTTGGCTTGTTGTTTTAGCGCTGGTCGGGCGGCGTCGGGCACGCTCTCAAGATCGTGGATGGTGAAGCCTGTGGAGGTGGTAGACATGGGGTTGGTCCTGTCGGGGTGAGGTATGAGGCGATTGCCTCGGGGGGTGGTTAAGAGCGGGGTTTCGCGTGGTGGACGTGCAGCAGCCCCATTGCGGTCAAGAGCCCCACGGAGGCGAGGCCCGCACCGAGTAGCTGCCATCCCGTCGGGATCTCCTGCGCGACCGGAATGCCGAGCGCGAGGGTGGCGGCCGGCACAAGCGCGGGAAACAGGGCCGCACGCCCCGCGCCCAGCAATCGGACAGCGGCGGTGTAGGCAAGGATGGCAAGCACGCCGGACATCAGGCCCTGCACAATCAGTTGGGTCGCCAGAACCGATGCAGGCAGTGCAAGAATACGGTCAAAGGTGCCGAAGAGGGCGACGCCCGGGACAACGACCAGCGCCGATAGGACAGCCACAGCGGCCGTTGCGGCCATGCTGGGCACAGCCCATCGCTTGATCAGGATGGTGAAGGCGGCCCAGAGT
>CALFRH010000195.1 GCA_937919225.1 uncultured Parvularcula sp.
TATAGGTGAACGAAACAACCAGGGCACAGATGACGGCAACCACGCGGGCAAAAGAGGAATAGTACCGGTCGCCGACAAAGTCAGGCACCGTGAACTTCCCGAACTCACGCAGGTAAGGCGCCAGCAACAGTGCCAACAGCACATAGCCGCCGGTCCATCCCATTAGATAGACCGATCCGCCATACCCCAAAAATGCGATAAGGCCCGCCATGGAGAGGAAGGAGGCCGCAGACATCCAGTCAGCGGCGGTTGCCATACCATTGACCACAGGCGGTACATCATGGCCCGCCACATAAAAGTCGTTCGTGGTCCCAGCCCGCGACCAGATGGCAATACCGATATAAGCCGAGAAGCTTAAGCCAACGAACAAATAGCTCCAAAATGTTTGGTCCACGACTTACTCTCCCAACCCAAATCGTCGTTCAAGATTGGTCATGGCGCGGCAATAATACACAATCAGCATTAGGAATATGTAGATCGACCCCTGCTGGGCGAACCAAAAGCCCAAGGGCGCACCACCGATCGAAAATTGATCGAGGAAATCGCGAAACAAAATACCGGCGCCGAAGGAGACCGCGAACCAAATACTCAAAAGGCTGATGGTTAAACGGATGGTCGCCGACCAATAGGCTTTTGCACGATCTTCCGTCGATGCGGGTGTACGCCGCTGGTCACTCATTGGGACCCTCCCTTAAGTCATACGGCTATTTTTAGTCGCCGTTTTATAGACCGAAGGTCACCTAAATCGCTCCTCGACGCCAGAAAAATGTTTGGAGGTGAGGGCTTAAAATCACACCCGATAGGTTTACCCTATCTGGGGACGCGCCGCCTTCACATCATCCGCGACGTAAGGCTCGAACGGGCCAAAGTTCTCAACAAACATGCGCGCCAGAGTGGCCGCTTGGGCGTCATACGCATCCGGGTCGGACCAGGTACCGCGCGGATCCAGCATCGCCTTATCCACACCGACAGCGTCCGTGGGCACCAGGAAGCCAAAGTTCTTATCTTCTCTGAACGTGGCGTCATTCAACGATCCATCAAGGGCCGCATTGAGCAGCTGTCGCGTCGCACCAATCGGCATCCGGTGACCCGCACCGTGGGGACCGCCGGTCCAGCCGGTGTTCACCAGCCAACAGGTGGCGCCCGCCGCTTCAATCCGATCCCGCAAGAGTTCGCCATAGACCGAAGGATGTCGCGGCATAAAGGGTGCGCCAAAGCAGGTGGAGAAAGTCGCCGTTGGCTCAGTGACCCCCTTCTCTGTCCCGGCCACCTTCGCGGTATAACCCGACAGGAAGTGATACATGGCTTGCGATGTAGAGAGCTTCGCAATGGGCGGCATCACACCGAACGCATCGCAGGTCAGCATAATAATCGTCCGTGGCGTCCCGCATTGGCCCGAAGGAACAATATTGGGGATAGCGTCCAGCGGGTAAGCTCCCCGACTATTCTCCGCCAGCGTCGCATCGTCGAGGTCCAGCTCCCGCGTGTCAGGATCCATCACCACATTTTCAAGGACGGTGCCCCAGCGTTTGGTCGTGGCGTAGATCTCAGGTTCCGCTTCCGCAGAGAGACGGATCATTTTGGCGTAACACCCGCCCTCGAAATTAAACAGGCCATCATCAGACCAGCCATGCTCATCATCCCCCACGAGGGAGCGATTGGGATCAGCGGACAGCGTGGTTTTCCCCGTCCCCGATAGACCAAAAAAGACCGCCGCATCACCGGCGTCGCCGACATTCACCGAGCAGTGCATGGGCATGATTTTCTTTTCTGGCAGTAGATAGTTCAACAGGGTAAAGACTGATTTTTTCGTTTCACCCGCATAAGAGGTTCCGCCAATCAAAATCAGCTTTTTGGCGAAATTCACCCCAATAACAGTTTCACCACGGGTGCCGTGCCGCGCCGGGTCCGCGCGGAAACTCGGCAGGTTGATAATGGTGAATTGAGGGTCGAAGTCCTGAAGCTCATCCGCGGTCGGGCGCCGCAAAAGATGACGGATGAACAAATTGTGCCATGCTAGCTCGTTCACCACCCGGACAGACAACCGATGAGCACGGTCAGCGCCACCAAAAAGATCCTGCACGAACAACTCTCGGTTTGCGAGATGAGTTTGAAAATCTTCCCACAGAGCATCAAAGTGGGCCGGGGTCATGCTGGCGTTGTTATCCCACCAGACCGTATCTTCGGTCATCTCATCGCGAACGGTAAACTTATCTTTTGCCGACCGCCCGGTGTGCAAACCTGTTTTCACCACAAGGGGGCCGCCAATGGAAACCTCCCCCTCGCCGCGCTGGACGGCCTCTTGGTACAATGTTGCTTCGGTCAGATTATGGTGGATTGTGCCGCCTGTGGTTGCTCCCAAATGGGCCAGAACCGCTGATTGATCCACCATATCACTCTCCTACGCGCTGTTACCGCGGATCCACATTTTATGTTGATGCACAGTTTTTTGATATTAAGAGACCTATGCGCCTCTCACTGAGATATCGCAATAATTGTGCCCAGAAGTTGGCCAAATTTTCGAGACATTTTTTGGTCAGATCAATTTTTGATCATTGGTCAGACCTTGCTGCTCCTAAGGCGGCGAAAGCGAAATCGAGAAAGATCGGCACACTGCCCGCATCAGGCTCGTCGAGCATATCGACCACCACCAAAGGATGGAAAAGCCGCTTCAAGCTCATGTGGAGGCCTAAAGCAGCTTGCTCGATATCGGTGACGTGGAACTCACCCTGATCAACGCCCAGCCGAACCAATGCCGTCGCTCGCTCTAAAAGCGCGCTCCGATATTGAAGGATGGCATCCCATTTTTCTTCGATGCCCGCCAACAAGGTCTCATGCATTTTCTCACGCCCTGAGAAATTCTCGACAGTTTGAGCGTGTAAACTCTCTATCATCGCGGTCAGCTTATCAGTGGCGCTCTCCCTTTCAGCCATGGCTGTATCGGCCACCGCGATCATCCCCTTCAGCATGAGATCCGCCATCGCTTCATTGATCGCCGACTTGGACGAAAAGTGGCGATAGACGCTGGCGGAACTGAAACCGCAGGCATTGGCAATATCCGCGACGGTGGTCTTGTTATAGCCGTACTGGGCGAACAATCCGTGCGCCTTTTCCAAGATAAGCGCCCTTGTTTGCTCTTCGGTGAGGTTCAATCGCGGCAAGCCATTCTCCAAAGCGCGGCCTCGTTCGGCTGGCCGACGATCTCTTTTTATCGCAATATCCTAGCGTGAGGGGTGGATATTGTCGTTAAAAATTATAAGTGATAAAAAATAATTTTTGTCACTTTTATCAAATAGGGTCTAGCGACGGCGATAGGAGATCGAGATGAAGGCAAGTCTAGGGGCGTTGGGGCGGGGCCTGGTTTGGCTTTTCTCCCTTGGGATCATCCTCTTCATCGGTGTCGCACTGACCTACGGCCTCGCCGCATTGCGTGCCGCCAATGCTCAGGAGGGAAAGGTCCCTCCCCCTGTGGAAGTGGTGACGGTCTTAAGCCAGGACAGCTATCGCGCCATCCGCCGGTTCCCCGGACGTATTGATGCAGCACAGGTGTCGGACCTCAGCTTCCAGGTTGGGGGCGAGATCACCCAAGTCTTGGCCAAGGTTGGAGACAAAGTCGCCGAAGGTGACCCTCTCGCCCGACTTGATGAAACCCGCCTGAAGAACCGGATCGGTGAACTCAAAGCGTCACGGACCGAGGCGGACGCCGCGTTGACGAGAGCGCAAGCCTCCCTCGAGCGGATAAGGGCCCTTCGCGAAGAAGGGTTTTCCACCGACCAGGACCTCGACAACATCACTGCGGAGCGGGACGGGTTCCGTGCCCGGATTAGACAGCTAAACCGCAGCCTTGCCAACGCGGAAGAGGATCTAGCCGACAGCACACTGACCGCTCCCTATGGCGGTGTTGTTGTAAATCGTTATTTGGATGCTGGCGCCACGGTGGCGGCGGGCCAATCCATACTCCGCCTCAACGAAACCGGCATCCTCGAGGCATTGATTGGTGTGCCCCCTCTTTTTGCAAGACGCATATCCACGGGTGACGTGTTTTCATTATCAAGTGACGGTCTTACGACAGATGGGGTTGTAACAGGCATCGGCGATGCGGTGGAGCGTGCAACACAAACCGTCTCTATACGCCTTGAAATCACAGAAGATCCAGGATTTATCCCAGGCAGCTTGGTTCGTCTCACCCTTAACGAGGAACGCCGCGAAACCGGCTTTTGGGTACCGGCTCAGTCACTAACCGAAGGGTTTCGCGGGCTTTGGTCCGTTTACGTGATCACTCAAGACGAGAACAACACTAATGTCGTTGCGCGCAAGGATGTCGAAATCCTGCATGTCGGGAATGAGCGGTTGTTCGTCCGCGGGACATTGGAAGATGGCGACAGGGTCGTGACCGCGGCTCCATCGCGTTTCGTCCCAGGCCAACAGGTTACCCCGATTGAAGCGGCCCCCCTTCGGTCTGACGCAATGGCCATCAGCCGCAACAGCACAGACAGTGGCGCCCCCCGTGCTGGGGCCAAGCCTGGGGCTGGACAATGAAGACAATCCTCTTTGACTACCCCCGCGCTCTGGTTTTGGTCATTCTTCTGGTCCTCGTGGGCGGGATTTCCGCCATTCTGGTGATGCCGCAGGCGGAGGACCCCAAAATCACGAACCGGGTGGCGATTGTCCTGACCCCCCTGCCCGGCGCCAGCGCGGAACGGGTTGAACGTCTCGTCACCCAACGGATTGAAGACAAGCTACGCGAGGTTGAAGAGGTCGATACGATCAGATCTACATCGCGAACAGGCCTCTCCTCCGTCACCGTTATTCTCGATGAAACGCTGACCGAAACCGAGGGGGCCTTTTCAATTGTCCGCGATGCGGTTGCCGACGCC
>CALFRH010000196.1 GCA_937919225.1 uncultured Parvularcula sp.
CCTACTAACTTCGTAGAGAAGCATCCTTTTTATGATGATTTCTGGAAGGAGAAGGTCGCAAAACTTGAAGAAATTACCGTGCCAATGCTGGTTTGTGGTTCTTTCTCAGACCATGGATTACATACCATGGGTAGCTTTCGCGCATTTATGAAAGTGCGATCGCAACATAAATGGCTCTACACCCACCGCACTGGCAAATGGGACGCTTACTACTCCCCCGAGGTGCAGGAGCTAACTCGAAACTTTATGGACTGTTTCCTAAAAGGAGATACTTCAAGCGGTTTTCTCGATACGCCCTCTGTACGCCTTGAGGTGAGAGCCAATCTCAAGGAAATCCACGAGGTTCGTCATGAGAATGAATGGCCGCTCGCCCGCACCGACTATAAGAAGCTCTATTTAAATGATCAACAATTGCTATCTTTGGAAAAGCTACCAGCCCCAAAAGAGCTGACCTATTCTGCAATCAAAGGAAGAGTCCCATTCCTCCACGAATTTACTGAAGATACTGAACTGACGGGCTACATGAAGCTGCGGCTGTGGGTGGAGGCGCGGTCTGGAAACGCTGATAAAGATACACCAGATGACATTGGCTTATATGTCGCTGTGAACAAACTGGATCGAGATAAAAAGTCTGTGCACTTTTACGGTTCTGTCGGAAACTCAAAAGATATGGTTACAAGAGGATGGGGGAGAGCCTCACTGCGTGAACTTGACCCAGTAGAGTCCACTGAATGGAACCCGGTACTATTGGCAGACAGGGAGCTAAAACTGAAACCTGGCGAAATTGTGCCGCTTGACATAGCACTGTATCCCAGCAGTACTTTCTTTGCAGCTGGTGAAGCCTTGCAACTAATTGTGAGCCCCCGCGAAATCATTCCTTCTCCGCCTTATTTTAAGGATGTTTCCTTTAACCATGGACTATGGGTGATCCACGTTGGCGGAGACTTTGATTCGCATCTACTTGTCCCCAAGGTATAGATACGACATTGACTTTAACTATCATGAGAACAATTCATGCAAGCATATTTTCCAAGGAGCACACATGAGTAATTCAAGGCTTGCTTTGGCAAGCATCTGTCTTATATTCTTCATGCTTTGGGCACCACTCGGGCAATATGACTTTCTTGTAGAGAACTGGATGAAGCTTGGTATCTACGTTACTCCGTTTCTCCTTTTTATGTTCTTTGCATCCAGAACACAAAAAACTGAGTCAATTCTCTCCGATGTGAAATTGATGTCTGTCTTAATGCTGGCAGCCTATATTGTTCATCAATATGAGGAGCACTGGGTTGATCTTTTAGGTAATCAGTATGCGTTTTACGGATATATCAACGAATTGATATTGGCCGTGCTCAATGCCCAAAATACAAGTGTGATGCCATTGAGCCCTGAGTCAATTTTTGTCATCAATACGTCTCTTGTTTGGCTGGTTGGTGTCATTGCGATCTGGCGCAGTCCAAAACATTTGTTTCCGGCACTGGCATAGGCTGGGATCGCCCTTATTAATGCAGGGAGTCAT
>CALFRH010000197.1 GCA_937919225.1 uncultured Parvularcula sp.
GTCCCATCATCGCGCATCTCCTCGATCTGCACGAAAATCACTGAATCAGAATTCGACCATTTTGACTCGGAGTTTTTCAACAGTATCGGGCGTTTTAAGTCTCTTATTCGCGTACGATTTGGGGAAGGGTGTCGCCGATTCTGAAGGCAGTGAAAACCCAAAAAAAAATCGCGAGATTTGATAATATTTCCCATAATCCTAGTTACCGAATTCCGTGGGATGCCGCCTCCTTTTCTCAAAAAGGGTGATCAATTCTCACGCGTTTGAACAAAAATCGCCGAGTTTGATGAGAATTCTCATCTAGCGTGAAAACCGCCAAGTATGATGGGCACGACACAGCAAATTATTCGATAATCTACGTTATGGGAAATAGGCTGCATACGGACTATTTCTTGGTGCAACCATTTGCATAAAGCGAAAAATTTAATGGTCAACCTTGGCTGGGTTTTAGTGACTATCTGTCAAACTGATTCAATGTCGACAGATCATCTCAAGCCAAAAACCAATCCCGCTGATATGAAGCATTCGCCGGTCATCACCGACTATGACCGAGCGAATATGCCCACTTATCTAATAGTCCATGATGCACGCAAAGACGGTTTGACCGACACTCAGATTGTGCAAATGTTATGGGGATCGCCTGGACTGCTCGATTCCTCATGGATAGTTGACCACCATTTGAAGCGCGCTCAGTGGTTCATAACGACCGGATACCTCCACCTGTTGGCAGAGAGCCCCGAAACGCGCGAAGAATCGTTGGACGCTCTAACCGCATCTGGATCCATGAGTGAGGCTGAGCGACTATTTTTAGACACGCCAGCCGGCGAAAAGTTCTGGCCGAAACCCAAGCACTGAGTATGTCGGCTTAGCCAATATACTCACGCTAACTATTCATTAGGTATCAGTTTTATCTCCGTTCATACAGTTGCCTTTATACGAGCGGCGCAGTTCTACGGATGGAAGATATGCCAAAAGACCAAACACTCGAAGACGCTCGTCACTTGCTAGCAAAAATCCAGGACTACTGGCTTCAACAAGGATACTTGGTTGAAGGAATGGTCGAGCCTGCAGGATATAACGCCCGCCTACGCTCCACAGTTTATGAGGTAAAGACAGATTTGGTAAATGGCTTCCCGCTCAGAAAAGCATCTTGATACTCTGTTCCAAACAACACGATGGGTGTTCGTCTTACCACGGACCACCCCATCTTCGCTGTTTTTAGCTTGGGGAGTGCGTCTTAAGACGCCCGATGGTTGATGTGCCCCTAAGAATGTAGACGCCCTACGTCTTCATGCTTGCCGTCATTTCAAACTCTGCGGGTGACAGCATTCCGTTCTTAGCATGCCTTCGCTTCGGATTATAGAACAGCTCGATGTAGTCGAACACATCCTGGCGGGCCTCTTGCCTTGTTTTATATATCTTTCGTCTGATCCGTTCGGTCTTGAGGGAGGCGAAGAAGCGCTCGGCCACAGCATTGTCATAACAATTACCCCGCCGGCTCATGCTGGCCTCCAGATTGTGATCCTTCAGGAAGTCACCCCATTCCTGGCTGGTAAACTGTGATCCCTGATCGGAATGGATCACGACCTTGCCCTTCGGCTTGCGACGCCAGACGG
>CALFRH010000198.1 GCA_937919225.1 uncultured Parvularcula sp.
ACTTGCCGATCAAGCACTGTATGACACCTCGCCGGAGAACGCATGGAAGCGGCTCAAACTGCGCAAGCCGCACAAAGAATATGCGTCTATTTTTGCCTCGGTCGCGGCTTGGCGAGAGTTGAAAGCGCAGACGATTAACAAGCCTCGCCGCCGTATTCTTAAAGACGATGCGATCCAGGAAATCGCCGATCAGAAGCCGCAAACTGAAAAAGCGTATGATCGGCTGCGTGCGGTCCCAAAGGGGTTCATTCGTTCAAAGTATGCGGAAGGCCTATTGGATGCGATCCAAGTGGCCATCGCAGATCCTGACTCCTATGCGCCGAAGCTTCCAAGACGGCGTCAGAACCCGGAAATGCCCGCTGGTGCTCCAGAAATGCTGAAAGTCCTTTTGAAGGCGGTCAGCGAAGACGCCAATGTGGTGCCGAGATTGATCGCCAACGCAGCTGATGTGGAAAAGCTGGCACGCGGAGAAACAGGCGACGAAATTGCGGCGCTAAATGGCTGGCGATATGAGTTGTTCGGCAAGAAAGCGCAGGCCCTGCTCTCTGGAAAACTAGCGCTCTCTTTCCAAGATGGCGAAGTCCGACTGTTCGAGCTCTAACTCAGCGCACAACGAGGCGTGGATGGCGCTTCATCAAGCCCGCCAGTTGCCCAAGGCGTCGTTCCACCGTTTCCGAAATGAGGTCGGCATAGTCACGATCGACATACAGAAAGAGCGTCTCATCGTCTGCTTTAAGCCGCGCAGTTGCTAGGATCGGACCGGACCGCCCAGAATAGACGGCGCCAAGACGCATGGCCGTGCCGAGAATCTTCGCGCGGCGCTTGTGGCTTAACCGCAAAATGCTCGCATATCTCGGTTCCTCAATGAACTTAAACGTGTAGCGCGATGCAGCCGCATAAGCGGCGAACAGCCGATGCGTATGGGTCACAGACGGAATGGGCGCTCGCAAAACCTGCTCATAGACGAGTTGCGCCCGATGATCAGGATGCATGCGCGCGCCCGCATCTGCCATCATACAGATGGCCCGAAGCAGGTGCTCACTTTGTTTAAACTGATCGGCAATGGGATGAATAAAGCTGTAAAGCTCTTGGCCGTAGAGCTCGCTCTCCTCTGACGATCGCAGAAAGAGCGGGACGGCATCGAGTAGACCTTGCGCGCCATTGGCGCCTAGCCCTTCCGCGGCGACGCCATCGCGCAGTCCAAACGAAGATATGATGACTTTTTCCGTGTCGAGGTGCTGCATCAAAGTGCGTAGGAGCAGCGCAGCGTGGGAGAGCGTGTCGAAGCGCCTTTTGGAGACGCCTTGCAATTGATCTCGCGTGAGCTTGTCCGATTTGGCGATTTCCGCCGCCTCGATGACATTCTCCACATCCACGCGGTTCATGCTGTAGCCATGCGGCACGCGCAGCGGGTAATTTGTCAGCATCATGTGGACGGCAGCAACGTTACGCCAGGCACCCCCCACCGCATACAATTTGTGGCTTTTCTCCGGGTCCCAGGCCTTACCCGCTTCCAAGACTTTACGCATCGCCTTGGCGCGCTTCTCAACGCTAAGGTCTGCGTCCTTGGCACGGGCGAGTGGTCCCAAAAGGAACGTTTCGCCGGTCGCTTGCTTGCCGAGTGGTCGAAGTTCCATACTCGTGCCACCAAGGTCAGCCACCACGCCCTTAGGGTCTAAGAAACCTGCTTAGACGCCGAGCGCCGATAGCCGCGCCTCATCCGCCCCTGTGAGGACTTTGATTGGATAGCCTAGAATGCTCTCGGCTTGGGATTGGAAATCTTCCCCGTCGACCGCTTCTCGAACGGCAGCGGTCGCAACGGCGCGTACATTCGTCACCTTCAAGCTTGCAGTGATGGCGCGGAACCGATGGAAGGTCTTGAGCGCGAGCTCCCGTCCTGACGGCGACAAGCGTCCTGTTTCTGACAGGTCTCGTCCGAGCCCCGCCATCGCTTTTTCATTGAAGTATGGGATAAGCGCGCCGCCGGCTTGTTCGTAGATCACCATTCGACACGAGTTTGAACCGATATCGATGACGGCAATCTTCTCGGCGGGCTTCATTTCGATTTGCGCTCACGTTTGCGAGGAGCGAGACGCGGGGGTTCGCTAACCACGAGCGCTGATCCGCGTCCGGATAGGCTCGGATTGTCCATGAAGTAGCGGTGGGCGCTAAAGCTCCCTTCTGATCCGGATATCGTTGTGCGCGTGTAGTTTCCATCAGAGCCCATTTCCCAGCTCTGCTCGTCATCGTTGAGATTTGCAACCATGATTTGGTTCAAGACTTGGCGATGAACATTCGCCACTTCTACGGGCACGAGGGCTTCAACGCGACGCTTCAAGTTGCGATCCATCCAGTCGGCAGACGACATAAAGACTTTGGCTTTTTCTGAAGGCAGCGTCTCTCCGTTCGCGAAACAGACAATTCGTGAATGCTCTAGAAAGCGACCGACGAGGCTCTTCACCTGGATGGTCTCTGATAGCCCTGGTACGCCTGGGCGTAGACAACAAATCCCTCGAATGATCAGCCGGATGGGCACGCCAGCTTGGCTCGCTTTATACAAGGCGTCGATCACGTCCTTATCGACGAGCGAATTCATCTTCGCCCAAATGCCAGAGGGCTTCCCGGCTTTTGCGGCTTTGGCTTCACGATTGATATGTTCAATCAGGAAGGACTCCATTGCAAAGGGCGACATGACGAGTTTTTCGAGCTCGGGGCCATGCTCTGGCGGATCGCGATAGGCGGTTATGTAATTGAACAGGCGCCCGGCATCGCGGCCCATAACTGGGTCAGCCGTGAACAGCGCGAGATCGGTGTAAATCTTCGCCGTCACTGGATGATAATTGCCGGTGCCAAAGTGTGTATAGGTCTGCAACCCGTCGCCTTCTCGGCGTAAGATCAGTGAAACTTTGGCGTGGGTTTTGTAGTCGATGAAGCCATAGACGACCTGCACACCTGCGCGTTCGAGATCCCGGGCGAGTCGCAAATTCGTTTCTTCGTCAAACCGCGCTTTAATCTCGACCAATGCGGTGACGTTTTTACCCTCTTCCGCCGCTTCGATTAGGGCTGAGACGATCGGAGAGTTGAGCGTTGTTCGGTAGAGGGTTTGCTTGATCGCGACGACATTCGGGTCCCGCGCAGCCTGCCGAATGAAC
>CALFRH010000199.1 GCA_937919225.1 uncultured Parvularcula sp.
CCCAATCCCGCAGACCAATGCGCGTTGAGCGAGTTCTGCTCGAGAATCCAATAAGTGTCGGGCGAGAATGTTTGTTGTCGACAAAGCCAAAATGAGCGCGATTTGTCCGATCTCGATGCCGAGATTGAACAAGAGCAGCGCCGGGATCAGTTGCTGCTGAGGCAACCCTATATCTCCGAGTACGCCCGCAAACCCAAATCCATGCATCAGCCCAAACGCAAATGCCATCATCCAGGGTAGTCTTGCGGTCAGCTTAGATCGGCGTTCTTCGGGAAGCAGCAATTCCCTGCACAGAAAGACAATCGATAGCGCAATAATTGCTTCGATTGGACCTCTAGGTAGGCTCACAAGTTCTAGAACCGACAGTCCGAGCGTGATGCTGTGGGCGATCGTAAAAGCCGTGATGGTTTTGAATATTGTGCCAGGACTGCGCGAGAGGAAAAACAAACACACGACGAACAAGACGTGATCTAGTCCGAATATGAGATGCTCGACGCCAATCATAAAGTATGCGAGCACGGTCGCCGGCGTACTGCGCAACTCAACGCGGGTTTGCTCCGATTGTATGATGAAGACTTTTGACGGTTGGTCTGTGAGCGTTACTTCGAAGAAGATACTGTTCTGGGATCCTGACAGTCCGTAAAACTCCAAATATTCAAGACCGCTATTACACTTAACGTGCCAGGTCTCATTGAGCTGCGTGCCGTCGCTAGAAACAGCGGGAGGTGCCAAAAGCGAACAATGATCTGGAATTCTGGGGTAGGTTCGATCAAGATCGCTTGCCGCAATTGCCCTGGACCAGGAGAACGCATATTCCGCCGGTGCTGTTTCGATCATTTTCAAATATGCGGGTCGGATCTCATGCGCGAACGCCACCGATGAGATCAAGACCCATAAGCCCACACAAACAGCTGCTCGTATCATTCGAGCACCACCTTGTATTTCTCGAAGAGCGAGCGGTGTAACTCTTCGCGAGCAGCATTGCCGCGCTCTGCCTGAAAGTCGTTAAGTGTGCGAACGTAAGCCTGCTCGAAAGTCACTGCGCGCGGAGGAACGTAAGCGGTTATTTTCACTAGGTGATATCCATATGCTGAACGAACCGGGCCGCGCCATTTGGCCTCCGAAGCCGAGATTGAAGGCGCCTGCGCCGCTAAAATCTCAATCTCATCTGCGAACGCTTTTCCGAACACTTCGGCGATCTCTAGCTCAGTGCGTCGGATATAACTATTTTGTTGAATGAAAGGGTCGCCCGTTGGAACGGCGCCTGCAGAAAGGTTCTCGAGTGCAAGTTTCGCTCGGCCAAATGCGTCCTGCAGATTCTGATCGCTGAAATAGATATGATGGAGAGAATATCGGGCTGCATGCTCATAGTCGGTGGCGTTTTTTTCGAAGAATGATCGAAGTTCTTTTTCATCTACCTGACCGAGGGCTGCCGCCTCGGCGGAGTATTCAAGTTTCTGGATAAGGCGCCTGCGAATGACCGGATCATTTTGATCAAGTCGAAGCGCCAGTGCTTCAATAACCGATAATTCTTCTTTGATTTTGCGATCGCGAAGAACGTTATACTCGGCGCGTGTGGGCAGTCGGTTGAACTCGTTCTGCCATGAGCTAACCCAGTCGATTTGGTCAGATCTTGAAATGAGAACGGTTTGCTCTGAGCGAGGCCCCATATACGCGGAGCCCAAAAAAAGCAAAAAGCCTGCAAGCAAAAAATATACGATCGGGTCTTTTAAGATATGTTTCAAAACAACCAGTCAATAAAGCGGAAACAGATGTTGTCAGATACTAGTGTTTGGGCGTTTAAGTCAAGGCCGAACGCAGCTTCGTGAGGCGTGCCGACACCGATAATTCATGCTCTTGAAGGGGCTCAATAAGTGTGAATCTGCCGCAGATTCTAAGCCGATCTTTCAATTTCTGAGGCGTCTATCAAAGTCAGTGCTTTGGGCGTCAAATAAGGCTTCAACACTAGGAAAACCTGCTCGGCAGCTTGCCGTTTGTCAGTTTCTCTATTCCGCGAGCTTCCTCCGCGGACCCTTGAATAGTCGAGCCAATAATTCCCGATCACGACGCAGTTTTTCGCGAATGAATCTATGTCAACGTCAGAAAGCGACAGCAGACCCTCGTCGCACGCTGATTTTAGCCGATAAATCGTGTTCTTTTCCACCGATGCATACGCCTGCTTGATCCGTGCTGCAAACTCTGGTTCTGATTGCAGGATCGGCGAAGGATCGCGGAGCAAATAGCGAAAGTCCCATAGAGCATCGAAAATCATGAAATAGCTCTCGACGATCATCTGTGGTTCAGATGCATGAGGGGCTAATAGGATTTCCTCCAATCGAACTTCCAAAGTCTCCAAATGTGTGTTGGCTAGATCTTGCTTAGCTTTGAAATGGTACCAAAGAGTCCCATCCAATACCTCTGAAGCGCTTGCAATTTGAGCAGTTGAAACCGCGTGAAACCCCCTCTGGTTAAATAGCTCAAGACTTGCGCTCAAGATGGTGCCCTTGGTTTTCTTTCCGAAAGCAGATGTCGTCGCGGCGGATAAATTGTGCTGGAGGGTCAAACTGTTTCGCCTTGAGTGGTCTCGATTGATGATGTGACGGGGGTTGTTGTTGCCTGATCATATAGGCGTTCTGCATGCGGGTGAAGCGTTCCGTGGACGCGATCCCAAATTGTTGTGTAGAGACCAAAATTGTACTTATACGTACGATGATGCTGATTATGGAATGCAGACTTATTCATCCAGTATCCAATCGGGCTTTTTGCGAGCGCTCGAGGCATGATCTCAAAGCCAAGATGGCCGTATACATTGAAAACGAGGGACACTGCCCCAACGATCAAGAGCGCTTGCACTGATAAAGGCAGAATAAGAACCAGGACCAGAAAGATCGCAATCTCCAAAAATGCCTCGATTGGGTGAAAAGCGAATGCTGCAAATGCACTGGGGTTCGTCGAAAGGTGATGAGTTTTATGTACGCGTTCGTAAATGCCAGGCTTATGCGAGATGCGATGCATCCAGTAGAAATACCAGTCCTGAATAAGTAGCACCAAAGGAATCTGGATCCAAAACCATATCAGTCCGAAGTCGCCCGGATCCATGTAGATCTTCGTCCAGCCCGCTCGTGTCATTAAAACGATTGCGCCAACCACTAAAGTGAAGACGGAAACAGTCACCAAGGAGTGAGCGATTTCACGCTTTACTTGAGCCCTCGTAAACGGACTCTTTTGAAGCCGTCGGTACGGCGCTAATCTGTTCGTTATGATCCCGACAACAAAGCCGATCGCCGTGAACAGGGTGTAGCGGATCATGATGAGTACGGCGAGAAACCCTCCAAACACGACGTATTGGATTGAAGGTGGCCAGTCTGAAATGAGTGGGGCGAGCCAATTTGTAAGCATGTGCATATCTCGGGAAGTTGGGTGAATACCCAAATTGGGTATATGCCCAAATATGTCAAGTGCATTTTGGCCGAAACGACCAGATCCAATCCAACTCACAACGTTTTTGCATCGCGAAGTGCATGTTGGAACCAAGTGTTGAGGGTCAATCGCGGGCTCTTTGCGCCTCTGCAAACCAACCGTCGATCTTAACATTACGGTTGGGTCAGTCAGATCAGGCAGGCCAGGACCATTGGGCGTCCCCAACTTGAACCGTTCGCATCCGACAAACATATAAAATTACTATAACTTGGTTTCGACATAAAGTATTGGTGCTGTAATTGACATATGGTGCGCGTCTGGCGGCCCATTTAATATATATGAAGCGCACACTAAGTGCGCGTTTCATTTTATAGAAATGTCTATAGGAATTCGGATATTGATTGTATATTTAGATCGCCAGAAAATCGAAAATAATAAAATAAGTTAGTTTTTCATTGGTGATAAATAAAACTTGAAACAATATCAGCATTGCGGAGTCAAAGCTATGAATTATCGCGTTTCTTCCCTTTTGTTAGCGGGGCTCTCCAGCATTCTTGGCGTCAGTATTGTAGGTGCCGCCGATGCGCAGGAGCAGAATTCAAAAGTTAGTATCGGGTACACATTTGCAACCGTCGATGACGCAGACCTGGGCCTCATCACAGCCCGATACAATTATTCATTTACGGACTATTTTGCGGTCGAGGGTGATATCGGCTTTGGTATCTCTGATGGTGAATTGGATATTGGTGATGAATTTGACGGCGCGTTTGTGCCGGTTGCTTCAGAGGCTTCTGCAGATTTCGCCGGTGGTTTGTTCGCGGTCGGTCAGTATCCGTTTGATGTTAAGGGCTCAAACGTTTTCCTTCGAATTGGATATCAGTTCTCTTCGATCGACTCAGAAGCCGATGACTTTGATGTAAACGTTGATGTTGATGCAGATGGTTTTGCAGCCGGACTGGGGCTGAACTATTTCTTCACCGACCGGCACGGTGTTCGCTTTGACTACACATATTATAATGCTGAAGTCGACTTCGAAGACTTTGATGTGAGTGGTTCCGATGCGACGCCCATGATTATAATGGGGGGAGAAGAAGAAGTAGACGTCGATCAATTTACGGTCGCTTACGTTTTCCAGTTCTAGCGAAGGCTCAGTTTTTGAGGCATCGGTGAACTCGCGCAAGGTCAAACAAACTCGCCAGTAACTTCCTTATTCTTAGTACTGAGCATAAAAGGCAGCCGGGGTTGCATATCTCAGCGATCGCGAAAAACTCTCTTTCTCCATCTACGCTGATGCGTCGAGATGGTGCCTGCGAGCCGAGCAATCTGCGAGGCTCGCAGGCGAATAGTTTCAAGCGGCGACCTCGGTGACGAGGCCGGCGCCAACCGTTTTACCACCTTCGCGAATGGCAAAACGGACACCTTTTTCAATCCCGATCGGCTTGTTCAGCGTGAAGCTGATTTCGGCCTGATCACCGGGATGGATCGTGCTGCCATCATCGACATTGACGACGCCGGTGACGTCGGTGACGCCGAAGAAGAATTGCGGGCGGTAGCCACTCGCAAAACCGGTATGACGTC
>CALFRH010000200.1 GCA_937919225.1 uncultured Parvularcula sp.
CGTAGAGCGCTTGGGAAGCCGCTCAAGCAACATGGCGAACTCATCCTGCAGATCGCGCCAAGGGCCCCGCAAACGGCTCTCCACGGCTTTTTCGATCTTCGCGCGAATTGTCCTGCGCGTTACGGTGATCGTATTGCGGAGGGCCTTGCAGTACTGGCGCTCCTCCTTGATCTGCGCATGCAGGGCTTCAAACTCTGCCGCGCGGGCCGCCAGAGGCGCGAGATCGAAGCCATAAGCGTCTAGGATGTAGCCATCGTCGTCTCGGATGCCATAGCGCTTGCCGTTGGGGCTGTCCTTCATCCAGATCAGACCGGCTTCACAGAGACGCCTGACGTGCCGCCTGAGCGTTGCCAGGGAGAACCCTGTTTGCTCCATAAGAAAGTTGTTGGAGGCCCAGACAATGGGCCGCCTGCCCTGCTCCCAATCCTGCGGCTGTGTCACAGCCCCAAAAGTGTCCAAAAGCAGGAGATCCTGCGATTTAAGCCCGATCGCGGCCGCCACCTTCTTGGTGGCAACAATCGCCTGGGATTTGGGTACAAAAAGCCGTTCACCGGCTCGTGCGTGCTGTTCAGCAACCACAAGGCCCGGTGTTGGCTTGCGCCAACCTGTATGTTTCATGAGATGTTTCTCGCCTCCTCTGCTCAAAAGAAGACAAAAGAAATCCGTTCACCAAACCGGTGTTTCGTTGACAAAGATTAGAGAGAAGTGATATCTAAAAGCTGCAACACAGCTAGATAGGATCTCTTACCGCACGGTGGAGGGCTTTTCTTTTGCCGTTAAATCATTGCATGTGTGATCCTGTTTCTTGCCTCTGTTGAGATCGAAGAACGCCGTCTCCGCGGCTCCTGCCTCTTACTTCGATCCGTGTTTCTCTAAATACTCAGCGATGACATCACCCAATCCGTTGAGGACATCTTCAGTCAGTGTAAGCCCTGTCGCGGCCACAGAAAGACGACCCCCCTGCCCCACTAGGCTCAGACTTTTTGCACCGATCTTGCGTCGAACAGTGAGCTTCTTGGTCGTCTTCGGCATCTTCTTTGCTAGCTTAGGAGCCTTGCCAGACAGGTCCATTAGGACCTGCTCGAGGTCGCGGTGACTGAGTTCATAAACATTTTTGCACGCGTGCAAAATCTCATCTTTGGCCGCGAAAACTGCACGCCCTCTGGAAACAGCACTATTGTGAACTCCCACGCGTTTCGCGAACTCTGTGGCGGACAGCTTTCCGTCCATCTTTGCTTCTTGGAGCCGTTCAAACATTTCGCCGATAGAGACTAGCCGCTCGAAGGCGCTGAGGTTTTCACGCTCTTCGTTCTCCCGAAAGCGCATGAAGAGCATCTCGAACTGCTCTTCATCAGAACCGCGCTGCGATTGAGGTACGAGCAACGCTCGGACCGGCTGGCCAAGTGCCTCAAGTATGGCATGACGACGCCGTCCAACAATCAATTGAAAGGATACGCCCTCGACGTTTTCAGGCTGACGCTCATCAGGACGCCAGTTCGGGTCAGCTGGCCAGACATGTATTGGCGTATCCTGGCCATTCCTCGCTATGCTGTCTTTTAACTTCTCAAAGGCCTCCTGATCACGCCAATCGTCACGCCGATCAGTACCCACTACATCGACAATCTGTGCCGGATCAATTCGAAGTTCGTGCCTCCCTGATAGTATCCGGTCAACGACCTGAGCACGTTCGGCTTGTAGAACTTGCCCCGCATCCGAAAGCGCACCAGCTTTCCATGCGCTGCCCGAGCCACCTAGTCGCGGCTTCAAGCCGCTAGGTGTATCAGAGAGAGCCTCTTGCTCGTGTTCCACAAGATCTTCAGCGGTGCCATTCGCAGCGTCATCTTCTGCTGCCACAGCCTTTTTCTTGAGAACGGAGCTGCTCAAAGTTCTCTTCATCAAGCTTCCTCCTCAAAGTCATAGAAACTCTTCATCCACTCATCCGCATAACCGCGCTCCAAGCCTGGCCAGAGGCGTGCGACAATGGCATCATTAACGGCGTCTGCGTTTTCGATGAAGCGATTGATGCCCTTCCGCTTACCGGGAGTATCAGGGTCATACTCGTAGACTGACTGATACACATCGGACGCGTTCGAGATAGAGTCAGATCTCAGGTAGAATACCGGCAGCACTTCGTCAGGACAATTCTCGAGAAGGTTCCCAACTTGCGCCAGGTCCTGTTCGTTAGTTCGTTGAACGATGGTCGGCAGCAACATATGAGCAGCCCCACCCATATCGATCCGGTCGGTCGCAAAGATGTGGCGTAACATTGTGAGCAACCCTGTGACGAAGGTCGAAAGAGTTGCAATGTCAAAACCCTTCATAGTTTGCGGGATGATAAGCGACGTCGATGCCATTACATTATTGAGCTGGAAGAGCGTGAGCGCAGGCTGATAATCAATAATGATGCAATCGAGTGTCTCATTGAGCGCCGCATCAAGCTTGGACCTGTCGACCCGACCATCGTGCACCAGTTCGTCCGGGCGGGTTTGAGGCTGATGGCCTTCCTTCCAACGCTCTATGGAGTCGCGCAAGAAACGATAGAATCGTTTCTCGGGCGTACCGGCACGCAACAGCCGTGCGATCTGGATCTCTCCTTCCGATGTCTCCCCATGTGCTGGAACGAGGCGCACGCCCGGCCAAGATGTCTTCTTAAAGAAGCTATCGAGGGTTGATGCATCATAGTCGGTGTAGGGCGATTCTTCGTCGGTTTGGAACAAACCCGCAAAATCTACCATCGTCGGGGTTTCGTCATTGGGTAGAGTCGGCATTTCGTCACCACCTACGAAGTAGAGTGTGATTGTGCTCTGGGGATCCGCATCCATGACACCCACGCGCATGCCGTAATGCAAGCTGAGATACTGTGCGAAGTGTGCTGCACTCAACGACTTGGCTGTACCACCTTTTTGGCTCGCAAAAGAAATGACAGGCAGAGTATCCCCAGGCTTGCGCCATGCAAGGAAGTGATCAGGGCGCTTCGCGGATGCGGCCATGAGCGCGCGGATGTGCATCAACTCTGACAGCGTGAATACGCGCTCACGACCAACATGTTTGCCTGCAGGAAAATCGTCATTATCCTTGGCAAACTTGGTCAGGTGCTGATGACTGATGTCTAGGAATCGAGCGCATTGGCGCATGGACCAAGACCGCTTGATCCTGTCTCGCAACGTCAGCTCCTTATTGACCGAGACCATTGTCCGACCAAGGCCTCGCTCGAGCTCTTGAAGGAATTGTTCTATGCTACCGCTCATATCACCGCTCTCACTCGATTCTCTGGCGGAATCGATTCCAAGAGTTAATAGCACGGTTTTGGGAATTTTGTACATATATTGTACGCCTACCAGTTTTCAGCGCACATTTAGGGCCATACCAGCCAAAAAACTAGCCAGTTCGAACTGCCAAGCACGCCCGAGGTTAACTTTTTGCACGCGTGCAAAACCGTCCTCAACACTCGTCGTAGGAAGTTCGATAAGGTGATGTTTAAGCGTTCGGCGCTCCTAGTATTTGGTATGTGGCGAACGCCTCGCATAGGGCAGGGGGCGCAGCTGCGCCCCCGCCCGAATGCTAGAAGCAAGCTGGGGTCCATTCATTGATGCGCGCCATCTGGGTCGATGTGACCTTGTAGATCGCCTGCACGTCTGCATCATGAAACAGCGCGTGCATCTTCTGATCCTTCTCGCCCTTTTTCAGTTTCTTGAAAGTTCGGAACTCTGCGCTGTCTGCCTCGCGTTCAAGCAATTGCAAGAACAGGGTATCTAGCTGCGCCGCCTTCATGCGCTTGAAGCAATTTGCGGCTGTTGGCGCCCAGATTTCACGGATGCTGACACCAGCCTTCTCGGCGATGAGGGTCATCATATCGGCTTCTTGCGTTTTGAACGCGCGAGCAAACGACTCCGTGATTTCTACATTGCGGGCCTTCTTTCCTTGAGCGAGGAACGCCTCAAACGCCTCGACAATTGGTGCCTCTTCGGCATCCCAATCGTCCTCATCATCTTCACCATCGGGCATATCTCCTCCAAGATCAGGGCAAAGTCTGAATGCGTCATCATCGTTTTTAGGCATGTTACGCTCCATGTCGAAACGCACTGCCATAGTCTCGTTGCCCCAATGCGAACCACGCGACAGCCCAAAAGCTAAAAGGTCCAAGACCAGTTCCGGTTTCCGCAGCAGCGCCGTCTGGAACGCGGCCAAACGGATTGCGGTCATGTCTTCGATAAAGGCTGCAGCGAAGGCGGGCTTGTTTGCTTTTTTCTCGGCTGCGTCTGCAGCTTCATCTGCTGCTTTGGCTTCGTCTGACTTTAGAAAACCAGCTTCAACCGCTTTGTTGCGATCTTCTGCCTTCACCAGGCCGACGATTTCACGCACTGTGCCGTTGTTGGCGACATATAGGACCGCTCCTGCCATCGCGTGTTGTTCGTCTGAGTATTCGCCGACCAAAATATCATCCAACGCCTGCTTTTCTTTACGCTTCTCGCTCTCCATGTTCCAGTATGGTTCTTCATCGAGCTCAACGTATCGTGCCTGCTGGTCGTCAGTCAGCTCACCAGGTATTGGTCGTATCAGTGCCAACTCACCGTCGTCGGTCAGCTGATAGGGCATGATGTGAGACGCATCGCTGATATCGACCCACGCCCACTTTTCCTTTTTCTGAAACGCTTTTGCAGCTTTCATCAGTTTCGCACTGAACAACTCGTCGAGTTTCGACGCGTCGTAGATGACGGCCTCATCATCAAACAAGTTCGTGTCTATTGTGCCGCCAGCGTTTTTGTATGCGTTCACTCCCACGTACTGCGCCATCCGGCATGTGGTGCGTGGCTTTTCTTCAGTAAGCGCTTGTTTGATGTGGTGTGCATGCCAATAGCCCCCCTCCGAGATCGCTTCCAAAACTTCCAACTGCTTTGCCTCGTCATCACTGACCGTGAAAGCCTGGGCATCGCTGAGGCTGAGGTCACCTGCCTTGACTGCATCAAGTACGAGCCCCGGCAATTTTGCCAGGGCGGCGCGGCGGCGCACATGCGCTTCGGTCACGCAGTACGCTTTCGCGACTTGGGAAATCGATAGGCCGGTTTGAAGTGAACTGCCGTAGTGTCTTATCTCGTCGACAACATCCATTTCTTCGCGTGCTGTGTTTTCAAGCAATGCCCATGCAAGAGCAGTTTCGAGGTCGTCAGTCACGCGTACCTCGATCGTTTCCAGATCCGGGCGTTCTTTCACAGCCAGTTGCAGCGCGTGCCAACGACGGCGCCCGGCAACAATTCCAACCTTCCCTTTGTCATCAATAAGACCGCAAACGGTCTGCATAAGGCCACGGGCTACGATTGTTTCAGCGAGATCCTTGAATGAATCTTCATCGATTTCTTCATTGAACCGCGGATTGAGTTCCGACACAT
>CALFRH010000201.1 GCA_937919225.1 uncultured Parvularcula sp.
TTTGATAACCGAGCGGCCGATCCAAGGGAGTTCTGGGATTTCATAGAATGCCCACCGAAGAACTGCCCGCCCTCATCTGTGAAGAAGCCAACAGACGGCTGATTTGTTTCTAGAGCTTTGACGAGACCTTCAATCGTCACATCGCCGAAGATTACTTTCTGATAGAGATTGCCGTCTCCGGCTCGCTGGTCCACCGCTAGGCCCGCCGGCCCTTCAATCACGTCAAACTCCGCGGACGAAGTTACCTTCCGATCCATCGATTGTTTTGCGGCATTCTTCTTCGCTTTCTCAAATCGCTTTGGACCAGCCAGTGCCAGACCATCACAAGACGACTTTCGCTCGCCGGATGCACCGACCGTCAGCAAAAACAAGCTCGTTGGGGATGATCCAAACAAGGTTGAAACATTGACCAGATGTTGGACTGAGAGCGACGCCGCAGCCAGAACGCTTTGCATGGCAATGGCCTCCGGGGCCTGGGTTACCGATGCGATCGCCCTCACTGAGGCGGCCAAGGGACCGAGATGATCAAGATTGATTGGCTGTGAAGGTGCCAATGCTTGGATCAACGGTTTCGGTACTCGAGTTTCCAAGCTGTGATTTTGTGCCATCGTGCTCATGAGTTTTGGCCCTCAACCTGCGCCGAAATCCATTCCCGCAAATCGGATTGACGGTAGCGGACCGACCGCCCCAACCGCACAATTGGTGGTCCTTCGCGCTTCATGGCTGCAACTTCTAGGAAACGCTTGGGTATGCCAAACTGAGCCTCAACTTCAGTCTGCGTCAGAAGACGCTCATCACTGCTCTTGGTCATGTCTGCCTCACAACATCATCAGGTATTGATTATTCGTATGCCGTGATCGCTACTTCGCGCTAGCCGATACCCAAAAACGAAGCGTGCGTGAATTACATTATTACTTATTTTCAATTTCTTAAGGGATTTTCCTAGGAACGCTAGGGTCACCGCAAGCTTATTTGCAGGCGAGGCTTTTGGAGGTTGAGCACACCGTGAGCAAAACATTTTCAGCATTCGCCCGATAGGTTGCCAACTCTGCGACTTTTGCGACTTTTGCGACTTGAGGCCCCATCTGACCCGCAACGGGAATCAAGCAGAGTATTGTGGGCCAGCATGCCCAGTATTCCGATCTAAGCGCGCGTTCTCTTCATCAACTCCTGACACACGGTATCCATGGAGGGTCTGAGCGCATCAAGGGACGGGCGCGCATAGCGCTGACCCGTGATCGAGAGCGGTGTGTGGTTTAACAGTCGCCCGACCACCTCTTCTAGAACTCCCGCCTCCATGGCGACCGTCGCAAACGTCCGGCGATGCATGTGCGGATTGTATTTCAGGCGCGGTGGCCCGGTGATGTGGCCCTTTTGGGACTTGGGCGACGGAAACACCCACTGGCGGCTGAGGCCACGCAGCGGGGCAAGTATCTCATGGTGCAACTGAAGAATGGGGAGGTCGAAGCTGCGCCCATTTTTGGTCATTGGTAAGTGGATGCGATCCTCGTGTATGTTCGACCATTCAAGTGTAAAGGCCTCGGTTTTTCTTACTCCCGTGAACAGCAATAGCTCGTAGAGCGCCTGATGGATCGGGTTTTCCAAGCCGTCGATTGTCTGCCGCCAGTCTCTAAGGTCCTCAATGATCCGTCCGTCAGGCTCCTCCTCGAACCATTCGATCGCCATGGTTGGACATTCCGGGAGATCATGGGTGCGGCGCGCATGGTTGTAGATGGCTCTGAAGGTCTTCAACATATGGTTGGCGCCGGAAGGCGTTTTGGCCATGTCTTGATGCCGCCGGACCACCATCGTTTTGGTGATCTCGTCCAGAGGCAATCGCAGCCAGTCCTTCAAGTGCAACTGCACTTGCTGGCGAACCGTTGTCTTGTGTGTTTCGGACCTGAGCTTCGGCCTCGCAAGATACGCATCCATTGCCACGCCTAGCGTAGGTGCTCCAAGCTGAATAACTTTGCCAGCACCCCTGCCCCATTCGAGCGCAAAGCCAAGGGCTGTCTGCCGAGCTGCCTCCGCTGAGATCACAGGATATCTGCCAATCAAGGTCCGGCGTGTCTGACCTCCAACGTCTTTCTGATAGTACCAGGTCTTGGACTTCTTACCCACGAAGAGAACGAGGCCCTTTACCTCGCTGTCCCAGTGCTTGTCGGTACCGGATTTTGTCTGCGAAACTTTGCGAGCGAAGGTTTCTGTGAGCTTTGGCATTTTGTCGGTTTTTTGTCGGTAATGGCATGATATTAGATGCTACTCCATGCAATATAGTGCAAGATAAAAGTCAACGAAAATAAAGAGTAAGAAGCCTGATGAAGTTCTGTGAAATTGTACGCACTAGATTGGAAGGCTAAGGTCTTACCACTACACAATGCTCGCTTGGCACAACATCACGTATGACATGGCTGGTCCGAGGTCAAGCATCTGCACGGTGAGCCGCAGAGAATTTAGCAGACATCGCTGACTAGGTTTTCGCGTCAACCAAAGACAGCACAACTGCACCTCTCTTGTGTCGGGTCTCGACCTGCGCGTGAGCGCGCGCTGCGTCTTTGAATGGGAACACTTTGTGCACAACGGGACGGAGTGTGCCTTCTTCGACCATCTCGCCGAGATGTACCATATCCTCCAACCGATCCTCATTGACGGCGAGCCGAATTTTCCCATCCCGAAATCTGTTCAGCAAAGCCGCACCGATCTCCCTTAGCCCGTAATTGAGCGGCAAAAACAAACCACCGTTGCGAAGAAGCTGGCGTGAGGCACTTGGTGACACCGAACCATAAGCGTCGAAAACCACGTCGAACTGTGCGCCTAACTGGTCAATATCTGTCTCGCGATAGTTCACGACGCAATCCGCACCCAATTCGCTTATGAGGTTTTGACTATCTGGGCCTGCTACAGCTGTCACATGAGCGCCAAGCGCCTTTGCGATTTGCACTGCATAAACCCCGACACCGCCTGACGCGCCGACGATCAGCACCTTTTTGTCCGGCGATACATCAGCGAATTCGCCAAGGAACACCAAAGCGCAAAGCCCGCCAAACGGCATAGCTGCGGCCTCTTCGACGCTCAGTAGACCCGGTCTCGCAGCAATTGCCCCAATCTCCTCCACCGAGATGTAATCCGCCGATGCGCCACCTGCCGGGAACATACCAAAGACCCGATCGCCCTCCGAGAAGCGCGATGCGGAGGGACCAACACTTTCGACAATGCCAGCGAACTCGGTGCCAAGACGCTGGTTGCGAGGCCGCAGGATCCCAAACATCAGTCGACCGGGGATCGCGAGAATGCCCGGAAACGCCGCCGCCCGGATACGCCAGTCACCTGTATTGACGCCGCTCGCATGCACGCGAACCAAGACTTCTCCTACACAAGCGGTTGGCGCTTCAACTTCTGTGATTTGCACGACTTCGGGGCCGCCATATCGTTCGTACGTCA
>CALFRH010000202.1 GCA_937919225.1 uncultured Parvularcula sp.
GCTGGCATCATCTCCACATTGACGGATTTATTGGCCTGGGAACAGGTATTTCACCGTGCACGCCGGGGTGCGTCTGCCCTTCATTCATCTAACAGCGGATCGGGTGACGGGCATCGTCTCCCGCGGTGGGTCCATCATGGCAAAATGGTGCCTTGCGCACCATAAGGAGAGCTTCCTTTACACGCGGTTCGAAGAGATCTGCGAGATCATGCGGGCGTATGACGTCACCTTCTCTCTAGGGGATGGCTTACGTCCAGGCTCGGGGGCAGACGCCAATGACCGGGCGCAGTTTGCGGAACTCGAAACCCTTGGGGAACTGACGAAAATCGCGTGGAAGCATGGCGTTCAGGTGATGATCGAGGGGCCCGGGCACGTAGCGATGCATAAGATTAAAGCCAATATGGACAAGCAGCTCAAAACTTGCGGTGAGGCTCCATTCTATACGCTTGGGCCCCTTACCACCGATATTGCGCCGGGCTATGATCATATCACTTCGGGCATTGGTGCGGCGATGATCGGTTGGTTTGGCACGGCTATGCTCTGCTATGTAACGCCTAAGGAACATTTGGGTCTGCCCAATCGTGACGACGTTAAGGCCGGGGTGATCACCTACAAGCTGGCGGCCCATGCAGCGGATCTGGCCAAGGGTCACCCCGCGGCCCACCTGCGGGACGATGCGCTTTCCCGTGCCCGGTTCGAATTCCGGTGGGAGGATCAGTTCAACCTCGGCCTCGACCCTGAAACCGCGCGCGACTTCCACGATGAAACCTTGCCGAAGGAGGCGCATAAAACGGCGCACTTCTGTTCCATGTGCGGACCAAAATTCTGCTCCATGAAAATTACGCAAGATGTCCGCGACTATGCCGATGGCCTATCGGACAATGAAAAGGCCTCGCTGGAAGCCATGTCCGAAGAGGAACGTCAAAAGGGCATGGACGAGATGAGTGAGAAATATAAGGACGGCGGCCAGAAGCTTTATGTGCCAGCGGAGTAGGGGGCAGTGTCCCCCTTCGCGAAAGCTTGGTGGGCATCTCTGGGTCTTTTTGGGCTTGTGGGTTTCGTGATGCTGGTGGGGGCTGGCCCCGCCGTTTTATTGCTGAATTTGGTTGGTGAGGAGAGAATTTGGGTTGGCTATGTGGCTTTAGCGGTCAACTTGATTTTGGTTGTACCTTTCGCTCTTCGTCTAGCATCCAAACTAAAGTCCTGGGCATCGTGCCCTTCATGTGGAAAGTCAAACGTAGTCTTGTTTGTCTGCATTGGTTGGGACTTGCTTTTCAGTTTAGCCTATCGCCAGGGAGTCTATATGCGGCCAGGGCCAAACTGCCGGCATTGCGGTTATTTCTTACGCGATGGTGGTAAGCAAAAAGATCGATTGGATTAAGTATCGCCCTCCCGCGGCAAGCGAAGCGCGACCGCGGGATCCAGCTCCAGGACGTGACGTTTACGGAGGGTTGGGCTGCTTGAAAGAGTCGGTGATGGGCCCCGCGGTCAAGCCGCGGGGGGCGGATGGGGAGGACGGTTCACTGTTCTGGACTGTTTAGCAGTCATGGTGCACACTCCCCTCATGAAACTCATCTCGCTCATCCTCACCGCAATCGTTGCCCTGTTGCACATTGGGTTTTTGGTACTCGAGTCCATCCTGTGGACCACCCCGACGGGGATGGAGATTAGTGGATATTCCCCGGAGCAAGCGGAGATCACCGCGGTGTTGGCGCTGAACCAGGGGGCCTATAATGGGATTTTGGCCGCCGGATTGCTTTGGGCCGTCATCGCCTCCAAGAAAGATGTGGCGATTTTCTTCTTGGCGGCAGTGGTCTTCGCCGGGGTTGTCGGGGCGGTGACAGCGAGTGAGAGAATCCTCTTTATACAGGCTTTACCGGGCGCGTTGGCGCTATTGGCGACGTTGGTCGCGCGGTGGCGGGTGGGATAAAATCATCAGCCTTCCGTAAGAAGAGAGTTCCCGTCGCCCCGGGCTCTGCCCCGGGGCCCATCTCCAGTTTACACAGATAACCCAGCTGAATGGACCCATTGATGGACCCCGGTGTGCGGCGTTCGACCGCTTTGGCGGTCTCAGCCTTACCGGGGTGACGATCCTCTGGTCTTTCCTACCCAAACACCCTCTTAAAAATCGTCTCTACGTGCTTTGTGTGGTAGCCCATATCGAACAGCTCACGGAGTTGTTCCTCTGACAGAGCGGCGGTGACGTCTTTGTCGGTGAGGAGAAATTCGAGCAAGGGCTTGCGTTCGGCCCAGACCTTCATGGCGTTGCGTTGCACGTAGACGTATGAATCTTCACGGCTGACGCCCGCCTGGGTGAGGGCCAGGAGCACGCGCTGAGAATTCACAAGGCCACCGAGCTTATCGAGGTTCTCCTGCATCGCATCTTCGTACACGGTGAGTTTTTCAACAACACCAGCAAGGCGGTGGAGCGCAAAGTCAAGGTGAATAGTCGTGTCCGGTGCAATGCCCCGTTCGACGGAGGAGTGGGAGATGTCCCGCTCATGCCACAGGGTGACATTCTCCATCGCGGGCACCACCGCCATACGCACAAGGCGGGCAAGGCCCGTGAGGTTCTCCGTCAACACCGGGTTGCGCTTATGGGGCATGGCGGATGAGCCCTTTTGCCCCTTGGCGAAGAATTCCTCTGCCTCCCGCACTTCGGTTCGTTGCAGGTGCCGGATCTCTGTGGCGAGACGTTCAACAGAGGAGGCAACAACGCCGAGGGCGGCAAAGTAGGCCGCGTGACGGTCCCGCGGAATCACCTGTGTGGAGACAGGTTCGGGTGTTAAGCCCATCTGCTCCCCCACATATTCCTCTACTGACGGGTCCACATTGGCGAAGGTGCCGACGGCCCCCGAAAGGGCGCATACGGCGATTTCCTCGCGCGCCGCCTCAAGGCGTTTTTTACCGCGGGCGAACTCGGCGTAATAGCCCGCAAGCTTAACACCAAAGGTAATGGGCTCGGCATGGATGCCATGGCTACGGCCGACGGTGGGGGTGAATTTATGCTCCTCAGCGCGGGTCTTCAGTGCGGCGAGGACCCGGTCCATCCCCTCAAGGAGGATATCGGTGGCCCGGGTCAGCTGCACCGAAAGGCACGTGTCGAGAATATCGGATGAGGTCAGCCCCTGGTGCACGAACCTGGCTTCGGGCCCGATGAGTTCGGCCAAATGGGTTAGGAAGGCGATGACGTCATGCTTTGTCGTGCGCTCAATTTCATCAATCCGATCGGGGTCAAAGGCGGCATCCTTCCCCTTTTCCCAGATGGTCTTTGCGGCCTCTTCAGGGACAATGCCGAGCTTGGCCATTTGGGTGGCTGCGTGGGCTTCAATCTCGAACCAGATCTTGTACTTGGTCTCTTGGGTCCAAAGGGCGGACATGTCGGGGCGTGCATAGCGTGGGATCATCGGGAACACCTTGAAAGCGCGAGCGAGAGGCGGCAAAAGCCGGGGTTCGCAAGAAAGCTCACGAGATGCCGCAAAAGAAGTCCGCCCGCAAGAAGGACAAGAAGAAATATGACTGCATCGATTGTCCGGCCTATTGCTGCTCTTACGCGCATATTCCGACAACGGATGAAGATGTTGAGCGCCTGGCGGATCATTTTGACTTAACGCTGAAAGAGGCGAAGCGGCGTTTCACCAAGCGGGGGGACAAGGAAACCCCGCGGGTCCTGCGGCATAAGGATGACGAGCATTTCGGCACGATTTGCCGATTTGTGGATTCAGAGACGCGGAACTGCACCATCTATGAGGCGCGCCCGGCCATTTGCCGCGAGTTTCCCACCCAAAAGCGGTGCGGCTATTATGATTTTCTCACCTTCGAGCGCGAGGTGCAGGACGATCCCGAATGGGTGGCGACGACGGTTTAGGACCGGCTTCCCGCCTCAGTCCTTCGAGACGACGCCTTTGGATTCGTTGATTGGGTCCCTTCCCAATCAACCCTGAGGATGAGGCTGCCCTGTTTACCGCCGATACTTAAACCAGTCGTCGATGCGCGCCGCGATCACGTAAATGGCCGCGAGCACGGCGAGGACACCCAAGGCCACCACAATGGCGTCGGTATAGTCTTGCTTATCCGGCTCGTCAGGGGCCGTGTCGGCGGGGACCTCGGTGACCGCGTCAGCAGTGGGGGCGTCGTCGGCAGCATCCTCGACAGGCTCTGGCTGCTCGGTCGGTTCCTCTGCTGGGGCGTCATCCTCTGTCGGTGTCGGGTCGGTGGGGGTATCAGCAGTTGGTTCGTCCGTCTCAGCGGGCATATCGGCGGTATCATCGTCGCCGTCATTGCCGCTTTCGCCGCCCTCTTCATCGTCCATGAGGACCGCGCCAGCCGCGCCCGCGCCCGCGGCGCCGGAGGTGGCGGCCCCGCCGGTGGTACGGGTTGTAATGGGGTTGTTCCGCCGAGGCGGGTTCTCTTTCACCTCGACACCAGCAAGGGACCGAGCGTCGTCATTTTCAGCGTCGACTTGGTCAAGATCCCTTAAGAAAAGGGCCGCCTCTGCCGACCGGCGGATGGACAGTCCCCGCAGGACCACTAGCTCGCCGTTCACCCGACCCTTATTCCACCAGGTGAGAGCCTCCGCCGCGCCCTCATAATCGCCTTTATTCAAACGCTTAAGGGCGGTGGACCCCTTCATCGCGCTGACGCCTACATTGTAGGAGAAGGAGACAAGGGCATCGAACATGGACTGGGTGATGCGCACCTTCACGGCGCCGTTCACGCCGCTCTCAAACCGTTGTAAATCCTTGGCAAGGAGGGCCTCCGCCTCCGCCTCGGTGATCACCTGGCCTTCAAAAACATCGCGCCCCGTGTGGCCCCAGCCGATGGTAAGGACGCCCACATCGTCATAATAGGCTTCCAGCCGCAGGCCCTCAAACCGTTTGATGAGGGCTATGCCCTCCGGCGAAATCTTGAACATGACCACCTCTTCACCCTAACGGACGCCCAACTATCGTAACATCTTGGCGTCCCTTAACGATATCATAGGGACACGAAACCATTTGGACAC
>CALFRH010000203.1 GCA_937919225.1 uncultured Parvularcula sp.
ATCACGACTTCGTAGAGGTAGTGCACGCCGACATGCTGCCCGTCCTCAAAAACATCCTTGAAGTGGATACGCAACATCATAACCGGACCGACCAGCGGTATCGCTTTGCCCATGGCCCAGCCATCAGGGCCCACGTAATACACCTTCACTTTGGTGTCGACCGGGTACTTCCAACCAAAGCGGTCATATTGCATGGCTTCGCGAATGTGAATGGAACATCCTTCCTTGGCAACGCCGCCGGGCCCAAGGTTGCCCGAGAGTTCGGCACTGAGATGGTCAACCGGATGCCAAAGCCAATAGCCTGGAACTTGTTGCAATTCGTATCCGGGAACATCCTTCAGAAGCACTTGCAGGCGTGTGAAGTTCAAAAACCACCATTGGAGCATTTCTGCTGAAACACCGCGTAGCAAGGCATGATTTAATACAACACAGAACTGACCGTTGCCCTTCTGATGAATGTTAAAATGGGAAGAGGAGACAGGCTTGAGCGCCCAACCATAGTCCCGTGCGGCTGGCATTTGCAGGATCGTCATGAATTTCATCTCTCCGGTCAATTGCCCCTGAGGGCGAAAACCGTTTATTTCTATCGCAGAAATCCTGTCGTCGATGAACCTGGGTTAACCGGTTCCGGATTTTCTCATTCGCAGGAAACGCGAAAGTCCCTGAGGCGTAATGCCAAGAAACCGGGCGATATCCTTCTGCGGCACGGATGAGATAACCTTCAGGTGATATTGTTCAAGAAACTGATACCGGACCTCGGTCCGACCGGACGTCTTTGCGCAAATGAGTTCTTTGTCGAAAAGATGCGTATCCATCGACTTATTCCGGAGTTAAGTGCCAAAAAATCCTCCGCCTAGATACTCGCGCTTAAAAACATCGTCGGGAATGGCAAGATCGGCCACATCCGTCATGGCGACAAGATCATCTGATGCAATGTTGCGCGTCCAGACACTGGTGAAGTTGGCGCAGATATCGCCCGGTTCAAAGAAACGCGCAATCGATGTCGTCCCATCCAGCCAGGTCTGTTCGGATGCCGCAATTCCATCCGACAGGTAGATCCAACTATCCGCCACGCGTGCCTGGTTCTGGATCTTTTCGCCAGTTTGTGTATGAATATACTTGCAGCGCTGGCAAATCTGTCCCCATTCGACGAAGTCTAACTCGACCCCCTTGCGCTGGATATCATTTTCCAGCGAAGCCAGTGCTTTCTTGGCGCTTTTCATCCATTTACCACCGCAACTCGTTTTAGAATCTCCGGCGCAAGGTAGCAAAAACCTCGTGGGATCTCGACACAGGAAGAATGGGAAGCCGCTTACTAAAATGCGCATGCACTAATACACTGGACGAACAGTCAGCGACTTGACCTCACCGTCCCTTCTCCGACTGGCATCACCGCCTTCTCAGTTGACAGCGAACTCTACAAAACGAATGCCGCTTTTGCGCCTTGGGAAATACTTTGCACGCTGTACTAGAGACGGCAGCTTTGCAAGTCGGTTCTGGATACTTCTAACGTCCGAATTGGGACGCAAAACAGCCATTGATTGGGTCTACTGCCAACAGCGGCAAAAGTCGGCTTAGGGCCGTTTTTTCCGGTCTGCCGAATTTTTAAAGCGTCAAAATCGGCCGATTGCGAACCTTGGTGTTTGGAGCCGCGAAAGACTGCTCCGAGCCCAATTAGACCGATGCTGCATATTGCACGAACGGCCGTTTTGGGATTTGCCTATCTCGTCACCGCCGCCCTTCATGCGGCAGAGAAAGAGCATAGGCAGTTCTGCTAAGAACAGCGCATACCCGAGCAGGCTGAAGACAAGAAAGCAGTAATCAAAGGCTGCCTTGGTCGCGGGCATTTCGACCCGATATTCTATTCGAGTTCTCATATAACGAGAAAGTCAGTTTTGTCGCATTTGGCTTGGGATATGCAGCTTCAAGCAGATTCAACTTTATGTCTCGGCAAATCCAGGAATGCAGTCCGACTGACATCAGTGTATGTATTCTGGCACTTGGTCGAGAAATGAACCAATCCGGACATAGGGGCGCATGCAACGAAGGTCTAAAGTCCGCAATATAAACGCTTGCACTGGCCGCAGTGAACTTCGGCTTTCGGGATTAGGCACCGAACCAATAGACGTCCCTAATGGCTAAGGGTTTCGAGTGCTTTGAGGCATACGAACGGCGTTATCAAGTTCCGTTTTTTTCGTCCGATATATTGATCCAAGCACGCCTGACTGGCAGGACGATTTGTGACAAAAGGGCGGCTCCCCATATCGAGTTGGCAACTAGGGAGGGAGCGTACGGAACAACGAAAAAACAAAGCATTGCCAAAGAGATACCGATTAGATGCACATCCCAACGACCAAAACCAGATACGATTTGACTTTCTACGACATGCTGTAAGACCCATAGCATGGCGATGTATCCAGCAAGTCCAAAACAGCCTAGAGCTGCGTAGGAGGTAGGGTAATTCTCCAAAAAACCGATTTTGACTTCGGCAGCAAGTGCGACACCGACCATTACACCGCACAGCATCAATGCTAAGTGTGCAAGCCACCAGATCACTAAAGTTGATGGTTTTCTGTCTTTCGGTTTAGCGCCGCCAACGGTATCAAAGTAGAGCCAACACAGTAGAAACATCGAAGCTCCGCCAATTACAAAATTGACCAAAACATCAGATGAAACTTTGTAGATTCCCTTCTCAGAAAGGGTGACGACGAGTTTGAAGAAACCTTCGCCTAGGACAATAAGCGTCAACAACGCGAACCGCTCCGACATGTGCCCCATGCGCGGCGCAAAGCGCTCAAACCGCAAAACCGATATCTTCGGAATCATATAAACAGCCTGAGTTGCGACCATGCCCGCAGCAAAGAACCAATAAGCGAAAGGTTTAGGCAAAAAGGCCGCAACAGCAAACACGATCGCAAAAATCAAAAAGTTTCGCGCCTGCTCTGACGACAACGTTTTATTGGCAAGACTGTTCTTCTGTGATCGAAAATACAACGTGGCAATGATCAGCCGGTTTGCAGCAAAGCCGAGTGCAAAAAACGTCCAGCCTTTTCCATCGATCGCCGGAATTGATGCAGCCATGAACATCACAGTGCAGATCATCATCAGCATGTAGAGGCGATGCCAGAGATCGGTACTAACGTAAATCGAATTGAAAATACTCAATTCTCCCCACGCAAACCACAAAGCGATGAAAACGCCGACAAAAATAACGAAGCCCCAAAAATCAAGATTGTTAGTCAAGAAGTTTCCAAGCAGGAAAATCGAAACAACATGAATTAGGTCATAAAACAACTCAGCCCAATGAACGTGATCGTTTTTGTGTTCCAAATCATGGTGGTGCCTGGGTTTACGCCACATCGGGTGGTCAAGACGCATCATTTTGCCGAACCCTTTAAAGGTTGGTGTTGAGTTAAACTCTTGAGTTCGTTTCTAGTATCGAGAAATTACCTGTTTGTAGTCGGCAACCATTTTTCACAATCCCACCAAACGAGAACGCCTATGTGCCTTCAGGTCTTCCAGAGGTAACATCGTTTGCGATGAGCATCTGAGTTTCTAATAATGGTCTCAAGGCTGCTAGTTATTCCATCATCGCAAGGAGGTGCCAAACTTCAACAATGGTGGTCTTGGCGTGGCTAGAGAACGAGAAGGCCAAACATTTGAAGATGCAATCGCTTATGCGGTTGACTGGAACTTTGCCAATTTGCGGCCTCTTGACCACTCTCATTCTCAGTCTCAGTCAAGAGACGACAGTAATCAAAGGAATGGTTGAGTTGCTGCCGGCAGTTTCCAAGCCTTTGAATTACTTCTCGAATTTATACTCGCTCGCTTTGTTCATCGGTCTATCTTGAATGCGCCTCTTCCAGGAACCGGTGAACAAATGAAACTGCCATTGCGCCCTCGCCAACCGCAGATGCAACCCGCTTGATTGAGCCGTGTCTTACATCGCCGATTGCGAATGAACCAGGCACGCTGGTCTCGAGGTAATATGGCTGTCTCTTGAGAGGCCAGTTGTCGGGAATTTGACCACTAGAATCCAATAGATCAGGACCTGTTACCAAGTAGCCTGCGCTATCTCGGATGATGTCTGTATCCCTTGCCCAATCGGTATTCGGCGCACCACCGATGCAAATGAATACCCGCTCGGTTTCAACTTCGCGCGGATTGTTCTTGTTTCGATCGGTAATTGTTATCCGTTTCAGTTCTTCGTCACTATCAAAAGACGTGATTTGCGAATTGGTTTCGACAACAACGTTCTGCCGTTCTTTGAGCCTATCTGCAAGATAGCTGGACATGGTTGCAGAGAGCGTTTCACCTCTTACGAGTAGCGTAACTTTCGCAGCATAGTCAGCAAGATGCATGGCCGCCTGACCCGCAGAATTTCCGCCGCCAACAACATAAACCCTTTTCTTCCGGCAAAATGGCGCTTCAGCAGCGCCGGCGCCATAATAAACGCCGCGACCGAGGAAATCCTTTTCCCTTTCCGCCCCCAAGGAGCGGTACTCGACGCCTGTTGCGCAGATATTCGACTTTGCCATCATCTGACTGCCGTCTGCCATTTCAACAGCGATGCGGTTGTTCGCAAATTTTGCTTCAACGCCCTCGCCCATGAGAATAATTTCAGCGCCAAATTTCACAGCTTGTTGCCGCGCCAGTTCTGCTAAATCAGCGCCTCGGATGCCTTCCGGAAAACCCATGTAGTTTTCGATCAATGAACTTGTTCCGGCTTGCCCACCGACTGCGTGTCTTTCAATAATTACTGTCCGCAAGCCCTCTGAAGCTGCATAAACGGCTGCGCTAAGTCCGGCAGGTCCAGCGCCATATATCGATACATCGTATTCTTTATATCTCGGCCTCCGAACCCACCCTAACCGATCCGCAACTTCTTTAACGCTAGGTGCAAACAGCCTTTCGCCTTTTGGAAGCTCGACTATTGGAAACCTAAGGTCTTCAAAGCCACTCAATTGCAAATGTGCATTGCATGTAGCTTCATCCGCGATGTCTATCCAATCAAACTTCACGACAGAGCGCATCAAAAAGTCTCTTATGTCATAACCTTCTGTTGATCCAGCGCGGCCATAAACAACAACATTTGAAGCAGTACTTTTCTCAACGCCACTCATCGTGTTCCCCCGACTTCATCGTAGGAGTTCAGTCTTGAGTAATAAACGTATGCCAACGAAGACACTCGGCAATAGCTGGGCTATCACGACGAAACAAAAGCGGCCTCGGACAGCCCTATAAATTTCCTACGGTTGTCGCCTCGTTTGCAAAAGAAATGTCGGTTCGACCTGGCTACGACGGCAGGCATTTGTCCCAATCACAGTGCTTACGAAATTTAACCGACCCGCTCGTTCAGATCACGACGAAACAGAAGACTGTCACCTGCTCTGGTTCCTTGCTCATAAAGAACTTTGCCCAGATAAAGTTGGCGTGGTTCCCAGCGAGCAAGTGCCTCGTCGATGTCGTTCGGTACTGAGGTTAGTGTGTCATACAGCGAGATGGCGTTTGCTGCAGCTTTTGACGTACTTGCAGCGGTATGTGGACGGGGAATAAAGGCAGCATCGCCAAGCAGAACAACGCGACCGTCAACCATGCTCGGCACTGTCAAATCACGAATAGCTTGCCCAAAGGGTTCATGCGTTGACCGGACAGCCTCCCGAAACGGTCGTGGCAACAATTCGTCTGCTTCTCTATAAACGTGCTCTTTCCAGTGCTCGCTTAGCTTCCCTTCGGGCATCGAAAAACCGCGATATTTCCCATCTTTGTCGGTCATGATGCTGCGCAGCGTTTCGTCGTTAGCGACGCGATACCAAACCCAATTATATATTCGCTCTCCAACACTTGTCGCATTGTGTTCTCCAGGAACGAGATAGCCAAGGATGTGTGAACCGGTCGTGTTGGAGAAGCCGAAATCCCCAGAGAGCCCCTCCTTTGCTGCTGGCGTAAGACCGTCCTCAGGGATCAAGCCCCGCCAAGCCAAATAACCTGCATAGGTTGGCTTGGACTGCGGCCAGATAAGCTGACGCACAGTTGAGCCGTTGCCGTCGGCACCGACAAGCAAATCGCCTGTTTCTCTGGATCCGTCATCAAAGATGGCAGTAACAGTCTTTGCATCTCGATCCTGCTCAATATCTTTCAGTACACGGCCACGGTGATAGTGCTCGTCACCGAACACTTCCTTCAGGGTTGTGTAGATCAAGGACCACGATGTTTGAATCTGAGGAGCGGCCCGTCGATCAACAACTGTGCCGTCTTTGGAATAGACGACCCGATCTTTCGACGGAACGCCGAGGTTCATTTTTGAGATCTTGATCCCAACCTCACGAAAAACCTGGACGACGTCGGGCTGAAGAACAACCCCTCCGCCCCGACTGTCCAAATCGTGAGTCGAGCGTTCAAAGATGTCGACGATCCAACCAGCTTTGCGCAACATGGTTCCGGCAAAGAGTCCGCCAAGTGAACCGCCAATCACAATAGCTCGGGGCGATGTGATATTATCCGTTTGTGTCATCTGACGTTCCTTTCAAAACCAAAAAAACCAACGTTGCGTTAATTGTAATTGTGAATTTGAATGAAGAGAATTCATCCAAATTTGGCAACTCTATTGCGTCTTACGCAACAGTCTCAGGTGCAGGAAAATGAGGCAGAACGTCTTCCCCAGTCTCCTGACACCTTTTCTGGCGGGACGTGTCGTATGACATGAGATTGCCAATGCCATTT
>CALFRH010000204.1 GCA_937919225.1 uncultured Parvularcula sp.
ATATTTAGGTGCAATAGAGGAATTTAGCAGTGTTTTGAGAACCATTTACCCTAATCTTGATAATCAAGAAAAAATAGTTGAATATTTTACCAAAAAATACCCCATTCACGAGAAGCGTAGTGTATTTATTCTAAGTATTCTTTTTAAGGAGGGTATATATGAATTTGATGGAGAAAAAGACGAGTATAGAACTCTTATATATTATCTGGCGCTAGTTATTCTTATATCGAGCATCGATATCGATCGCTCCTTCGGGGGTGGTTTCCAGAAAACTGAGGAAATAAACAACAGCGCTTTTCGTTTCCTAAAGCTAATTGTTGCCGGCTCGGTCGATGGTGACCGAATGGACTACACACTAAGGGATGGGCATGCCTGTGGGTCAGAGTTAGGCAAGTTTGATGTTGGCAACATAATTGAACATGCGACCATGTTCAGTGAGCGGTCCACTGGAGACTTCCGACTGGCCTTTTTTCACAGAGCTCTTCCATCAATCGAGCGGTTTTTTGTTCAACGATATCAGAGTTACAAATATCTTATCTACCATAAGACGTCCTCTAAAGCAGAATATTGTCTACAACATCTTTTGCTTGAGTTGTTGACGCTTTGTTTCATTGATCCTGACAATAAAATTTCCAGGTACTTTGCAGAACTGGGCTATATTCACTTCCAGAACAATGGTTTGCATCGCGTGTTTCCTATCTTCAGTTCAGGAGAATTGCATAGCGAGCAAATGAACCAAGTGCCGGGCCTTGATGACGCAAATGTGAGGAGTTTCTTGGAGTGTACGCATACTAGATTGCAGCGGGAAGACACTCGTGAAAAGCCCTGTGTTGAACGGCAACTCAAGAAAATTAAACCACTACTTAAAATCTTCCTTCGAAGAGAATTTGAGCACATTTATGACCCGCTTAAGCACGAAGGTGTGCGCCCCAGGATGCGCCGAAAAATCCTTCACCTAGCGAAACGTCATTCCCTACTGGCAGAAGAAATCAGATCTCTGGAGCTTGAAATTCAGAAGGCGCTTACTCGTGTTACTCCCCAAAGGCATGCGGCATTAAAAAAGATCGATGCTTCTTTCAAAGAGGAGTTAGGGGATGATGTGCAGTTGATTATTGGTGAACAAATCCCGAAAATATACGATCATAGCAAAGCGAAAATTAAGGGAGAAGAGATTTATATTTCTTACAACGGCGTAGAAGATGGTGGTGTAATTAAAGTAAGGCCAATAAACAAAGTATCAACCGCTCTATCAAGAATGCCAGAACTTTATGAGGAAGAATATAAATATAAGTTTTACTTTGTTGAAAATTCTATTAAATTAAATAAAGTTAAATTAAATAAAATTGAAAATATATTGGATTCGATAATAGAGGAATTTGTGTCTGATTTTTTAAACTTTACGTGGTCCTCTAGAAAAACGGAGGATCAAAATGTCTAGTCCTGAAATCAAACAGTCATTTATTGCACTCAGTGCGTTTAGTCGTCTGGATCACCCAGCCTCAGTCGAAGAGGTGATCCAAAGCATGGATGAAATCGCAAAGGAAACGGGTGCTGCATCTTTTAACAGTATAGGAGATTATACTTCAGATATTGCACTTGAAGAGTTTACAAATGGATCTTTGGTTAGAATCAACTCTAAGAAGAAAATGGAACTCACAAGAAGTGGCGAGCGACTGAGGATATTTCAGGCCAGATACATAAAAAAATATTCTCCAGATTTTCCAAAAATATAGAAATACTTGCACGGAGTAATTGACCGTTTTCGACGAACTTGATTAGATTATTAGTGTAGGCATGTTCATGTGATTTTTTCGTTTTTCATTGTCTTCGTCCTTTCATTTGGTTCGTCAGCCGGACCATCTAGCCGATGCGCCCCTGCAACCGAACGGTTCTGGCAAGCGGTCAACGCAACACGTTTAGGCGGGCAGCGTATTGACCGCTTGGCTGGGTGTTCTGTAAGCTCTCGGATTCTGGATTGATGGTTCGTGCGCTGTTTATCCCAATTGAGAAGGGCTCTAAAGACACACGCTGACACATTCCGGGGAGCCGATGTATGAGCCTGCTTGCGGTAACAGCACCAGAAGACGGATCGGCTTTTGATCAGTTCGTCACGGTGCAAGGGCTGACAGGTTTTAAGCCCAAGGCCAATCACGCGGATGATCAGCTGTTTCATGGGTCTTTATCCAGCATTTTGAGCCATCTGCACGAGATGCCAGACCGCCATTCAACCCATGTGGATGATGCCTTCCGTGTGAGCGTCGGCTTTCTCGAAGATGTACGACCCAATGCGCTCGCCAATAAGCAGGGCAACGTTCATATCGCTGCGGTGCATACCGGACTGGCTATGGTGATCATGGAGTTTGCCTGGTTCTGTTTGGCGCAGCCGGAAGTGTTTCCAGAGATTGGCGAGCCCGCAAACGAAACATCCCCTAAAGGCATGGAAGATATACCGCCGGGATTGTCTGTGCTGATCCAGACTGTTCAGACAGATGGAGTAATGGATGCTCAGCTAAACGCCCCGATCATGCCGAGAGACCCGCATCGTCATGTCGCCGCGCATTACCTTGCTTTGCTCATGATGCGCTTTGTCTGGCTGCATGAGATTGCCCATGGCGCCCTTGGTCATATCGATTATTTGCAAAGCTTCAAGGCGAATGGCGAAGGTAGATCACTAGGCTTGAACGAGCTAAGCCTCAATGAACTGGTTTCAATCCATCCCAGTATCGATGGGCGGGTCTTGCAGTGTCTGGAATTCGAAGCCGATAGTTGGGCGTTATCTCAATCGGTCCTTGTTCAGCATGCAGGACAAGAGAACATTGATGGTATTGCCGCATTGCCTGCTGATCTGCGCTGCCGCATGACCCTGTTTGCGATCTATTCGATGAGCTGGCTCATGGAAACCATAAGCACAACCTTTAGCAGAGGACGTCTTGCCATCACTCACCCCGCTCCAATCCGGCGCATGCAGATGCTCCAGAATATGGCCGTATGGGAGCTGAATGATTTGGGTTTGGATATGCCGGCTTTAACGCGGCAGACGCTTGGCATGTTTCAGACAGTTCTGGGCCAGATCGGGGCACAATGGCTGCAGACCGATCAGTTCGATCCACACCGTTATCGGGTGATCTTCGAAGAGACGCGGGATCAACTAGCACCGTTTCGTTATGTCGAGCCTGACGGCGCTATTCGAAGATAACGTTTTCAAGGTAGATGCCGAGTTTTTCATTATCGAGCACCTCAAAACGCCGTGCCATATCATCCAGGGTAGTCGATGGGCTGGCCTTGCCGTTATCAAACTGCGCTGTGTAATAGCGAAGCAGTTGCTCAGGCCCGACCACAAAGCAATGTGCGTGTTCGCCTGGATGAGCACGCTGGCGCAATGGGACTACCCCACCTGTATCGTTCACCGGGAAGCCTGCGACCCCCGCATCAATCCGCACCGGATCAATGCCGCCATTGCTGTTAAGCGGAACGGGGTAGCTTTGGGTCTTGTAACAATCGAATGCGATGACGGCACCATCAATCGCGCTTTCCAGTTCAAAAACAAACTCCTGTC
>CALFRH010000205.1 GCA_937919225.1 uncultured Parvularcula sp.
GCCTGCGCGCGCTTTCAGCGTGCCCTCTAGCCAGTTAATCGTGGGCAGGTCGAGGTGGTTTGTCGGCTCGTCAAGAAGGAGGACTTCCGGCTGGGGCGCTAAGGCGCGGGCAATGGCCACCCGTCGTGCCTCGCCCCCGGACAGGCCAACTGGCGCGGCGCCGCCGTCGAGTTCGAGTTCGGCCAAGAGTTGCGAGATGAGACTATCATCATCCCCCTCATTAAGGCCGTCGCGTATCACGGCCTCAATCGTCTCAAAGCCCTCAAAATGCGGATCTTGATCGAGATATCGCCAGGTGACGCCGGATTTGAGGGTGCGCTCACCCTTGTCCGCTTCAACGAGGCCCGCTGCGATTTTAAGGAAAGTCGATTTGCCCGTCCCGTTCCGACCCACCAGGGCGATGCGGTCCCCGGGCTGCACCATAAGGTCCGCCCCCGCGAGTAGGGGCGTGCCGCCAAAGGTGAGGTGAATATCCTGGAGAGAAAGAAGAGGGGCCGCCATCGGGCCCCTCTACGGTGATATGATCGCGCTGCCAATCCTAGCGCATAAAGGGTTTCGCGGACCCTTCCCGTTTTCCTATCTGCCTCACTCCGCGGGCGGGGGTGTTCCTTTACCGTTGGGGCCCGTTAGGCCGGTGAGCCCATCAAGGCTTGCGCCATCAAGGCCAAGTTCCCCCATCAGCTGATCGAGGATTGGTGCCTGGGTCCGGTATTTGAGGGCAGCACTCACCGCCTGGTCGGCCAGGCTGCCATTGCCCCCGTTCGCCACGCCGCTGTCGCTACCACCGGTTGCGCCATTCAATCCGTCCACCTGCAGAATTTTAATGCCGTCAATCTGTTCCATCGGCTTCACCGACTGTTCGATGATCTCAGGTAGGGCTTTGATAAGGGCCACTTTCACCTGCATCGCGATTTGATCGGGAGTCAGAAGGTTCGCTGCCTCGTTAATCGCCCGCTGTCCGTCGGCCTCGACGGTGTAGGTGGCGGCCTGCGCCTCGGCACGGAGTTTCTCGGCGTCGGCCACACCTTCTGCCGTGATGCGCTCCTCGCTCGCGCTCGCCTCTGCCCTGATGCGGACAGCCGCGGCGTGGTCAGCGGCAGCCTGTTTTTCAGCCTCGGCCGCAACGGTGAGGGAGATGGCCTGTTGCTCCGCCCCCTTGCGCGCTTCGATGAGCTCGATTTGTTTTTCGCGCTCGGCAACTTCGGTCTGGCGGGCGGTGATCACCTCTTCTGCGGCTTTAGCGGCGATGGCGCGAGCCTCGTCAGCGGCGGCGTCTGCTTCAGATTTTGCGCGGGACTTCTCCGCCACGGCGATGTCCCGTTCCTGCTGGGCCAGCTCGATTTGCTTATTCTTCTCAACACTGGCGGCTTCGACAATTTGTTCCTTCTCGATTTCCCGCTGGCGAACCTCCCGCTCAGACTCGATAGCGGACTGGCGGATTTCTTGGTCAGCGGCGATTTTCGCCTGCTCGGCCTCCCGCTGGCGGCCGGCTTGCTCTTGGGCGATTTTGGCGAGTTGACCGGCTTTCCGGACTTGAACCTCCCGCTCTTGTTCCAAGCGGGCATATTCCTCATCCCGCGCGATTTGGAGCTGCTGTTGTTGCGCCTCTAGGTTCTTCCGTTGAATGAGGACTTCGGTTTCCTGCTCAATATCGTTCCGCTTTTTGCGCCGCTCTTCGATTTCTTGGGTGAGCTTTGTCAGACCCTCGGCGTCAAAGGCGTTATTGGGGTTGAAGAAATCTTTGTTCGTCTGATCAAGACCGGTGAGCGACACGGATTCAAGCTCCAGACCGATTTTGAGAATGTCTTCGGAACCGGCGGCCTGCACTTTATGGACAAAGACCACCCGCTGCTCATGGAGTTCCTCCATCGCCATCTCGGCCGCCACAGCGCGTAGCGCGTCAACAAATTTGCCTTCGACCAACTCTTTGAGGGAGTCCGGTCGCATGGTGCGTTGACCCAGGGTTTGGGCTGCATTGGCAATTGATTCCGAGGTTGGCTGTACACGGACGTAAAATTCTGCCTGTACGTCCACCCGCATCCGGTCTTTCGTAATGAGAGCTTGATCGTCCGACCGTCGCACCTCGAGCCTTAACGTGTTCATATTCACGGGAATGATCTCGTGAAGGACGGGATAGACGAGGGCACCGCCGTTCATAATGACCTTCTGGCCGCCCATGCCGGTCCGAACGAACGCCACCTCCTTTGAGGCGCGTTTGAACAGCCGCGCGAGGATGAGAATGATCGCCACAAAGGCAACGAAAATAACAATGGCGATCGTGAGCCCTGATGGGCCTGAGATGGTTGTGGGGATAGTGTTCATGCTGTCTCTCCTTTTCGTTCTGTCTTAGTCATTTCGTGTGGGCGCGATGAGATTGTCTTCAGGGTTCCGCATGGCGGTATAAAGATTACCTTTGCGCGTCAGTAGGATGACTTGCGTCCCCTTGGGCAAGGTCTCGGGGTCATGGGGAACGATCCGCACATAATGGCTCTTGCCATGCTCGTCAGTGAGCTTTGCCTCCGCAGGCAGATCTTTTCTTGCGGTGCCGCCGGTGATGATGGCAATGGCGCCGATAAAATCATTCAGGGAGGGCGCCTCGGTCTCTTCCTTGGGCATGACACGGGCGATGCCAAGGCCAATCCAGCGGGTGGCGGGCAGGGCTGCGGCGAGCGCGATCCCGACCGCCGCGCCGACCGGCAATGCAGCTCCAAAAACGCTGGCGACCGCCCCCTGGACCATCCATCCGCTGAGACCAAAGCCGGTGAGGAAGGCCACGATAAGCACGAGGACGGGTACGCGACCAACGCATAACCATGACATTAGAATGGAGAACGGGCCAAGCCCCGTGCCGTCGGGCACCGAGGGGGCATCGCCTGCCTCAAGGTCAGGGGCATCGATGTCGATATCAGTGTCTAGGTCGATGTCTGGGAAAAGGCTATCGAGGAGGGCTGAGGGCACGACGCCTGCCAACACGCCGACGACCTCTAAGGCGGTGATGATCCCCATAATGATGAGGGCGGTGGTAAAGGGGGCAATGCTTGGCTCGAATAAACCCAAAGGGAACCTCTCAATCCTG
>CALFRH010000206.1 GCA_937919225.1 uncultured Parvularcula sp.
ACTGGCTGCCGGAAGAAGTTCCGCTTGGCGAGGACTGCAAGGATTGGGTCAACAAACTCAATGATAAAGAGCGCAATCTTCTGACCCAGATTTTCCGCTTCTTCACCCAGTCGGATGTGGAAGTCGGCGGCAACTACATGGAAAATTACATGCCGCTCTTCAAACCCGTCGAGGTGCGGATGATGCTGGCGTCATTCTCCAACATGGAGACGATCCACATTGCGGCCTATGCGTTGCTTTTGGAAACCATCGGCATGCCCGAGGTCGAGTTCTCCGCCTTCATGGAATATGAGGAGATGTCGGCAAAGCACGATTATCTCGGCCAATTCGGCGTGGAGAATGAGCGGGATATCCTCACCTCTATGGCGGTGTTTGGCGGGTTTACGGAAGGTTTGCAGCTTTTCGCCTCCTTCGCCATGCTGATGAACTTCCCGCGTTTCAACAAGATGAAGGGCATGGGCCAGATTGTGACCTGGTCCATTCGCGATGAAAGCCTTCATTGTGAAGGCATGATGCGCTTGTTCCATGAGTTTGCGATGGAAACCGGTGCGCTGACCCCGGCGGTTGCGGACGATATTATCGACTGCTGCAAAACCGTGGTGGGCCTTGAAGACAAGTTCATCGAACTGGCGTTCGAGGCTGGTGAAGTGGAAGGGATGACCCCGGAGGATATCAAGGCCTATATCCGCCATATCGCCGACTGGCGGTTGAGCCAGCTGGGCCTACCGCCGGTTTATGGGGCGGAGAAACACCCGCTGCCGTGGTTGCGGGAGATCCTGAACGGGGTTGAGCACGCCAACTTCTTCGAAGCGCGGGCCACGGAATATTCTAAAGGCGCGACGCAAGGCGAGTGGCACGGCGCCGATGGCGTCTGGGCCCAAGTCTATAGCTGTAAACCCTAGCGGTATGTGCCGGCGTTGTCGACCCTCACCCGAGAGTCGGTAACCACCCCTCCCCAACCGGGGTGGGGCTGAGGCTCTAACTGCGTCAGCTGTTCGCAAAGCCGACGGGGGAGGGGGTTAGATATCCCCCAGCCAGCCTGAAAAAAAGCCTTGCAAAGGTTCTCTTTTTGTTCTGAAATAAGGTATGGCAAAACAACGTCATACCCAGCGTGCCCGCGACCTCCGAAAGAGGACGACAAGAGCGGAAGACCTGCTCTGGCGTGCGTTGCGTAATAGACAGATAAGTGGCCTCAAGTTTCGCCGACAAGTCCCCCGCGGTCGATATATTGTCGATTTTCTGTGTACGAAAAAGCGTTTGGTTATTGAGGTCGATGGCGCCACCCATGGGACAGCCGCAGAGAGGACATACGACCTGGAGCGAACCATACAGTTAGAAGAAAGCGGCTATCGCGTCGTTCGTTTTTGGAATGATGAAGTTGAAAATCATCTGGATGGGTGTCTTTGGGCTATTCAGTTGGCGTGTGAAAAACCGCCTATTAGGCCTGGTGGTGACATACCCTCACCCGAAAGTCGGTAAGCCGACTTTCGACCTCTCCCTGAAAGGGAGAGGGTCAATTGGGGATGGGGCCCCAATTGACAAATAGCACCCACCCCTCCCCAACGGGGAGGGGCTGAGGCTCGAGCAGCGTCAGCTGCTCGCAAAGCCGAAGGGGGAGGGCGAGACATCCCGACTTGAACGCCCACATCAGAGCATCTCGCTTACGAATAGAGGCATTTACGCGTAAACTGTCGCCTCGGGTTTACCCCGAGGCCCATCTCCCACTCTATCAGGCATCACAATTTGCCAGGCCCTGTGTTGGCTCCGGCACTCCGCCGGAACAAGCCCGGGGTCGGCTAGGGTGACGCACAATGCTCCAGGTCCTTCATGGAGCCATCTTACACGCACCCCCTTTCTAACATGTTAGAGTTGCTTTTCGATGGCTATCTGCTGTACGTCGTACGCAATAGCGACTCGAACAGTGTATATAAACCATGGCTCTTGACCCAAATGAGGTGCTTTTACGGCCCCTCACCATCAAAAATGTTACGATTAGAAATCGTATCATGTCGACGGCGCACTCGTCTGGCTTTGTGCAAGGCGGATTTCCCCAGGCGCAGTACCGCCGATATCAGGAGGAAAAAGCCAAAGGCGGCATCGGCATGACGATGATCGCCGGGACGTCCTCGGTGACGCCGGACTCGCCCAACAAGGAGGCGGGACACGTTGACATTTCAAGCGATGACATCATTCCCTATTTCCAGGAGTTGGCCGCCGTCATTCGCAAGCATGGTGCCGCCGTCATGGCGCAGTTGGGCCATATGGGCCGCCGGGCCATTTGGGACCGGGACTATTGGTTGCCCATCATCTCAGCCTCCACCGTCCGTGAGCCAACAAACCATTCCTTCCCCAAGGAGGCGGAGGATTGGGACATTCGTCGCATCGTCAAAGGCTTCGGCGAGGGGGCTTACCGTTGCCAGCAGGGGGATATGCAGGGGGTCGAGGTGGGCGGCGCCTATATGCACCTCGTGGAACAGTTCCTATCGCCCCTCTCGAACAAGCGCACCGACAAATATGGCGGCAGTCTGGAGAACCGCGCCCGCTTCCTCATCGAAATTATGGAGAGCATGCGCGCGCATACCAGTAGCGATTTCGTCCTCGGGGTTCGTCTGTCAGGGGACGAATTCAGAAAAGTCGGTCTGACCCAAGACGAGGCGATCACCATCTGCAAAATGCTCGTTGACCGCGACTTGGTCGACTATTTGTCCGTCATGGGCGGGGAGGCGCAGGACCATATCTCCCACCCCACGGCGATGCCCGGCATGTCCTACCCCGTCGCACCGTTCTTGTATCTTGCCAGCGCGGTGAAGCAGGAGGTGGACGTCCCAATTTTCCACGCTCAGCGAATAACGGACGTCCAAACCGCGGCCCGCGCCGTGGCCGACGGGCACCTTGACATGGTGGCGATGACTCGCCCCCATATGGCCGATCCTCATATCGTTAAAAAGATGAAAGAGGGGCGTGAGGACGATATTCGCCCCTGCGTTGGCGCCAATTACTGCATCGATCGGTTCTACATTCGGGGCCAAGCACGGTGCATCCATAACCCCGCCATGGGGCGGGAGCGAGAGATCCCTTATGATTTTTCGCCTGCGGAGGAAAAGAAAAAAGTCGTGGTGGTCGGCGCTGGGCCGAGCGGGCTTGAAGCTGCGCGCGTCTGCCGGTCCCGCGGGCATGATGTCGTGTTGTTCGAGCGTGATGCTGTGCCCGGTGGGCAGGTTCTGCTTGCTGCTAAGTCCCCCCGTCACGAGGCATTGGCGAATGTCGCGCAATGGCTTGACCTTCAGGTCCGTAAACTCGGAGTGGATCTTCGTCTGGATACGGAGGCCGATGAAGCCATGATCCTTGGCGAAGATCCGGACATCGTGATTATCGCAACCGGCGGCGATCCAGCCACGGCAGAGGTAAAAGGCGCGGAGTATGGCGTCTCCACCTGGGATATTCTCTCGGGCAAGGTCACCCCCGCCGACCACGCCATCGTCTATGACGATAATGCGGAACACCAGGCGCCGCAGTGTGCGGAGTTCATGGCCGCCCGCGGGGCAAAGGTGGAGTTCATCACCCATGACCGGGCGATGGGCCAGGATATTGGCCTGACGGAAGCCGCGCTCTACCGGAAGAACCTTTATAAGCTGGACGTTTTGTTCACCCCCGATCAGAAACTGATTGAGATCTATCCCGAGGGTAATCGCCGCATTGCCGTTCTTCAAAATGCCTATACGGATGAAGAAGAAGAGCGCGTGGCCGATCAGATTGTGATTGAGAATGGCACCTTGCCACGTGAAAAGCTCTATTTTGGCCTGCGGGAGCAATCTCGCAACCAAGGTGAGGTGGACCTTCACGCCCTCATCGCAGGGCAGCCGCAGGCGGTGGTGAATAACCCAGATGGGCAGTTCCAGCTTTTCCGCGTGGGCGATGCTGTTACCTCGCGGAACATTCACGGCTCCCTTTATGAGGCTGTTCGTCTCTGCAAAGACCTATAGGAAGGCCAATGACCCTTCCCGGTTTTATCTTCTTTGTTGGAGCGCTGATTGCCATTGTGGGGGCAACCTACCGCGTGCACCAATGGCGGCGGGGCCGGGACGGCGAGGGCGTCAGCATGCTGGCGGCGCTCATGAGCATACCCCGGCGCTACTTTCATGACGTGCATGATGTTGTCGTGCGGGACGCAAGTGCGGCACGCATGCATGTGTTCGCCGCCGGCGGATTTGTGGCAGCCGCCGGGCTGATTTTGATCGTTCATGTCTTAGGGATACAACCAAGCTGGCTGGTTGTCCTCACCCTGATCACCACCCTTATCATGGGTATCGGCGCTATTATGGCGGGTCTCAGACGTTTTCAGGCCCGGCCCGGTCGACTGTCCAGCGGTCTTTATGACCTTTTGCCGCTCGCTCTCGGTGGTTTCGCCCTGTTTTATTTTTGGGGAAGCTGGTCGCTCTTGACGGGATCCGGTGACAGCCCGTGGCTATCTCCAATGGGCTTTCTTTTGATGGTTGCTGGCATATTTGGGACGGCTTTTCTCGTGCCCGGCCTGACCATGGGGCCGATGCGTCATGCCTTTGCCGGGGCGATGCACCTGGCCTTCCACCCTCGGCCATCGCGGTTTGCCGATGACATTGCAACGGGGGTGAAGCCCCTTGATCTTGATGCGGACCAGCTGGGCATCACGACGCCGGAAGATTTCACCTGGCAACAGCGTCTTTCATTCGACGCATGCGTTCAATGCGGTCGATGTGAAGAGGTGTGCCCCGCCTTCGCGGCGGGTGCGCCCCTTAACCCCAAAAAACTCATCTTCGATCTTTGGGCCACGGGCGTAGGGGATCCGGTGGGAACCTCCTATGCCGGTCACCCTTATCCGGGTCAAGAAACAAGGGAAGAGGCGACGCTTGCCCCAGATATACCCATCATTGATCGGGTTGGCGGCATTCCATCGGACACTCTTTGGTCGTGCACGACCTGCCGGGCATGTGTCGAAGAATGCCCGATGATGATCGAGCATGTGGATGCTATTATCGACCTGCGCCGGTTTGAAACCCTGGAGAAGGGGGCAACACCGCCTAAGGCCGCCGATGCCCTCGAAACCCTAGCGTATACTGATACTATGGCTGGCAAAGCGCTTTCAGGGCGGCTCGACTGGGCGGCGGATCTCGACCTGCCCTTAGCGCGGGATCGTCAGAAGTTCGATGTCCTTGTCTGGTTGGGAGACTCGTCTTTTGACCCCCGCGGCCAGCGGACGCTGACAGCGCTCCTTCAAGTGCTCCGGTCTGCCAATATCGATTTTGCGGTCTTGGGGGAGGAAGAGCGCGATGTCGGAGATTTGGCGCGGCGGTTAGGGGATGAGGCGGAGTTCCAACGGCTGGCTCATCTTAATATCAGTACGTTGGCGCGATATCAGTTTAACCGTATTGTGACGAACGACCCCCACGTCCTCCACTCCCTCCGGAATGAGTATCCGGCCTTTGGTGGACGGTATGAGGTTACTCATCACACCACTTATTTAAATGAGCTTGTAAAGAAAAGGCAGTTGGTTCTTGCTCCTTCGGCAAAATCAAAAGCAGTCACCTATCACGATCCCTGTTATTTGGGACGATATAACAAGGAATATGAAGCGCCAAGGGCCCTTCTCGATGCTTTGAGCGTTGACCGAAAAGAGATGGAACGGTCCGGCTCGCGCTCCTTTTGCTGCGGCTGGGGCGGCGGCGCTGTGGTCACCGATATCCCCTCTAAGGCGCGTATTCCTGACCTGCGGATGGAACAAGCCAAACAGACGGGAGCGGATCTTGTTGCCGTCGCCTGCCCCAATTGCACCACCATGCTGGAGGGTGTCGCAGACGACCCAATGGATGTCGTCGACATCGTTGAATTGGTGGCGGGCGCTATCATTGCCCCTGCGACCCGGGAGGAGGCGTGATGCCCGCCGCTACAATCCGTCCAAGGTTTGATTTGCAAACGGCCTTTTCTGTCCGTGCCGCCGAAGGGGGGCGGCGCAGCCCGCGGCGGATGCGGGCGCTTGCATTTGGAGACGCGCCGCAGGTCACGCCTGAACACGGTCCAACGGGACGCCCCCGCCGAGACCCGGCCGCGCGACTGCGGGCAATGGTGATCGGGCCAAGAGGTCGGATGCGGATGGATCCGTTTGGGACGCTGGGTTTTGGTGCAGAGCGCCAAAGACCCACAGACACCCCGCACACAGCTCCTATACGAGTCATTGAAAACCCGACATCTCTCATCTTTACGGTTCTTGAAACCGAAAGTGGTGGTTTATCGACTGAAGAGATACATTTACTGTCCGCTGGCCGACAACTTGCTGACCAAATCGCAGGCGAGGGCGGTGCGGCCGTGGTTGCAATCGCCTCAGGCGTCCCCGACGGTTTGGCTGAAGCGGGTGCGGACCGGGTGATCAGCCAACCGTCTCCTCAAACAGGACAGTATAGGGAAGAGTGGTTCGCTTCCCAGCTTAGCAATAGTATAACCACGCTGCGTCCCCATCATGTTTTGTTCCCGGACACCCTGTCGGGACGCGATTTGGCAGCAAGAGTTGCCAGCCAGCTTGGCACCAAGCCTATTTTTGGGGTGCATCAGATAGAAGCGGGGAACTGCGTTCGGGTTGGGTTTGGCGGCACGAAGGATTTGACCAGCCGTACACCGCTTATCCTCTCCGTTGCAGAGAGCTTCAGCGCGTCCCCGGTGGCCGAATGGGGGGAGGCCAGTGACCTTGCTATCGAGGGGCCGCAGGGGCCCGCGCAGGACCTTATCGAGGATTTAGGGTTACTGCCGGTGACGGGTGCTGATCTTCCCCTTGAGGAGGCGCCCTTTGTGATTTCCGCGGGCGTCGGCGTCCATGATTGGACCGCCTTTGATGCGGTGACGACGGAGGTAAATGCCACTCAGGCGGCCAGCCGGGTGGTGTGCGATCGCGGTGATCGGCCGCGGGATCGCCAGGTCGGTGCCTCTGGCCGTCTGTCCACGGCGGAATGTTATGTAGCCCTCGGTATTTCTGGTGCGATGCATCACCTTCAAGGGATAGAGGCGTGCAACAGTGTTGTGGCGGTGAACACCGATGCCAATGCCGCTATCATGAAACGAGCGGACCTCGCCATTGTGGGGGATGCGAATGAGATCTTGCGCGCATTGGCCCGAAAGCTCGGGGGAGGTGCAACATGAGCCTTTCCGTTGCGGTTTTGATTTCCGAAGGTCGCCACCCTGTGTCAGGAAATCCGCGGCCTGCGGATGAAGATGCGCGTGCCCTGGAAATGGCGCTTTGTCTCCCCGCGGCACAGATTACCGTGCTGCACGCGGGCGATGCGGCATCTCCCGCCCTTAGGGGCTATCTAGGAATGGGCGTGGCAATCGTCAGTGTTTTGCCAACCGCTCCTTTTCACGACCCGCTGGAACCCCTTGCCAAAGCGCTATCCGACGCTTGGCCTGATCTCATTTTCACCGGAACGCGTGCTGAGAACGGGGAGGGCAGCGGCTTTCTTCCCTATGCCATCGCCGCTCGCCTTGGCCGTCCTGTTCTGTCTAATATCTGTAAACTGACCGTAAGGGGTGATCGCGTAGACGCGGTTCAGGCACTCCCGCGGGGACAGCGTCGAGGCTTACGGGCGCCCCTCCCAGCTGTTATCGCCGTCGGCAAAGCCGCCCCTTCGCCGCGCCAGTCGGCCTATGCGAAGGCGCGCCGTGGACAGATCACGATTGATGAGAGCTGCGCAATTGCTTCCCCGCCGCCGACTTGGACAGCGGCGCCGGCCCGTGCTCAGATAAAGCGTCTTAAGGGTATTGACCCGAATGCGAGCGCCGAGGAGCGCCTCGCCGCCGCAACCGCCATGGCGGGCGGCAAATCGGAAATGCTGTCGGGTCTCTCCCATGATGAGGCTGCAGACAAGCTTCTTCAATACTGGGCAGAGCGCGGTGTGCTACCGCGCGCTGTCCAGGACATCCTCGTTCAATCAGAAAGGTCTATCCCATGACAAAACGAATTGATCCGGTTCCCACCCAATACTCAAAGGCTGTTTGTCACGGCTCAACGGTTTATCTAGCGGGATTGATCGCGGAGGATTGGGACAAAGATATTACGGGGCAAACAAACGATATTTTTGCGCAGATGGACACGCTGCTGACGGCAGCGGGTACGAATAAATCAAACCTGCTGACGCTCACGGTCTATATCCAGAGTTTCGATGATTATGCTGCGTTCAAAGCGGCCTACGCCGATTGGATTGACCATAACAACTTACCCGCGCGGGCGACCGTGCGCGCCGACCTGTTGGATCCAAAGTTGAAAATCGAGATCCAGGCCACGGCGTCTGTTTAACCCCTAGCGACTTACGGAGAGATTGAAAATGGCAACCACAACTTCAGCAGAGCTTATGGCCGCAGCGAGAAGCGCAATCCGCTACATATCCCTCGACGACGCGAAACCGCTTGTCGATGATCCCAACACGGTGTTTGTGGATGTGAGAGATAGCAAAGAGCTTAGCGATAGCGGGACGATTCCTGGCGCCCTTCATGTGCCGCGCGGCGGGCTTGAGTTCGCTCTTGATGCGGCCTCTGATTTTGCAATGCCGGAACTCACTTGCGGCAAGCAGCTTGTGCTCGTTTGTGGGTCCTGCGCTCGCGCTACTT
>CALFRH010000207.1 GCA_937919225.1 uncultured Parvularcula sp.
CTCTTTTCCCGGCTGACGGGATGGGGCGGCGGAAAGACGTGTCAGCCTGGGCGCATAAGGGCTGGCTGCAAGGGAGGTCAGGTATGATGCTCATCGGTGAGTACGCTGATCTTTTTGATCCCGCCGCCCTTGCAGACAGGCCGCGCACGGGCAGACACGCCGTCCGCCCCAGACCGGAAGTTGGGAAAAGTCTCACCTCAAAAGACCTACAATTCACGACCAGACTTCGTGACGCTGAGACGTTTAGCGAGGTGATTTTCGTCCAAAGCACTTGGACAGTGAGAGCTTGTTTACGACATTTGCGGAAACATTCGGCTGATCTCTTGAAAAATCAGTTACGTTCCTCGATTGAAGACGCTTTGAACGCAACAAACCAAGACTAAGCTGGAGTGAGTATCGAGCCGTTCAAGACCAGAAACGTTCCGGCACGGCGCGCTCGATTATGATCTCACCCATATGTCGGGCTTTGTTCGCCAGTGTGTGACTCAACACAATCCGGATGGCCTCAGCGTGCTCTGTACTTTTTCGCACCATTGCTTCACGATCGAGGGGGCGCCTCAAAATTCGACATATATTGTGGAAGGCGAACAGCGCGACTTTTGTCCCATTCGGCACGCAGAGTCCTTGCGACTGCCAGGGCTTATCAGAGCGCACATAGATGCCTGTCAAAACATGCGGATTTACCGGTCGAAAGATCGCAATGGCGCAAGCAAATTGATGATCTTGGATGATCCGACGTCAGAAAACGGACACTGTCCATCACATGTTTCAGTCCGCGTTTACGCAAGCTTGTTCCACGCTGTGGGAGCTTGAAATTGCCGATGGGTTACTTCGTAAGAATAACCAAACAACGACTATCCCATTTGAACAGCTCAGCAGCAGTGGATCTGGTGAACCAAGACCCTATCCTGCATTCTTTGCTATTAAACCCGAGGCAGGAATTCGCGAGATCCTTTCGGGCTGCTCTTTGGGTGAAAAGGTCAGTGCAGTTAAGTTGATCTCTAGTTATTTGCTGGTTGCATGCGACTACGGCGAACAAAACTCATACATGCCGACCCGTCGGTCTCCGTTCTCTCCTCAAGCTCAATACAAAATGGAAATCGAAGCTTTGGCTTATCATGGTTTCGCGGACCGAGTGGGAAGTGAATTCGCATGGAATGACAAAATTGGCGACGCAATGCGAGCAGCCGCCTTCTGGAACACCGACAATCATTGCCGCGGGCAAATCGAAGAAGAGAGATTGGAAGCTGAAGCACGGCTGGCTTGGCGCTCAATGCCGGAAACTGTTCGGCATGCGTACTTTTCTAAGCATCCCGTTGCTCTATTGCCGATAGTGAGGCTGTTAGCTCGTGCGTGGCATGACGATAGATGGAGTTTTGATGACAACTCGGAGCGGATCACTCTCAGAGGCAATCCAAAGCTAGCTCGCCGAATTGTAGAGATCGCTTCAGGAAGAGCGTAGCGGTACTTGAATAGGCAAGCTCGGGCGTCTGCTCACACATGGTGGACGGCGGTTTTGGGGCGAGTTTAAGACTCTAAGCAATTGAACTATTCTCAAACATTTGTTCGCGAAGCTACTGGATACCCAAGC
>CALFRH010000208.1 GCA_937919225.1 uncultured Parvularcula sp.
ACAAGCGCGCTACTTTTCGCAAGCTGCTCAAAACTAGACGTCCACCACGCCCCCTTACAAAATCGTGGTGGCGGGATCGATGTTCGAATTAGCCCCTTGGCTAATAGGTAAAATTATGGATGATTTGCGCAGCGAGGATGGGATTGGAAGCAAATTCCTTTATCCTGCAGCGCAAAAAGATGATTTCATTGTCTATAAAAGCTTAACTGATGAAGCCCTATTAGGTGGTATCCATCACGGGCTTGGCTGGGCACAAAGCCGACCTACCGCTTGGCGGCGAGAAGGTGTCGCATAGGAGAATGAATTGGCCGCGTCAAAACCCAAAAACGCCCAGAAGCGCACTGCCAAGCAGGCTGAAGTGAGCGCAGAACGTGTTCGCGATTTGATTGATGCATCCTGGCGAGAATCCAAAGCTTCAAAACCTGTTGAAATGCAACCAGAGAATATGGTAATTATTCCGGGTACGGACATTTTAGACGCCGAGCGCAGAGCGAAATCGTGCGCAATAGAAGCCCTGGAAAAACCAAAAAAGCGCATGGGTCGCCCCCCAAAAGACGACAAATTGGTTCGCTTGAAGCCCGTTTACATCCCCGCTTCCGAAGCTGAAGCGATGAATCGTGCGCTTGATGAAAACGAAGTTTCCAGTGAGTCAGAATGGGTGCGTGCTCGTCTAGCCAAGGCAACTGCATACGATAACAGCCTCAAATAAAGCTTACAAAACTTTTAGGTACCTTAAAGTTGACTTTTTAGGTACCCTAATGTCCTTTGAGGCTGATCGCTTCTTGGAAGTGATCCGATCACGTGCCGCGAGGCCGTTGGTCGTGCGCACGATTGGCTAGGTTCTTCAGGTGCGGATCGAACTCGGTCCACCAATGGAGAATCTGGCCATGACATCCCAACAAAAGCTCGATGCCTGGGCATCTGACGTCCAACGACGTAGACACCACCGAAAACAACAAATGGAAGAATTCAGCGTTCGCAAAGGGGCGCTCAGTCTGTTGACGGTCCTATCGGCATTCTCTTCCGTCTATACAGCGATTTTTCTCGTTTCGTTGTTCTCAAACGAACAATTCACGATCAAAGAGATCGCATTTTGCGTCATGCTATTCGTTGCCTTCTTTTTGGGTCTGCGTTTCATTTATCGGCTGGGTTTCATCACTCTGCCGAACATGGAACAGCTAAAGCGAGAAGCGTTTCTACCGTTCTATGGGGTGGTTGCAGCGGTCGGTATCGGAATTGCGGCATTAACATCTGCCCTTAGCGTGGCGGACGCACCCGCTCGGCAACACCACCTTCAAAACAGTGCTATTGAAATCAGCGCCTACGCTGCAAAAAATGTCGGTGTTGCAAACACCATTTTCAGCCAGGACGCGGCGATAGAAGGCAAGCTGCGTGAAGTGGTCACTGCAGAACAAGTCGAAGGGAGAATTGGTTCGCACTGCGGAAGTGGCCGTGGTGGCGTCGGTCCATGTGGGTCTCTGCTGAAGTCTTTGGCGGTGACCTCAAGAAGTGCTTTGGACGAGCTACGTCGTGCGGAAGCAACGGCTTCACCACTTATCGATCGCATTGAAGCCGAATCTGAAGCCTTGCGGATGATCGCAAGCGAGAGTGATATCAGCTACGCCGAAAAGCGCAGCCGGATCGAAACGCATTTCGCGCAAATCGATCTGATGACCCGTCAGCTTCAACAGCTCGTCCCACTCGGCCTCTTAGAGTCCCTCTCTTCTGATTGGACGCGCGATTATTCGACCGCAGGCATGACAAAACAAGGCCAGGATCGGCTTTACACAATGCTGTCAGAATCTGCTCGCGTTATCTCGATGCGAGCGCAGGAAGCCGAGCATCAATTCACCATTGATGCTCTAGAGCTAACCACGCCGAACATTTTTACACTGATAACGATGTACGCAGACGAAATGTTCTTGCTCCTGGTGATCGCGATTTTTCCAGACTTACTGGCCACCGCGATTATCATTTTTAATTTTGTGGCATCGGATAAACCCATGGAAGAGGATGACGATCTTTTCCCGGAAGAATTCGTCACTTCACACACCGATCCAGATATCAATGATGTCATCCGTGCAGAAGCAGAGGCAACGGCAAAGCCGAATGTTTCGTCACTTCACACACGTACTTCAACCTCAAAGTAATTGCGCCTGGGGCTTCCCCAGGGCGGCCCTTCGCGCCTTTTTAAAGGCAAACACAATGATCCGTTTCATATCACTCTCAGCTGTTGCTGCAGCTATCCTTTTCACGACACAGGTCAACGCGCAGGAAATCACACCAGACGCGCTGTGTGATGCCGGCATTGGGAATCTAGCCGGCGGAATTGGCCGGCTTGCTTGCAAGGCCATCACCGCAGAAACTCTCACTGCGGAGGATGTAGTGCAATCACTTGGCGAGCCGCCGCTTGAACCTCCGATCCTTCAAAGTGAGTTCAACTTTGGAACAACACCGTATGCGGAAGTCGGTCCCACCCCAACTGAAGCTTCGGAGCCATGCGCAATCCCGGACAGTTTGGAATGTGAATACCAACGCATCCTGGACGATCTGGACGCCCGCTATGGTACTGACAACGGGGGGGCATACTGATGATTGCCCGCCTCTTTCTCGCTCTTTCCATCTTAGCGTTGGGTGGTTGCTTCATTAGCTCTGAACCTATGCCTGGTCAGCCGATCGGAACGGATGACCTTGTTGGCTCTTACAATGATATCCTTGCGCCTGATTGGGCGTTTGAGCACTTGGAAGATGATCCTAACTGGACAGGTCTTCGCAACCTTAAGACTAACGCCACCGACAAGGTGCGTGTCTTCGAGGGCCAGCATGGCCTCATCTTAGAAATCAACGCAGGACTGTATGCGATTTATGGCTATGTCTCATTCGAGCGGAATGGGCCGTCGTTTTGGCTGTACGAAACGGAGTATGCTGAAGCACGTCCAGACGTTGTTCGCAGGCTTCATACGATGATGCGCCGCCGTGGCGTGGTGCGGTTTGGAAAACCGGATGTGTCCCCTGGCTCTGTCGAAGTAAACAGCCTTGCCACGATAGAGGCTGGCTACCGCTTTCTTCTCACACAACCGGGCTTCAAGCCCTACTACTCGAAAGGCGCTTGATATGACCGATCAACTCAACACACAGCGCACACCAATCATTGCAATTGTCGGTGGCTTTATGGCCGGAGCAACTGTGCTTGGCATTATCATTGTCCTGGGCCTCGCACTCATCGGTGCGATGTCTTCCAAGTCGGATATTTCGATGACCGAAGCGCTTGGTAAAGCGATTGGCGAAATCGAAGCCGGTCACGCTCAAGCCCAAATGATGGCGGAAGCGGATTTCAAACATCGCATGGCTTTAGCAGATGCCGAAGTTCAACGTGTCACCGCTTACTACACGTCGTTCTATCAGGCAGTCGGCGTTGCAGCTCAACAAGCTGCTCAATGGGAAGGTCAACTCATCAATCAACAGAGCGCGACTGTTTCGAACAACAACTTTGTCGAAACGCTCGGTTCCAACGTTCTGTCGATTGGCTGTATCGGCACTGCCTTCAATCCTTCTGATCCTACGGCTGCGCAGCTTTGTGACGCCAAGGAAAATCTGGAACGCAGTATGGTCGATGATTTTACCGAGCTACCGGAGTATCGCC
>CALFRH010000209.1 GCA_937919225.1 uncultured Parvularcula sp.
GGGATCTGCTTGCGGCTGAGCAGCATCAGCAAGTCTGCGATTGCGATGGAAACCGAACCGACGAGGCCAGTTATTCCGAAAACAAGGATCAAATTATCAGTCATAAAGATAGGCCCCATGTACCAACGCGGATTATATCCGCGTCTTTTTCGACATTCATCCCCGACAGAATGCGACGCTTAAGGTTATACGCATCTATCATCTTCACGGTTTTAAATTAATAGTACTATTAAAATCAAGATCTATGTCCGAAATCCGTGCTTTCCATCTATGGGGATCACCTGACGATGCTTGACGCTTGCGTCAGTGATGTGCTAATTTATTGACAAGTTAGTCAAATAATCGCGAGCCTCTTGACGGGTGTGGCAGTCCGTCATTAATTCATAGGGGTATAAATAAATCGCGTTGCTTGCTTCTAATGTGCGCGAGAATTTCGGCGGATATCAGTGATGCAATGCAACCGGCGTTTCGGTTAGTTCGGTTCTAAGAGAGGCGTTTCAGCTGAACGCGGGGGCGTCGAATAAGGGATTAAGAGGCTGCTTCGGAAAAGTAGTATGCAGAAAAAATCGCAAAAAAGTACAACGACAGCGGGTTTGCGCGGCGCGCATTGGTCAGAAGATCAGTTGCCGTCAGATATGTCGGCTCGAACGATGTCGCTCGTTGCGGCGGATGGCGGCACCTCCTACGGTGTTCTTTATCAACGCGGTGGTGAAAAATGCGTCGTTATGGTGATGCATCCGCGTGAGTTCCTGCCAACGCATTATCTTGTCCCGGAAATTCTTAGTGGTGGTGCAGCTGTATGGGTGCAGGCGCCCCGCTCAGTTGGGAACGACATCCGGTTAGAACACGAGACATCGCTATTGGATGTTGCAGCGGGTGCGCAGCTTTTGAGAGATGAGGGCTATTCGGACATTGTTGCCCTGGGTAACTCCGGCGGGGCGGGTCTTTACTCCTTTTATGTTCAGCAATCTAACACGGACCCTACGCAGCGTATAGCGAAGACCCCTGGCGGCAAACCAACACGTCTCATGGAGATAGAGCTTCCCGCCATTGACGGTGTGATTTTTGTGTCTCCTCACCCGGGGCAGGGAAAGTTACTTCAGAGCTGCATTGATCCTTCTGTCACTGACGAAAAAGACCCATTATCCATTGATGAAAGTCTTTTCCCGTTTTCTCCAAAGAACGGCTTTGTAAAGCCACCCCAATCGAGTACTTACTCGCCCGACTTTGTCGAGCGATATCGCCAAGCACAAAAAGCACGTGTGGAACGTATCGACGCTTGGGCACGGCAGGCCATCACAGTACGGATGGAAGCAAAAAAACGTCTTAAGTCAGCGTTTGATGCGAATGATATATTGGTGTCTTCGCACACGCCGATTGTTACAGTGTGGCGGACGGACGCTGATTTGCGCTGTTTTGATTTGTCCTTAGAGCCATCTGACCGGAAGTATGGTTCGCTCTGGGGCGGCAATCCGTTTATATCGAATCTCGGCAGCGTTGGGTTTGCGAGGGTGTGCACAGCAGATAGCTGGTTGAGCACATGGTCTGGCTTGAGCTCTAACGCCGCGCTGTCGAAAACAGCACCGGCGATTACTCAGCCTAGCCTGATGATTCAGTATACCGGTGATAATAGCATCTTCTCTGGTGATGCCGATGAGATCTTTCAGTCGATAGGGGCAGCCAAGAAAGAGCGCGTAAAAATCAGTGGTAACCACCACGGCCAGGCTGTTCTCGAAGGGGCGCCGCACGGACGCATTGAGGCGGGCGCTACGATCAGGCGTTGGCTATCTGAACATTTTCACTGCTAGAGGAAGCGCTGACCATGCTAAGTCCCATTGGAGTAAAAACCCCTCTTCCCGGCGTTGTGTATCCGCCAACAGATCGTTTGTCTCAATATGTTGAGGGCGGCGTTCTGGGCCCCCGAAGTCTTGCCGAAGCCTTGATTGACGCTTTCGAGCGATATTCGGACAATACTGCTCTCTCTGGGTTAGATTGGGAGATGACGTATGGCGAGCTTGATGAAGCCTCGGATCGGTTCGCCAGCGCACTGTTAGATATGGGTCTGAGGCCCCTTGATCGGGTTATCTTTCAGGTCGTGAATTCGAAAGAGTTGGTGATTGCCATCACTGCCTGTTGGAAGGCTGACTTGATACCGGTGTGTACCTTGGCGGCGCATCGCGAGAATGAGATTGGGTATCTCGCGCAACACTCCGGCGCCCGAGCGCATTTTATTGGTGTTGAGAGTAATTTTGATTTTGTCGCCTTTGCCGAGGGGATCCGAGATAAGACACCGACAATGGAACATATTGTTATTGTGCGTGGTGATGCGCCTAGCGGATATGCTTCCATGGTGGAGATGATGGCTGCCCAAGACCCAGTTTCTGCAAAGGCGACGGTTAAAGCAATAAAGCGCGATCCATTCCAGGTCACGGTGTTTCAATTGTCTGGCGGCACCACCAGCGTTCCCAAAATCATCCCACGGTTCAGCAATGAATATCTGTATAATATGACGGCGATGATCGACTGGGAGGGGTATACCGAGGATGATGTCTTCTTGGTTCCTCTACAGATTATACATAATGCCGCCATGGTCTGCTATTTGTATCCCGCCCTACTGTGTGGTGCGGAATATGTGATCTTGCCAGATATGTCGCCGCCCTCATTGATTGCGACATTCAACAAAAGACGACCATCGATTTTTGCTGTCATCAGCAGTGCGCTGGCCACGTTGAAAGCGGCGGGCGGGAAAGAGTTGCTCGATCTATCCCGCATTCGTGCCGTCTTTAGTATGAATGCTGCGCGTCAAACCGATGAAGTGTTGGGCGTGCCTGGGGTTCATCTTTTCGGGATGACTGAAGGCCTTATCATCTTTGGGCGCCCTCAAGACCCGACAGAAGCGCGCCATACGGCGATTGGTCAGGCAATCTCGAAATGGGACGAAGTCAAAATCGTTGAACCTGGCACGGATAGAGAACTTCCCCATGGGGAAACGGGGGAAATGATCTCCCGCGGTCCTTATACGTTTCACGGATATTATGATGCCGAGGAACGCAACAAAGAGGTGTTCAACGAAGAGGGATTTTATCGATCCGGCGATTTGATGTCGGCGCGTTTGATTGATGGTGAGGTCTATTACGCTTTCGAAGGGCGTTTAAAGGATCTCGTCAATCGCGGCGGCGAGAAAATTAACTGTGAAGAAGTTGAGCACGCTGCCCGCAAAAATAGCGCGATCGCTGATATCGCCATTGTTGCGATGCCGGACCCTGACCTTGAAGAACGCGCTTGTGCTTTCAGTATTCCCGC
>CALFRH010000210.1 GCA_937919225.1 uncultured Parvularcula sp.
CCACACCAGCAAGGTCGCCCAGAAGAAGGTCTTCGCCCTCTCCTCCATCGAGGCTATCGTCGTCAGTACCGCCCATTAGTGTATCTTGGCCGTCGCCGCCTTCCAGCGTGTCCGACCCTTGCGTCGCAACGATCACGTCGTCGCCGTCGCCGCCCACTAAACTGTCGTCTCCGGCGGAATTCATTAGTGTATCCGCGCCGGCGCCACCGTCCAGGGTGTCCTGACAAACGCCTGACTTCAGAAAGTCGTCGCCTGAACCTCCGAAAATACTGTCATCCCCAGACCCGCCGATGAGGGTATCAGCCCCCGCTCCCCCGTCGATGGAATCTGCGCTTTGTCCTCCTTGGATTTGATCCTGGCCAAGTCCAGCCTGGATTTCGATGCCACCATCATCTGATGAAGCATCCACCGTGTCGTCGAGGTCGGTAAGGGTAAATGCTTCGATTTCTTGGAATTCGAGTGTGTGCTGGCCATCAGACAACTGTCCGCTGCCAGAGTCGTCAAACGTGATCGACAGGCTGCGCTCGCCGATTGAGGCATCGATACGGTCGTGATCCTGTCCTGATCCAGCCCCTTCGCCACCGATAATCGTGTCTAGCCCAAAGTTATTGCCAACCAAGAAGGTGTCAGCATTGTCGCCACCATCTAGAAGGTCATTGTCTTGGTAAGACGTCGGGGTATCGGTCGTAAAAATGGCCGATGGATCAAAAGGGCCGTCATTGGTGTAGATTTGGAAGGTCTGCGTGTTGCCGTTTCCGTATGTGATCCAAATGCTATGGTAGTTGGATCCAGCAGAGTGAGACATGCTTGCGTACATTTCCTGCAGGATGATCTTGTCGCTCGCAGGATCGAAGTCACCAATGGAGATTGGGCCGGTCGCGTTTGTGGTTTCAATCAGAACGTAGTCGGCTTCGCCATCACCTTCGCCAGAGCCGGTTGTATTGCTCAAGCGGATCGTTGCCTCGTCACCAGGCCCGGCAGTAAAGCTAAAAAAGTTTGAGGTATTATCGCCGGTAACGTTGTCACCCTCTGTGACGGCTACCCATTCGATCGCCTCGATTGATCCACCTGAGATGACGTCTTGTCCAGACCCGCCAACGATGGTGTCGGACCCCGTTCCGCCATCAACGGTGTCATTTCCCGCACCAACGTCGATATCGTCGTTGGCTTTGGAGATAATCCCTCCGTTAATGCCGGAGACCCCTTCAGTGAATGTATCGTCGCCGTCAGTTCCTTCGATCTTTATCCGAGGCGCGCCTCCCCGGATTTCGAGCATGAATGTTTCCTGAACCACGCCCGAGACGATATCGGCGCCCCAATCAATAATTTCGGAAGGGTCGTTAAGACCCGGAACATCAAAATCTTCCATACCGCCGTCCGTGACGCCCGCGGTAGCAGTCCCAAACCCACCATCAGTCCAGCCTATCTCGCCATAATTGAATTCAACGTCAAAGCTCTCCTCCCCCTTGGCTGTAAAAACGACTTGAAATGTATTTGTGATGGTCGAGCCAGAATATGGCCGAACGCTATCCCAAGTGATTGTAATTCTGTCATTTTCGGGATCGATATCCCAAAAAATATCACCACCCTTGTCTATGTCGACGTCTGACCAAAATGGTGCGATTGCAGGTTGATCAATCCCGCTCAAACCTTCTGGTTGGTATGAGGTATTGGAGCTTCCGAAGGTCAACAACCCATTGGAGTTGATCCACATCTCCGTATGAAAGTCTCCAAAAAACTTAAGGCCCTGGGCGCCAAAAACCGGTGTGAGGTCAATCTCAACGGCGCTGTCGTCGTATGTTCCCCAATAGGACAATTCATCGACGCCGGTTGTCTTGAAGCTCTGCTCGCCGTAGCCGTTAGATCCACCTAATCCATTTACTAAATTTGACATTTCTGCGAGCTCGATCTTGTTGGTTCTGTATTTGGGCGGAAGGGCGAAATACGCATTTACCGCTGAATAACGAGCTATTAGATGAAACTTAGAAGTAAAAATCTGGTTATTGGGGATCATTGAAGAGACATATCCCGAAAAGGAAAACTCTATTAAAATTCATTTAAATAAATTTTGGGGGAGTCTTAAAACTTGAGATTTACGCTTTCAGCCATTGCGACAACGGCAGCTTCACATTGGGAAGCTCTATCACGACAACAACCCACGCATGCTGCAACCGGTCATCGTTAAAGCGCGCCTATCGCGCGTGATTGATCATCTAATTTAGATTCCGGCAGCTTTGCGGATTGGTCCTAACCGGTGGTCGAGGCGGCGAAATGAGATGCGAACGAGGCGCGATACAGCAAAACTGCGCCCACTCCGTACTCGCCAGCCTGGGTTTAAGTGTTCAGTGATAATAAAGCCAACAGGTGAAAGCTTGGAAGTGCTAGGTGGGCAATCAACTGTTGGTGGCCGTACTTCCCGAGAAGAGGTGGATAGGCGTGATTAATGTGTGCAGCACCTGGTGCGCCGTAGATATGTGTGCGTTGCAGGACGTGGAGCGACCTCGACTGCGAGCAGCGGTGATCGTGGTGCGAGCTTTGATCTAGTTCGGCCCGTATTCGGGCCGAGCCTTACTTTTAGCGGATTCCGGAGTCACCGCGCAGCCAACTTGGCTTCATCGGCTTCGTTTAAAGCGCGCTTGATCTTTTGATGTTCGTCCTCAGCCAAGCCGATCCGCCAGTAGCCAGAAGCATATACATCCAGTCTTGGCACTTTTCGTTCACCGCGCAGCAACATGCGCAATTCCCTCACAACATCTGTCTCGCCGGCGATTAAGGTCTTTAATCGCCCCAGTGGCATAGGCATAGCTTTGATTCTCTCGACCTGTGCCGTCGAGCTTGTGTGCGGATCGGAGTGGGTAAGCCACGCCTGCTTGAT
>CALFRH010000211.1 GCA_937919225.1 uncultured Parvularcula sp.
CGATCCGCCTTCCTCGCAAATAAAGATCAGGAATCAGAATTCGGACGAGTAGGAATCCTTAAAATGAAACTACAGGCTAGGCTCTACCTTGTTTCGCGAAGAACTTCGCGGGTGATAGCAACCGCGGCGTCTGCGGACATCTCAGACAGTACTGATGCCCCAGCCTCTTGCGGCATCAAGCCGATAAAAGCCGCAGCCTCGGCTGGCGATAACGCTGAGAGAATTTTTGCCGATTTATTGGCCGGCATCTGCGCATAAATGTCCGCCAGCTTTTGCCGCTGCATCGGCGGGTTTTTCACTGGCGCGACCTGGCTAATCGATTGAGGAGCTGTCGGCACCGCCTTGACCGATGCCAAAGCCTTCGCCGGCGCCGCAGATGCCAAGCGAACCGGCGTCGTGGGCGCCACTGCCGGTTTTGGATCTTCAGCTGTCACCATTGTTTCCGCAACCGATTCCCCATCGCTCACTTCTTCATCCGGGATCAACCGAATGGGTGCCTTTGTGGGGGTTCGCTCGTCCACGATCCGGATCGGCTCGGTGGGAATGACCCGCCGCGCGGCAGTAGGCACGCTGGGACCTGCATCGTTCATGCGGGCGGCCACTTCGCTAATCCCGGGCGCGGCACTTAAAAGTTGCCCTGCGCCCGCAATCACGAAAAGCGCGCCAAGGGTGTGAAGGATCCGCCGATCACTCATGAGGCGGCTCGCTTCATCGCGCTGGCGGTAAACGGATTAACCGCACCCGCCGCAGCGTTGCCGCGATTTGGAAGCTTTGGCGACAGACCTGGCTGCGGGACCGTCAGGCCAGCTGCCTCACCTCCCCCATGGGCCGCAATCTTGCGCGCCACTGCTGCCACCTTTGGCGAAGCGCCTGCTTTGTCCTTTGCAGCGCCATCAATGCTCGCTGCGAGGGTAGCCAATGCGTCGGAGGCTGACGTATCCGTCGCGCGCCGAGCGATAGCGGCCTCTTCAGCTCTTTGGGCCTGAAGGCCAGCGCGCGCCGCTTTCCGCAAGGCTGCCAGCTTCGCCGCCTTTGCCGCGTTATAGGCCAAGTTACGGTCAGCAATTTGTTGGTCGGCAACCGCCTTGGCGACCACCGGCGGCGCCACCCGCTGTGCCGCCGCGGGTTTGCTGGCTTGGGCAGCCTTCACGGCTTTGATAACTTTGGCTTGTTCAGCTTTCGCCTGAACAGCTGCCTCTTCGGCGGCTTTGGTTGCCGCCTTCTTCGCTGCATTCGCTGCCGCTTTTTTAATTTTATCGTTGGCTTTAGCGAGGGTGATCAGCTGATCATTCATCAGCGACGCCATGACCTTCGAATCGGCAATAAGCTCACGGAGGGTTTCAGTCTGGGTATCTACCGCCGTATGCGCTTCAGTGGTTTTTGCGCGATAATCCTTCCACTGCTCCCGCGCCTGGCGGTCCATGGTTTCCAGAAGATCGTCGACCTTACCCTCAGCCGCATCCACCCGGGCCAACATGTCTTTGAGCTCAACAACCGCGGCCGTTGCCTCACGGTTCAGCTTCGCCGCATTGGTTTCGACGGCTGACACTGACTTGGTCAGGTTCACCATCGCCTTACCCATGCCCTTTTTCAGGTTTTGCAAGGCGTGAAGCCGTCGGCTCAGCACGTAGCAATACACGGCTGAACAACCGGAAATCAGGACCAAGGTAGCGTCAAATAATAAGTCCATGGCCTACTTCATCAAAAAATCCGTGATCAGCACGCTGTACACGGAATCCTGTCCTAGTGTTTCCTTGGCCTGTGTCAGTAAAGACCGTTTTAACGCCGGCATCGCCTGAGGATCTTTAATCAACGCCGAGTCCACCGTCCGCAACCGTTCCAAAAACCGGTCCCGAAGACGCAAAAACTGCACGTCCGTCAGATCATTACTCTCTGGCGGCGTGCCCAGAACAATCGTGACTTTAAGGTGCTTCGCCCCTGCGTCAGCCCCCAAACTGACCGTAATCGGTTCTAATTGAACATATTTTGCGGCCCGCGCCTCTAATTCCTCGATCGGGATCGGGTCGGGCTCCTTGACCATGGGGCAAGCCATGATCTCGCCATCTTCGTTTTGGCCCACCAAGACTTGCTCCGGGGGCGGCGGCGGTGTCGCAGCAAACCACACCATACCAAACGTGGCCCCCCCAGCGATCACCGCCAAGGGTAAGAAAGACATCAGTCCGGGCCCTTTTGGTGCGGGTGCCTCTTCGTCTGGTTTCTCGTCTGCCATTTCCGCCTCAGCCTCTTGCAGCAAATTCTCGCGTCAGGGCCCCTAGCCCTCGCCAACCGAAGCAACTTACCTACTCATGCTCGGTAACACTGGTTAATGGCCCGCATTGGTAAAGGGTTTGTTAAGCAGTTGTTCGTAGCTCGTTAACGAAGATGAACAACGGGTTGGCAGGCGGTGGAGTCGATCGGATTACAAAAAACGTGGGAAGCGCTTAGTCTTCGACAACGAATCATGGCCGTCGGCGCCACGGTGGCGATGATTGCCGCCTTTTGGATGCTGGTTGTTTTCTCCAGTCGCGAAGGTGAAGCGCTCCTCTTTTCCGGGTTGGACCCTTCGGTAGCCGGGGAAGTAACGGCGCAGCTCGATGGCGATTCGGTGCCATATACGGTCAAGTGGTCAGCCATTTATGTGCCTGCGAGCCAGCGGGATCGGTTACGGATCGATTTGGCCAGTAAAGGTCTGCCCTCCGCCGATTCGAGCGGGTACGAGTTACTCGATTCCCTTAATGGCTTTTCGACGACCGCTGATATGTTCGATGCAGCCTATTGGCGCGCGAAAGAAGGGGAACTCACCCGCACCATTATGGCAATGCCCGCCGTAAAATCAGCACGTGTCCATTTGGGTGTGAACCGACAGTCCGCCTTCCGCCGCCAGCGGGGCGACAAAAGCGCATCCGTTACCGTAGATGCCCCCATGGGCCTTAGCGAAGATCAAGCCCGCTCTATTCAATATTTAACCGCCCTCGCCATTGCCAACCTGCCGCCCGAAGCGGTTGCGGTGGTGGACACCAAACGCGGCCTCATTGCCGGGCCCGGCTCTCAAGCCCAAATGGCAGGCAGCAATGGTCTTGATGTAGATTCCCGCACAGAGGGTCTTGAGGGTCGCCTGACCCAATTGCTGGAAGCCCATGTGGGATATGGCAATGCCCGAGTGTCGGTTTCGATGGATATTGACCGTACAGCGATTGCCCAGACCGAGCGGCTGGTGGACCCTGACTCCCGACAAATCGCCTCCCGCAACCTGATGGAAGAACGCGATGTGGAAGACCGCCCAGGCGGCGAAGTGACCGTGGCCAGTAATTTGCCCGACGGCGATGCCGAGCTTGCAGAGGGGGAAGAGGACGAAAACGCTGTCAGACGCCTGCGCCGTAACGAAGAAGTGGTCTACACTGGCGGTGAGATTGAGCGTGTCACCGAACAAGCGCCCGGTGCCATCCGCCGCCTATCCATTGCCGTTCTGCTGAATGAACCCACTGCCCTTGATGAGGAAGGCAATATTGTCTCAGCCCCGCGCAGTGAGGCCGAGCTGACCGCTCTTGAAGCCCTTGTTACCAGTGCCGCAGGTCTTGATACAGATCGAGGCGACACCCTCACCCTTCGCACCCTCCCCTTCGAGGTACCGGAAGTGGATCTGGGGTCAGGCCCGACATTCGTTGACACCTACGTGATGCCCCGAGCGGTGGATATTGGGCAAATGATCCTGGTGGGTCTCATTGCGATTATTCTTGGCCTCTTTGTGGTGAAACCGCTTTTGACGCCGTCACCCGTGGCGCAGGCTGAGATTGCCGAAGGGAATCAGGCGTTGCCCACCGATGCTGCCAGCCTTCTCACCATGCTAACCGAAGAAAACCCTGACGATGTAGCGGCCATTTTGGATGAATGGTTCGAAGACGAACAGGTACCTGCGCAAGCCTAGCGCAACCGACGGAGAAAAATGATGACAGAGACGAGCCGCGGATCCCTCAATGAGGTAGAACTCCCCCTGACGGTGGTGATCGGCCGAACGGCCCTTACCCTTCAAGATGTGGCAGACCTCAAGCCTGACTCCATTGTGGCCCTCGCCGCCCGCGCGGATGAGCCCCTTGAAATCTGCGTCAGCGGTAAAGTCATCGCGACCGGTGAATTGTGCGAAGGCGAGGGGGGTTCTGACTCCCTCGCCATTCGGATTTTGGACATTCATCAGGACGCTGCGTGATCAGGTTTTTTGTCCTAGTCGCTCTTGTTCTGAGCACCCTCCTCGCCCCTGCCTTTGGGCAGGAGGCAACACCTGCCCCTAATCCAGAACTCATCGACGGCACCCTGGAAGCATTAGGTCTCCCCACAGAAGGGTCGCTACGAGCGGAACTTGTCCCGCTGATTATTCTTGTCACGGTCCTCAGCTTAGCGCCCGGCATCATTATGATGATGACCTGCCTGCCGCTGATGGTCATTGTCTTCTCTTTTTTGCGCCAAGCGATTGGGCTGCAACAATCCCCGCCCAGCATGATGATCACGAGCCTTGCGTTGTTCCTCACTTTTTTCGTGATGGAACCGGTGTTTGTGGACGCCTGGACCAGTGCAATTGCACCGTACCGGGAAGGGGCCATTAACGAGGCCGATGCGTTTAGCCGCGCAATGGTGCCTTTCCGCGCCTTCATGGAAGCGCGGGTGCACGACACGACCCTCACGGCTCTGTCCGATTCCATCCCCGGCCGGTGGGATGAAAGCGCGATGGACAACCCGCCCCTGTCACTCCTGATCCCATCGTTCATGCTTTCAGAAATCAAAACAGCTTTCCAAATTGGGTTTGCCATCTTCTTACCCTTCCTCGCTATCGATTTAGTGGTGGCCGCGGTGCTGATGGCCATGGGGATGATGATGGTGCCGCCCGCGGTGGTGTCCCTGCCCTTTAAGCTGGCCTTCTTCGTGATGGCTGACGGGTGGACGAAAATCGCTGCGGCGCTCTTAAGAGGATATGCGGGATGAGCGAGACCAAGCCTCAACTGCCAGTGCCAAGCGGTAACGATAATGAGGCGGGTACGGCCCTTGTACCGCAGGCCCCTGCACGACCCGCTGCACACAAGGCAGCCGCCCTCCTCGCTCTTCTTGATGAAGGTACACTGAACAGCTTAGCGGGCCGGTTACCAGACCGACATCGCGACCGGCTGATGAACTCCGTTATGGCCCTCCGTAGCGTGACGGTGGCTGAGCAGCAAAAGATCGCGCGGGAATTTGCCCTCAGCTTTAAGCAGCAAAAGGACGCTGTGCGCGGCAGCCAAGAGGTGGCTGATCGCCTCGTCAACACTCTCTATGAGGATGAGGATGATGGCTTTGCGCTGCCCACCATGCAGCCAGAGGATCTGGACCAGTTCGACTTTAGCGGCGGCGAGCTACCCCTTTGGGAACGTGTGGGGCAACTGGATACCGAGAAGCTCTCAGCCTTCTTCGCCGACAAGCCCGCCGCCATTTTGAGTATCGTGCTGCAAAAATTGCCTGAAGATGCAGCCAGTGAAGTGACCGGCGCCCTTCCCGAGGAAGTCGCGCGCGAGGCCATGCTACAGGTCGCAACAGCCGGACCCATTAATCCGCTCGCGATTGAGGCCGTAGAACAGCTGGTCGAAAATGAGCTGTTTCAAGAAGATGACGGCGAGGCGGAAGCCAAAAACGAAAGCACCCAAAAGATCGCCAATATCCTTAACCGCCTCACCTCCACTCGGCGGGAAGCGATCTTGGATGCCCTAAAAGAAACACTGTCTCCAGATGATCTCGAAGATATTGCCAGCAAGGTCTTAAGCTTTGAGGCCCTCGAAGATCGCCTGCCGCGGAATGTGATCCCCATCCTGTTCCGGGAGGTCCCCGAAAAGCTTCTGCTCACCGCCATTCAATATGCTCTGACCCAGAGCATGCCGATTGGTGAATTCCTTCTCAAAAACATCTCCCAGCGGATGGCCGCCCAATATCGGGAGAAGATGGACGCCCTGCCCACGATCTACACGGAGGAAGGGGAAAAGGCTCAATCCGCCGTTATCTGTAAAGTCCTAGAAATGGCGGACGATGGTCAAGTTCGCCTGCTTGAGGCCACACCGGACGATATAGGGGATTAAAACCGTCCCGCTCATCCGTCGCCGAAGCGTTTCTTCCTTGAAGGGATTGACGTGAAGTCACCCCGTAAAAGGCCCCTTTGAGGGGGATGACCGGGTTTATTCAGGCCGCTCATCGGTATTGAGAAGAGCCATGAGAACCGTATCCCGCACCCCTAGATGGGTTTCAGCCGCCTCCCGAAGATAGCCTTCCTGTTGGAACCCTAAGCGCTCAAACAGCCGGAGGGAGACATCGTTGTCGGGATCAATATCGGCTTCGATCCGCCGGGCGCGAAGCTGGCCGAACGCATAGTCGATACTCGTCTTCAAGGAGTCTTCGCCGATACCGCACCCCCGCCAGGAGGGAGCCACCATGATATCGATCTCCCAAACGCTGTCTCCATTGTCGAATAGGCTGACAAGGCCAAGAGCCTTGTCGGTTTGGGTGTCGGCGATTGCCCATTTGCCCGCCCGGAAGCCGCCGGCCCAGTCTTTTAGGCGCTCTACGGTTTCCGTCACTGAGTCGGTTGGACCCTTGCGCAGGAATTTGCAGCTGTCGGGATCTCCGAAGATTTCGTGAAGGGCCTCGGCATCCTTCTCGATGTCAAGCTCCCGCAAGTCGGTGTTCGTTTTATAAGACATAGTGGCTGGCCCCATTGGCGAGTTTGCCACAATGCAAAGGCCATACCGCTGGAGCAAAGGCAAGAGGCGCTATTAATCCACCTGTCTTGCACGTCACCTCGACGGTTCAGGGAGCGCCAGGGAAGCGGAGAAGCAAACTCATTTGAGGCAAACAGCCCGCTACTGCAGCACCAGCTCTGCGTGCAGCGCGCCCGCTGCCTTCATACTTTTGAGAATATCGATAATCTCCCGCGGCGTAACGCCTAAGGAATTAAGCGCCCCCACGAGATCAGAGAGCGAAACGGTTTCATTTACCAACGCCACATTCCCCGTTGGCCCCTGATCCACCGAGATACTCGTCCGGGGAAGGACGACAGTCTGCCCCTCACCAAATGCGTTCGGCTGGGACGCCACTGGTGTTTCGGCAATGGCGATGGAGAGATTCCCCTGCGCAATCGCAACAGAGGAGAGGCGCACCTCAGACCCCAGAACAATGGTGCCTGACCGTTGGTCCACGACCACCCGCGCGGGTGTATCAGGCTTCAGCGTGATTGTTTCCACGGCACTCATCACCCGGGCGGGATTTGACCCAACATTAAACCGAAGGTGGACCGTCCCCGGATCCATCATAAGGGCCGCCCCTGGCCCTAGGCGGGTGTTAAGCGCCTCCTCAATCCGCGCCGCCGTCGTGAAATCAGGCAGTTTGAGCGCCAAATCCACACCCGGCATCTCTGCAAAAGCGAAATCAATTTCCCGTTCCACCCGCGCGCCCGCAGGGATCGTCCCGGTAGTGGGGGTGCCTTGGGTCACCTGGGCGGCATCGCCCTCCGCCCGAAACCCGCTGATGAGGACAGGCCCCTGGGCCACGGCGTAAACATCGCCATCCGCCGCGGTGAGAGGTGTCATCACGAGAACACCGCCCGTGAGGTCCGACGCATCGCCAATGGATGCCACTGTCACATCCACCTCCGACCCTGAGCGGGAGAAGGCCGGCAACGTCGCCGTGACCAGGACCGCCGCAACATTGTCGGGCCGGAACTCTTCATCTTGGACATTCACCCCCAACCTTTGCAGAAGGCTTGCAAGTGCTTCCTCCGTATAAGGTGAATTTCGTAACGTGTCGCCCGTACCGTTAAGGCCCACCACGAGGCCATAACCGATCAGATCGTTCCCCCGAACCCCTTCAACGGTCACAAGATCCTTAAGCCGCACTTCAGCGCCAATGGAAACGCCAAAACTACATAGAAGGACGCTTAGAACGGAGAAAATGCATTTCATCATTAGAGGAAATTCGCCAAGGTAAATCGTGTTAATCGAGAAGTGACCGTGTACGCCGTTTCTAACTGAACTTCGAGGCGTTGAAGACGCGCCGCGGCTTCAAACTGATCTACCCCGGATAAGTTGTCTTTTGACGCAAGCAGCACGATGCGTTCGGCCTGATTAAGTTCAAGCGCCTCACCAATGAGGTTACGCTCCCGCCCCACATTCGCTTGGAGTGCTGTCAACGCGTTTTCGCCGGCAACGACTTTTGAGTAAGCATCTTCAACATAGTCCCTAGAAAACCCGTCAGGCGCAAAGGCCATCCGTGTAAAGCCTTCAAAAAGGTCGCGGAAGGCTTGGTTGTCCGCCTTCAGAGAGTAGGACACATCAACGCCATTAGGCAGCTTTACATCAGCGGCCTGACCCGCGCCCCCTTGATAGAAATTGGTCTCAAAGTCGCCGCCAGGCGCGAAATAGGCGGTAATCGCAGCCTCAATGCTGACTTCATCCGTCGCGCCGCCAATCGCTGTCTCAATATCCGTCAGAAGCGTATCGACACCGGCCAATGCAGCAGAGCCCGTCTCATCGCCTGAAAAAAGGCTCCGCCCCGCGTGGGAGGTATTAAGGGCCAAGACGAGAGAGGAAAGATAGGCGCGGGACGTGTCTTGAATCTCGCCCGCTCCAAAGGCACCGCCCGTATTCAAGCTGATAAAGACCTGCTCGGAATAATTATTGACCGTTGCCCTAACGTTCACAAGAGCAGCATCAATCTGCCCAAAACGGTTATCAGCAAGATTTATTCGTGTGCCGTCCGTTTCAATATCAGCCAAAGCTTTGGTGATCAGATTATACTCACCCGCTTGACCGCCAAGGGCGCGAGCAAGATCGGTTTTCTCCCCCGTCACCAATTCCTGCGAGGCAACGGTGGCCGCCTGTTTGGTGGTGATAATCGTCCGCTCAAACAAGGATTGTTGGAGAATGTTTGGAAAGCCGTTGATGGTCATTAGCCAATACTCAAGAGGGTGTCGATCATTTCACTGACCGTTTGGATGACCCGTGCATTCGCAGCATAGGCCTGCTCAATAATAAGAAGATCTTGCAACTCCACATCGGTGTCGACGCCGACCGCCTGCAACTCTGCATCCCGCGCAATGTCAAAGCGGTTCGCAGCAAAGAGTGCCGCATCGGCGGCATTGCGATCATCAAAACTGATAGACGAGGCGACTTCCGCCGCCAGCTCAGCGGCGCTTCGCTCCCCCGCGACACCGAGGATAGCCGGCGCCGTTCGTCCACCGACAAAGGCGTCCACAAGACGGTTCAGTTGTGCGCCCGCCCCTTCAGGCCCTTCAACGGTGGCGCCAAGACCATCGCGCAGGCGATAATTCTCACCGCCTTGCGCCGGGTCAACCGCCGCATTGATACGAATATTGGCCGCTACACCGATTTCATTGACCGCTGGTGGGGCTGTGCTCGCACCATTTACGAACAGGCCTGTTTCCCCAACCGGCTTTGTCGGATCGACCGTGTCATCCGCAAACCGATTGATCACATCAGAGGCAAGGGCGTCGAGTTGATCTTGAAACCCGGGGACAATCGTGTCCCGCTGTTCGAATAGGGCTGCAATCCGCCCCCCTGTGGTTTGCTGCGGACTGCTGCCACCGGGCGTAATGTCAATGCCGTCGGCAACCAGACCCGAGAGCGGCGCCCCTAGCGTTTGGGACCGCCCAACACTGCCCGTCGCTGAAAATTCAACGAAGCTAGCGCTTTCCCGTAAAAGGAAAACACCGCCATCCGTAATGAGATCGATGCCCCCTTCGCGTCGCCGAACGGTGACCGGAATTTCTTCGTTAATTTGATCAACGAGGCGCTGGCGTTCGTCCGTAATCTCTGGCGTTATTTCGCCCTGGGGGACTGCGTTAAGATCCTCAAGACGTTGCAAGGCAGTATTGATCGAACCAACAGACTCAGCAATACGTCGATCAGCATTCGTCCGTTCTTGATCCGCACGGGCTGAAAGTTCATTGAACGTATTGGCTAAGTCCTGCGCGGAATCGACCGCTTGCCTGAGAAGAACGGGGCTTTCAGGAGTTGCCGCTGCATCTTTCAGCGCGGTCTCAAATCGCGCGTAGGAGCGGAAGAGACCATTTTCAACGCCCGGATCCCCGATAAGCTGTGTGATCCGCTCCGTCCCAGTGGCCTTTTCCGACGTATAAGCATTTTCCGCCGCTAACCGCATCCGGTCAGCCGTCAGGAACTGCACCTCAACGCTGTTCGTGCCCACAATACGAACACCGGCGCCACTACTTCCAACTATTCGCTCCTCGAGGGAGACCGTTCGCCTCGTATACCCTTCCGTATTCGCATTGGCGATATTGCTTGCGGCCACGGACGCACGAGCGGTCGCAGCGTTGAGCCCCGAAGTGGCGATCGAAAGGGTATTTGTGAAGGTCAAGGCTTAGCCCTCATTAACGGATAATATTGTTGGTTTCCTGAAGCATTTCATCAACAGTCTGAATAATCTTCGCGTTAGATGTATATGCTCGCTGGGTTTCAATGAGCTGGGTGAGCTCAGAAGCAATGTCGGTGGTAGATTCCATCAGGGCAAAGCCCACGGTTTCACCCACCGGACCAGTGCCCGCATCCCAAAAGTATACGTCACCACTTGACTGCGATATTTGGAACGCTTGGTTGTTGGTCGCCACTAACCCGTTCGGGTTCGGCAGGTCAGCCACGGGAATCTGGAACAAATCCTGACGGAAGCCAGTGTTGTAAACCGCCTGGAGCCTTCCCTGCGCATCGATCTCAATCTCAATCAGGTCCCCAATGGCCAAACCGTTCGCGCTGATATTGTTAGGTGCAAAATCGTCTGCAAACTGACTGAGTGGATTACCACCCGGAACGCCACCGATATAGACATCAACGACGTTGCCATTTGCGAGGGTGACTTGAACCTCACCAGTCGTCGCATCATACCCGGGGAAAGCTGTTGCAGTGCCGGCAGTCAGGCCATCATCAAGAGCGCCCCCACCTGGGTTCGTATCAGCGAACGTGATGTCGAATGTCGACAATGCTGTTGCGGGCGTTGTCGCATTATCCAATAGCTGGACATTCCAGCGGTTAGATGCCGTCGCTTGGGTGTCATCTGGCGTAAAGATGAGCTGCATTAACTGCTCGCGACCTAAATTATCAAAATACTGCGCATTTGTTTCATAGGCGCCTGTACCAGCGCCCGGATTAGTGGCATCGGCTGGCAAGTTGATCCCAAGTTCAATCCGAGAGGTTGGTGTAGACTCAAATTGCGTCGCGTTCACCTGAACTGGCTCAAGGCTGCCAAAACCAGAACGAGATACCGACCCAATTTCCCCCGTTGTGGGATCTATCGGGAACCCCTGGAGAAAGAGCCCACTCTCCGTCCGCAGGAACCCGTTTTCGTCTGGCGTAAACGAGCCGGTCGCGACCAACATATTATTGCGGTTCGTATTTTGCGGGTCCGTCCCGGCTTCGTCCGTCACGGGAAGAAGCCCCTTCCCCCCGACAGCGATGTCGGTGGAATTGCCTGTCGAGATCAGCGCCCCTTCCTCATCCACCTCGCGGGAGGCCTCAACCCGGACGCCGCCAGCCGCAAATGCGTTGGAATTACTTCTAATCACCATAGAGGAGAAGTCCGTGACACTCCGCTTATACCCGAACGTGTCGGAGTTCGCGATGTTGTCAGCAACGGTCCCAAGTCGGGTCGCATTCACCGACAGGCCCATAATGCCGGCATTCATGGAAGAAGAGAGGGTCATGGGGCAAGCTCCTGCATAGCCAAAGTTTGCACATAGCATCGCCTGACGCGGTTAACGCTTCCTTATGCGAGAATTAAGATCCGGGTAACGAATATGACCGCTATCTTAACTGGCTGTGCGCCACTTCTTTGGGATTGACCAAAATGATCGCAATACGGCGGTTTGCCGGATCATTCGGATCATCGGAAATGGGTTCGCGGTCAGCGCGGCCAGAGACCTCTTGGATCAAAGAAGGTTTGACCCCTGTGGCCAGCAACATCCGGCGCGCCGTGTTGGCTCTATCGGCTGAAAGCTCCCAATTGGTATAGCCGTCTGACGCAAATGCTAAAGCGTCGGTGTGACCCGTGATCTTAACGCTCGCGCCGGTGGCCCGAACCACTTCGGCGGTGGCATCGATGAGAATTTGAAGATCCGGGGATGGGACAGCGGACCCTGACCCGAAGAGCGGCTTGCCCTCCGTATCCACCAGTTCCACCATCGTGCCCTCATCGGTTTTGGTAACCCGTACCCGTCCCTCGGCGTCGATAATCCCGGCTTCGGTTGCTAAGTCTTCGATCTGAGCCTTAATCGCATCCTCAGGCGGCAAGGGCGCTTCCCGTGGATCGACAGACTCATAATCCGCATCTTTCGCCATTTTGGCTTCGGCGGTCACACTGTCACCATTAAGAGCATCGGTACCGCCACCGGAGACCGCCGCAATCGGCAGGCTGGGGTTAAAATAGTCAGCAAGGCCTTTGCGTTGATCCTCTGTGGTGGCGTTTAGCAGCCACATCAGAAGAAAGAAGGCCATCATTGCGGTCACGAAATCCGCATACGCCACCTTCCACGCGCCACCATGGTGCCCGCCCCCGGCGATCACCTTCTTACGTTTGATAATAATCGGTGCCTGATCAGACATCAGCGAACTCGCGCAAACGGACAATAGGGATCATCTTTACCCTAGAGGCGTAAATCTCGCTTTAACCCCATTAGGGCGAGAACCATGTCGAACAAGAATGACGCAGGCACCAAAAAATGGCTGACGCCGAGACCGCTCTTCAAAAGCTAATCGCGCATCCCTTGCGCGTACCGGTCTATCTGCGGCCGGTAACCGAGCAACTGGGCGAACTTTCGGACGCAATTAGTGAATCGTTAACGGAATATTTGAATTGCCCCGTCGAGACCAAAGGGTGCGATGTTACCCGAGAGCCCTCCTCCGAAGCTGATGGGGAAAATGCCGACTATTACGACACCATGATGGTGGCGGGTGAGCCCGCCTTACGCATTCATCTGACAAAAGATGACCTAAGCGTGCTCACCGGCGCCTTGTTCCAAGGTGAGGTCGAAGAGCCGATGCTCCAGGTTAAAGTGGCCGAAGCCGTGGTGAAACGCCTCGCCGAAGCCATCTCGATGAAAGCCTTGAGCCTCGGCGCAGACACCACTGTGGTCAAAGCGGTGGACAAAACCCTGTCAGACCGGCCAACCCTTTGGGCGCGCTACGCCTTCGCCATTGGCGAGGACAAAGAAGTGCACCCCCTATTGGAGGTGGCGCGTCCCCTGTCCGATGGGATGAGCCCGCCTAGCGACACTGTGCCAGAGGCCGCCCGTCAGCAACTCGATTTCTTAGGGGTCGCAATCCTACCAGAACAAAAAGTACCCGTCGCCACCGTCAAGGCGTGGCAACCCGGAGACACGCTCCAGCTTGTGGGCGCGCGCCGCGACATGGTCACCATCGCCGTTGATACCCCCGGCGGCCGGTTGCCCGTCGGCCAAGGAGAACTCGGCACCGATGGCGGATTGCGCTGCATACGGATTGGTGAGCCAGCAGAGGACGGTGCTTCAACCCCTTCAGCATTCTCCTCGGGCATGGCAATGGACCCCGTTCCAACCACGACGGAGAACGCGGGCGACATGCCCTTCGAACCCGCCCCGATGGCCGATGGCTTCGGTGATGGAGGGGGCGATGAAGAGGCCGGTGGAGGCGATGACGACATCACCGATGGTTTTGCCGCCGCCCCCATGGATTTTGGAGAAGACCCCCCGGGCAGTGACGCAGAAGAGGAGATGCCCGAATTCGCCAAGATGGCAGGGTAACTTCCGGACCTTTCCACACCTCTCATGATCCCCTATGGCGACCCTTCGATGGAAGGAAGACGCCATGACTGCTTTTGACACCTTAGAGCCCCGCCCCGCCGACGCCCTTTTGGGCTTGATGGCCGCCTTCAAGGCCGACCCACGAGAGGACAAAATCGACCTAGGGGTTGGGATTTATCGGGATGACAATGGCGCCACCCCGATAATGGCTGCGGTCAAGGCCGCTGAAGAGCGCCTCGCCCAAGCGGGCGGGACCAAAGCCTATGAGGGCCCAAGGGGCAATCTTGACTATTGTGCAGCTATCGAGGCGTTCGTTTATGCCGACGCAGCCCGGCCAGGGGGTCTTATCTCTTTCGCCACCCCAGGCGGATGCGGCGGGCTTTACCTGGGCATGAGCCTTATCAAGCGCAGTGCCCCAACAGCCAAAATGTGGGTGTCGGACCCCACCTGGCCCAATCACCTGGCCGTAGCCGCGACTTTAGGCTTGCCAACGGCCTCCTATCCGTATGCGGACCCTGCTGCGCCGGCGGTCGACGTCGACAAAATGATGTCTGCCCTCAGCGCTGCGGAGCCCGGTGATGGCGTGCTCATCCAAGGGCCCTGTCACAATCCGACAGGCATCGATCTCACCCTTGATGAGTGGGCGGCGTTTGGCAAATTCTGCGCCGACCGTCAGCTTCTACCCCTCCTTGACGTGGCCTATCATGGGTTCGCTCAATCACTTGACGAAGATTTAAAGGGTGTGCGTACATTTTTAGCGGGAGTGCCTGAAGCGATCCTTGCTTACTCTTGCTCAAAGAATTTTGGACTTTACCGCGATCGTTCCGGTGCAGTGCTCGTCCAGTCCAGCAGCGAGGCGGCCAGTGAGGCCGTCCGTACACACCTCGCAGATATCGCTCGGACGAGCTATTCGATGCCGCCAGCCCATGGCCCCGCCATTGTGGCCACTATCTTAGGGGATGCAGCCCTCACCGCGATATGGCGTGAGGAACTTGAAGCGATGAACGCCCGCATGGCCGAGTTGCGGGCTTCCCTCGCTGATGCCCTCAGCCCCCGATCCAACAGTTACGATCCTCAATCCTTAAAGGCGCAGAACGGGATGTTCTCACAGCTGCCTTTCGTTCCCGGCGGTACCGACGCCTTGAAGGAAAAAGGGGTTTACATCCCAGGGTCAGGCCGGATCAATATTGCTGGCCTCCGGCGCGATGACATCGCCCGCGTGGGAAGTATTTTAAGCGAGTTTGTTTAGAACGCCGGGCGATCACATTGAACCATTTTCCTCATCCTGAGGAGCCTCTATTGGCGGCGTCTCGAAGGACGAGGAAGTGATTCAAGCAGATCGCATTTCGCTATGGTGAGACGAATACATCATTGTTATCGATTAAAATGTACATGGGAACGGGTCTAGCGTCAGTTCATTTGACGCACCCGGATTGATGACGTTACCACTATTGTCAACACTGTCATCTACAGCCAAAGCAGCCTCAAAATTCGCTTGCCACTGAACATAAGTGATGTTGTCGGGCGCATATACGGCGACCGCCCCCAGATTGTGCCGCTGCACTAAGGGGAGGAAGAAGTGTAGATTGTCTTGGCTCGGGAAAAGAGCTGGATCGCGCATCCGGCAATAGGTTGCGCGCAAGGCATTGCCCCATCTTTCTAAAGCGGTTTGACTGTTCCCAAACCCGGTGGAGTTAGATTGGGTTTGATCCACCTGTGCGGTTGCCAATGAATAATGTTGACGCGGGAAACGGCTCGTATCCATTTGCTCCAAGATACGAAGCGCCTGATCTTCAGCATGCACACACTCTGGCACCTGGCAATAAGGGGCATAAGTGGAATCACTGTTCCACAGCGGCGTGAGGGTTGAGAATAGCGCGCGCAACCCTGCGCCAAAGACCCCCTCATCATCGACGGCAAGCCCCCAGAGATTAACGAGAGCGGCGTTGGTCCACCGCATCTCATCAGCCGCCACATGATAATTGATGCGTGAGCCCCACCCGCCAGCAGAGGAGCCCGTAAAAGCCACTTTGAAGGCGGCCGGATCGTAGGCTATCCCCTCTTCATTCATAAGGCCCCAGAGGACGTTTCGTGTATACTTCATCGCTTCACGGACATTATGTCCGCCGGTACGCTGAACGGGGTAGTCGACACTCCCCGCCCCAGGCACGTTCACCGTGATAATCTGTTCGCCCCCCTCACCACCGGCATATACGTCCTGGGTGCAATAGTTGAGGTACACTTTGGACCAGTTGCGATACGGGTTCGTGGCGAGGGTAACAGAGGTGAAACCGCTTCGGCCAGAATTCTCACCGACATTGTCACTCAAAAAATTATTCAAGCGGGAGGATCCGCCCCCCCCATTTGCCACGTCGATCGCGGTCAAGATATTGTTGGTGCAGTCAGCTCCGGTGCAAGCACCACCACCCTCTAAAAAGACGACGAGGTTATCAAGGGGCTGTCCTTCGGGCGCGGGCTGGATCCAAAAGCGGTAGGGGCTACCGTCACCGCACATGGCGCCGGTGGTCGCCGGGTCCATCTCGATCTGCACGTACTCACCCCGTTCAATCGTGTGCGGTATAATTGTTGATGGTGTGGTGTCGCGGGTCTCCGTCCCGGGGAAAACCTCCACAGCGCTGCCGGTGCTATATTCATAGGCCTGGATCGCTCGCACCTCCCTTATCGGCGCGCACTCTAACGATATGCCCGTTGCGCCAGGATTTGTGTTCGCCACCTGGCACTCGGCATCTACGCGCGTGCGGTCAAGCAACTCGGCCGGGGTGGTCCCCACCAAGGCTTCTAGCCGATCCCCATTGGTACACGCCGCGGCGATAGCGGCCTCAGCCGCATTCGCCAATGTGGCGACATCGGAGAGGATCGATCCGCATCCCCCCGCCTCGAGGCACTGTTGATAGGCGTTCACTGTCTGCTCCGCAAAGGAAGAAGATTCCGTATACGCCGTCTCTAGGCAGGCCGGATCAGCAGCATTATTTTGAACATCCGCGCTTTGCAAGACGGCCCCACGAGGGCCCCCAAATGTTCGAGTCGCCAGCGTTGTGTTAAGGCCAACACATTGATCGGTGAGCTGTGCATTAAGTTCAGTAACACCGATAGTATACCCCGCTTCGGTGAGGAGCGATGCGTCGCACGAAGCGCTCACATTATTTGTCAGCATCGAGATTGCCATTGAAGCATCGGCGCTCAAAGAAATATTAGTGCACGTCGAACCGCCGGCGACGAAACAAGTCCTCACCGCGTCCCTCACCGCGGCGGTACAGCCATCAAGACCGGTGGTGATCGCCCCGACACATTGTTGAAGAGGCGTTGGGGGATCGGGCTCCGTGGGCGTCATGGGCCCAGAACCACCGCTGCTCCCCTCGCCTCCAGAAGAGCTACCGCCACCCGAACATCCAACAACACCCATCAGGGCAATCAACCAAAGAGCACCCAAGTTCTTATTCAACGCCATACTGAGAGCCCCACATTGCCGGCTTTGTCATTGCTCCCGAGGCCCCCACCTCCTCGGAAATTTGAGTTTCCAGCAAAATTCTAGACAAAAAGCCTCAAAAGGGAATTACCGCCTGAGAACCGTTGGTAAAGTCGCGGAAAGGATAATGGCGGGCCCAAATGCGCCTGTCGGATATGGCGAAAATGTCGCGAGAGAAGTGTGGAGCGGGTAACGAGAATCGAACTCGTAACTTAAGCTTGGGAAGCTCGCGTGATACCTTTTCACCATACCCGCTAAGGGCAACTCCCCTAACCTCTCGGCCAGCCGAGTTCAAGAAAAAGCTGTCGTCAGGAGCTGACATCTGTCTTTTCGGACTGGGTATAGGTTGATAGCAAAGGAATTTCCTTGAGGCGTTGACAAATCTACCCGCCCCACCTTGATCCTTATGATCGACGATCAAGGAGGCGGACATGGCAGCGGGAATGGGCAAGAACCCCCTTAAAGTGGGGTTGGTGGGGCTTGGCGGTGTCGCCCAGGAGCATATGAGAGGTTACGCGGCGTCGGACGCGGTGACCATTGTGGCTGGTGCGGATATTGATGAAGCCCGTGCACAAGATGCCGCGTCACGATATGAATTTACTCCCCATACCGACTACCAAGCGATGCTGGAAACAGAAGAGCTTGACATTGTTTGTGTCCTAACGCCTCCAGCTTTTCACCGCCCTGTGGTCGAAGCCGCCGCCGCAAAGGGGTGTCACATCTTGTGTGAAAAGCCCATGGCGCCATCTTTAGAAGACGCCATCGCTATTGGGAAAGCGGTCAAAGCGGCCAACGTCAAATTTCTGTTTGGCGCCTCTTACCGTCATTTGCCTGCCATGAAGGCCGCAAAAGACCTTATTATCAGTGGCGCCATTGGAGATGTCCGTCTTTGTACAGAGACAGTGATCGGCGGCAACGGTTTAGAGAATATCGAACTCCTGTCTCCTATCCATTACCCGGAAGGCGGACCCGGCGGTACCGGTATGGGCCTTGTGGACCATGGGGTGCACATGATTGACGCCTTTCCTTGGATGACAGGCAGCCATGTGGTCGATGTGGTGGGCCAGGGCAACATTACGGGCCAGGCCCCGGTCCCGGAAATCGTCACCATGAAACTGTCAAACGGTGTTGCGGTTCAGCTCACCTACGATGAAGGCACCGTGAGCTTAGTCCCGCCGAATGAAGGCATCTTCACCGAGGGGGCCGGCTGGAACGTCAGCGGATTTATTCCTGAAGGAGGCTGGGACCCTCAGCCGACTACTCTTCTGGTTTATGGATCGACGGGGGCGTTGCGTATTTATCCTTATGCAAATGCCCTTCTTCACGCAACGAACGATGGGCTAAAGCAAATTCCCCTACCCTCCCTGCCGCGACCCAACCACTTCAAGACTCAAATGGAATCGTTCGCTCACTCTATTGTCGAAAATACCCCGGTGGCAGCAGACTATGATGATGGCCTAAAGTCGCTCAAAGCCATACTTGCCATTTACCAAAGTGCTGAGGAACGACGGATTATAGAGGTAAGCTAGGGGCTCTGCGCCGTTAACACCACCGTATGCCCCATTTTGCGTCCCGGCCGCGCCTCCCCCTTGCCGTAGAGGGTGAGCGCCAAGCCTGGCTCAGCGGATAGTGCTGGCCAGTCACCAGCCTCGGCGCCGATGAGATTGGTCATCACCCCATCGCTATGGCGCCGGGGGCGCCCCAAGGGCCAGCCCGCCACCGCACGAATATGCTGTTCAAACTGGCTGGTGTCGCAAGCCTCAACGGTCCAGTGCCCTGAATTATGCACACGCGGCGCCATCTCATTGGCAATAAGCCCGCTTGCCTTTGACCAGAAAAACTCGATCGTCAACACGCCAACATAAGAGAGATCATCGAGGATCGCCTTCGCTGTCCGATGGGCGATATCCACCGCCTCTTTGGGTAAGCCTGACGGGAAATGGCTTTGGTGGAGAATTCCATCCCGGTGGGTATTTCGGGGGATGTCAAAGAACGCCGCATAGCCACCCAGCCCCCGCGCCGCGATAAGGGAGACTTCAAAATCAAAGTCGACGAACCCTTCAAGAATAGAAGGCACGCCGCCGCAGGCTTCAAAGGCCGCCTTCGGATCATCGCCAGGCTTCAGCCGTACCTGCCCCTTACCATCATAACCAAACCGGCGGGTTTTGAGGATCGCTGGGCCCGCCGCCTCCCTCATCGCGGCCGCCAGATCCTCAGCATTCTCCACAGGCCAAATGGGCGCGGTGGGTACCCCAGCTTTTTCAAAGTAGCGCTTTTCTTCCAACCGGTCCTGACAGACAGCAAGCACCCGCTCATCCGGCCGCACCGGTACGCCCGCAGCCTTCAAAATAGAAACTGTCTTTGTCGGGATGTTTTCAAACTCGTAGGTGGCAACATCCACGTTCTGAGCAAAAGCTCCAAGCGCGCCCTCATCTTCATAGTCGGCACTCATGTGCGCCGCCGCCGCATGGGCCGCGGGCGGATCTTGTTCGGGACCAAATGTCTCTACACGGAATCCAAGCCGCGCAGCAGCCATCGCCAACATACGGCCCAGCTGGCCCGTCCCAAGAATACCAATCGTTGCTCCGGGGGCCAGCGGTGATGAGGGCATTAGGCCTCCACCGGCATTGCGGGGGGCATATCCACCACAGCCTCTGTCTGGGCCTGCCGCCAAGCCGTGAGACGCGACGACAGATCCTCATCCCCAAGGGCCAGAATGGACGCCGCCATCAGCCCCGCATTCTTCGCGCCCGCCTCGCCAATGGCGAGGGTTCCCACGGGGACGCCGCCAGGCATTTGAGCGATGGATAAAAGGCTATCGAGGCCGCTCAAGGTGCGGCTTTGGACCGGTACCCCGAGCACCGGCAGGGTCGTCATCGACGCCACCATCCCCGGCAGGTGCGCGGCACCGCCGGCCCCCGCAATGACCACTTTCACCCCGCGCCCCGCCGCCGCCTTTGAGAACTGGACCAATCGGTCTGGTGTCCGATGGGCAGAAACGATGAGGTCCTCATGGGCCACCTCCAAGACATCAAGAATCTCGGCGGCAGCCTTCATGGTGGGCCAGTCAGATGTCGACCCCATGACAATGGCAACCGGTGGCGTCTCAAGGCTCATTTTGTCCCGCTCCTCAGGAAAACGGGGCCACTACATCATTACGGGAAAAAACGCATCCCCTTTCTGCTGGAGTGCCTCTGTTTGCCATCAAAAGTACGCAATTTCACTCAAATGCGAGACTGTGCAGTGACCCGGCGCCAATCCTTTGGGGCGTAAGGGCGCCTTTAGGGAGTAGACAATGCCCGTCCGCAAAGGGTGGAAACCAGTTTTGCGGACGGATGCGCAATTTGAGACTTAAGCGGCGTTTTTGGCTCATAGGCCACAAAATGCTGTCAGATAATGTCAAAGGTGAGTGGCATGGCGGCCCAGGGGACCAAACCAGACGAGCCAGAGGCGGGTAACACCGCACAACCATCCGGGCGCAAGCGCGCGACGCTTACCATTCCTGGGGGCGCAAGCGCCGTACCGGGGGCAAAAGCGCTCCTTGATGAAATTGCCAGCCTGCGCGACAGGCTGAACGAAGCCCAGCAGGAGCTCGCCGCCATGCGGGCAAAGCTCACCGCAGACGGAGATTTACCCGTTTTGCGAAAAGACGCCTTCGCGCGTGCTGTCGGCTTAGGGAGGGAGGGCAACCGCGGATGCCTCGCGCGGGTGAGCCTGAACAACCTTGGGGATATTTTGGAGAGCCACGGTGACGAAGCCACCGACGGTGCCCTGCGGCATCTTGCGGGCGTGTTGGCGGGGCATATTCGGGACACGGACACAGTGGGTCGCGTGGGCACCGGGACGTTTGGTATTGTCCTCGCCTACGCTGACGAAGACGGGGCCGCCGCGAAAATGGCGCGTCTCATCGCCAAGGTTGAGGAGAGACCCTTTATATGGAAGGGAACGGACATTCCCCTCCTCGTATCGCACACCATCGCACCGATTGACCCCCCTACGGCGGAATAAGCTACATACCGCGCATCGCCTTGATTTTCTCAATCAACCCCGCCGTGGACGCATCATGGCGAGTCGCCTCACCGCCTTTGAGTTCCGGCAAGATAGACTTGGCCAGCACTTTACCCTGCTCCACCCCCCACTGATCATAGGCGTTAATGTCCCAGACCACGCTTTGGGTGAAAATCCGATGCTCATAAAGCGCGATAAGGGCGCCAAGGGTGGCGGGGGTTAGTTTTTCCATCAGAATAGAGACGGTCGGCCGGTTTCCGGGAAAAACCTTATGATTGGCAAGATCCGCAATCTCATGGCCCTCAAGGCCCTCCGCTTGCAAGTCTGTGGTCACCTCCGTCACCGTCTTGCCCCGCATCAACGCTTCTGGCTGCGCTAGGAAGTTCGCCAACAGCTTTTCATGGTGATCCCCTAACGGATTGTGAGACTGGGCCGGTGCAATGAAATCACACGGGATGACATCCGTCCCCTGGTGGATCAGCTGGTAGAAGGCATGCTGGCCGTTGGTCCCCGGCTCCCCAAACAGGATCGGCCCCGTGGGATAGGAAACCGCCGCACCGCTTAAGGTCACGCCCTTGCCATTAGACTCCATATCCGCCTGCTGAAGATAGGCGGGTAAGCGGTGTAAATATTGGTCATAAGGCAGGACAGCATTGGTCGCCATGCCAAGGAATGAGCGATGCCAAACGCCAATCAAGCCAAGCAATGCAGGCAGGTTCTCTTCAAGGGGTGCCGCTTCAAAGTGCCGGTCCATCGCCGCAGCGCCATCGAGAAGCGCGCGGTAATTGTCCCACCCCAGTTGCAGCGCAATGGGCAACCCGATAGCCGACCAAAGGGAGTAACGCCCCCCCACCCAATCCCAAAAGGGAAACATATTCTCCGTGTCGATCCCAAAGGCGCTCACTGCCTCCTCATTGGTGGACAGGGCGATAAAATGGTTAGCGATCCCGGCTTCAGTGCCGCCTTTCTCTAAATACCAGGCCTTGGCACTTTCGGCGTTGGTCATTGTTTCTTGGGTGGTGAAGGTCTTGGACGCGATGACGAACAGCGTGGTCTCCGGATCCAGCTGCGCGAGGGTTTGCGCCATATGGGTGCCATCCACATTGGAAACAAAAAAGGTCCGCCGCCCCTCAATATCGTAAGGCTTCAACGCCTCGGTCACCATGACGGGGCCAAGATCAGAGCCGCCAATACCAATATTCACCACCGTGGTGAGGGGCTTGCCCGTGGCGCCCGTTCGGGTACCGTTGTGAACCTCTCCACAGAATTCTTCCATCCGGGAAAGGACGGTTTGAATGTCGCCCATGACATCCACGCCGTCCACGAGATATTTTCCCTTGGCCGTGTCCCGCAGGGCCACGTGGAGGACCGCCCGGTTCTCGGTGACATTAATGCGCTCACCGGCCACCATCGCATCCCGCCGCGCTTCGATCCCCACGGCTTTGCCAAGGGCCACCAGGCCCTCAAACACCCGCGACGTGATCCGCGTTTTGGAGTAATCGACAAAAAGGCCCGCCGCCTCGCCGGAGAACCGCCCAAATCGCCCCGGATCCTCCGCAAACAAATCGCGCAAATGCCGCTGGCCGTCACTTTCGCTCAAATCTTGAAGGTCTTGCCATTCGGGTAGGGTGGGACGGCTGGACATGGTTGTGGATCCTTGGTGACGACGGACACTGGCCAACCGTTTGCCACGGCTTGGTCGCAGCATCCAGTTGACCGTGTGAGAATAGCTCACTCAATCAGGTGAGGGTCGCATTGCCTGGCTTCATTCCCCAAGGCCGATGACATCAAACAGCATGGACCCCACGGACAAGCCGTGGGGAACGCCCAATTCAGATGAGGTTTTGGGGTCGCCCTAAGACCCGTACTTCACCGAGCAGCCATAGGGCTTGGACTGTTTGGTCACGATACCCTGGCCATTGCGGAGGCTGTTCAACGCCTTGGAGACGTAATTGTCCGCCCGCGCAATATCAGCCTGGTTGGATGTTGGGATCGAATCGATGGCCCCCGAATATTGCAGCACGCGGGCCTCATCGATCACATACATGTGCGGGGTGGTTTTGGCTCCATAGAGCTGACCAATTTCACCACTCTCATCGAGAATGACATAAGAGGGCCCAGCGCGGCGGCTGGCAGTGAGGTCATTCGCCTGAGCGGCGGAAACATGCCCCTGCTTCCCTGGCGCCGACGAAATCACCGATACCCACACCACATCATCGGCGGTGGCCCGCCGCTGCAAGGACTGCATGTTCCCGCTATTATAGTGCTTTTTCACATAAGGGCAGTCATGGTTGGTCCATTCCAGGACCACCCGCTTGCCCGCAAACTGGTCCAAGCTGATGGTCTCACCACCCGACGTGGTCCCGGAAAAATCTGGCGCCGTCTGGCCCACCTTGGGCGCCGCGGCGGCCACGCCGACCGCCAGCAAAACACTGGCGAGGCTCGCAATTAAAGTCCTCATGACATCTCTCTCAAAGTCGCCTGACCCCCTATAATAGGGTGTTTACTCCAAGGTTTCTAGAACCCCCTCCACCGTGAGGAGCTGTGGCAAGATTTGCGGGGTCTGCGCCGCGGCGGGGTAGTAGAGGTACAGCGGCACGCCCGCCCGCCCTTGGGCCTCCAACGCGGCGGTGATGACAGGATCCCGCACGGTCCAATCGGCCACCATGTAAGTGACATTGCTCACCGCAAACGCCTTCCGCACCTGTGCCGTATCCAGCACGGTTTTCTTGTTAAACTGACAGGTGATGCACCAGGAGGCGGTGAAGTCGACGAACACAGGCACCCCGTCGGCACGGAGGGTGGCGAGCACGTCCTCATCATAGGGCACTCCTGTGAGCGCGTTTTCCGACGTCTCGGTCTGGGCGGATACAGGTTTAGGCGTCACGCCCAGGAGGGGCACCACCGCGCCAAGAAGAAGCACGATACTGGCCAGGCGCCCGAACAGGCCCCCTGCCCCTTGCGCCCGGCCAAAAGTCCAGGCGGCAAGCCCCGTGACCAAGAGCGCCAGCCCCACCCGCAACACGCCGTCGCTGCCCGCTTGGGTGCTCACCACCCAGACGAGCCAGACGAGGGTCGCATACATCGCAAAAGCAAAGAGCTGTTTCAGGGTCTCCATCCACGCGCCCGGTTTGGGCAGCAGGCTGACAAATCCCGGCACAAAGCTGAGGAGGAGGTAGGGGGCCGCGAGCCCCAGACCGATGGTGCCGAAGATAAGGAGACCCTCCACCGCAGGACGCGCCAGGGCCACCCCCACGGCGCCCCCAAGGAACGGCCCGATGCAGGGCGCCGCCACCGCCACCGCCAAGAGGCCGGTGAAAAACGAGCCTGCACTGCCGCCTTGGCGCGCCAGCCCCTCCCCCACCCCTTGGAGGGAGGTGCCCATCTCAAACACCCCTGACAGATTAAGCCCCACCAGGAGGATAATGATGGCGAACACCCCCACTGCGAGAGGAGACTGTAAATGAAAGCCCCACCCAAGGGCATCGCCGCCAGCACGCAAAGCGAGCAACATCCCAGCCAGACCGAGGAAGGCAACCAAAATGCCCGCCGTATAAAGAAGACCATGGCGCCGAACGATCCCCCGCTCCTCCCGCGAAACGGAGGCAAATCCGAGCGCCTTCAAAAAGACGATAGGAAAGACGCACGGCATGAGATTGAGGATCACACCGCCGAGAAAGGCGAGCCCTAGAGTGACGCCGAGGAGCGGTGGGGCGGGCGTCGCCGCCGCACTGCTTGTCAACGGCACTGGTACCGGGAACGGACTTGTGGCGGGTGCCTTCACCTGGGGCGCGAAAAGCTCATACCCTGTCCGGGTACCATCCTCCTCAACCACCAAGACCCCACCTAACCGTTCGGGACGCGCGGCCTCATAGGCGAACGCCGCTGTGAACCCCATAAAGAGAGTCTCCCCCTCCTGTGCGAGGCGAACTTCGCCCGCTGGCTCCGTCAGGGACGGGGTGTAGGGATAAAATTCAAGAGTGCCCTCAGGCGGGCCCTCCAGGCGAAGGACAGGCCCCTCATCCGTATGAAAATAGCTCACTTCAAAGGAGGGAGGCGTGGGTTGCTCTGCGCGGGCTGCCGCAATTCTCTCCTGGTACGGGGTATTAAGGGCCCCACGCTCAGCCGTAATGGGCAGAATGAGGCGGAGGGTCCCATCCTCCGGCACGCAGCGTTCCTCATCGCAAATAAGCCAGGTGGCATCGACCGTCACGGATACATTCATACCGGGCACGGCGTTTTGGGGTACCGTCAAGGGAATGAGAAAGGTCGGCTCCCCTTCGTGGCCGTAATTGACCAATGGCCCCAACGGCAATTGGTGAGGCAGGGGGTAAAGCACCTCCCCCGCTTCAAACCCTTCCGACACCTTCCAGCTGAGGTTGAGCGGCAGACCTGAATCCCCCGGGTTGCGCCAATAGACATGCCACTTCTCCCGCAGATTTTGCAGAAGGGCCAGGGTGATGGTCTCCCCCGGTGCGGCAGAAACATGCTCGGCTACCAAACGGGTTGTGGCATTATTGGTTGTCACCGCCGGGCTTACCTGAGCGAAGGCAGACGACAGCACGCAAAGAACGGTCGCGACCGCGAGGAACAGGGCACGGGTCATAGGGCGGCATCACCCTCGGCCAGATGCTCCAGGAAAAAGCGGATTTGATTGCCGCCCATCACTTTGGTGATTTGCGCTTCGGTCAATCCCGCCCGCAAGAGAGCATCGGTGAGCTGTACAAGACCCGATGCATCAAACGGTACAGCCACAGTGCCGTCAAAGTCGGACCCCAAGGCCACCGCATCCTCGCCCACCAAATCAATCCCATAACGGATCATGCGGGCCACCCCATCGGGAGTGGGATCGCAAATCGCGGCCTGCCAATACCCCACACCGATAAGGCCGCCGCGTTCCGCAATCGCGATCATCAGCTCATCACTAATGTTCCGGGGACGGTCGCATGCCCCCTTAAAGCCGGTATGGCTCACCACCAGGGGGCGGCCCGTGCGGGCAAGGACATCCCACACCACCGCCTCGGAGGAATGGGCCACATCAATCATAATGTCCATCGCCACCATCTTATCGACCGCGGCCTTGCCAAAGTCGCTCAGACCCGCCTTTGATGTCCCGTGGAGGGACCCGCCAAGACGATTATCGAAGAAATGATGAAGCCCCATCATGCGGTAGCCGTCATTATAGAGTGTTTCGATGGCCCCAAGGTCGCCCTCAAGCGCGTGGGAGCCCTCCGTTGCAAGAACCCCCACCAGAAGGTCCGGGTTCGTCTCATGATCGGTGAGGGCTTGGCGTAGATCAGCCTGGCTCCGGATGATGCGAAAATTCTCGTCCTTCGTTTCCCAAGCCCTGAGGCGCTCGGCCTGGTACCGCGCCCTTTCTTTCAAAGAGCCATAGGTGCGGCGGGGCCAGCGCTGGACCACCACCAGCGGCGTGATCTGGTCAGCGGCGTCGGCGCTGTTCTCCACATCATTTTGGCCTGACGGGGACTTAGTCACCACAGAAAAGACCTGAAGGAAGGTACCGCCCGCGCGCAGACGCGGAAAATCCGTATGCCCCCGTTCCTGAGCCCGTGTTGAATCCCGACCCCATAGAAGCGCATCGGCATGAAGATCCGCCACCAGAAGAGTGTCATGCAGCGCCGCAGCCGCCGCAGATGGCGCCGGCGCTTCGGGGTCAGGGACCACCGGGTTCATCGACGCATCAATGCGCGCCGGGACCACTTCAAAAATGACAAGGACCGCCACGAGCAAGAGGGCGGGCACCGCCCAAACGAGAAAAGAGAGTACGCGCTTCATGGGGTAGGCTTACCGCGCTCATACGGTTTCGCCTATAGGCCGCCTCGAAGACGACGAAAGGCAGGCAGACTACCGATCCCGACGTTGATCCCGCGGGCGGGGGCCCGTATCATGACGCGGCCGCAGGTCGCCGG
>CALFRH010000212.1 GCA_937919225.1 uncultured Parvularcula sp.
CCCGCGGCACCCGCGATGACCTGTCGGAAACCCTGACAACTTTCCGTTTAAGCGCCGGGCAATCCGTTGGTGATCATCTTTATCTTTATGCGGTTGTTGCTGATGGTGTGCGTTCTGGAGGATTTAATCTATTAGCGGATGAAGGCCAGCCTGCAACTTTTGAATCTGATCGCATACGCAGTTATGAGGTCGGCACGCGGTGGCGATATCCGAAGAAGAGGCTTTCGGTGTCCGCGGCCGCGTTTCGTCTTGACTGGGACGATGTGCAAATTGATCAATTCGATGACGCTGAAGTGACATCGTTTCTCGTTAATGGGGGAGAAGCGAAAAGTGAGGGCGTTGAAGTTGAGGCCCGATGGCGTCCCGCAGCTGGCTTCACGATGACCGGCAGTGCGACGGCGTTGCGTGCACGGTTTGAAGAGGGGGCGGGTGTCTTCGAGGCGGGGGAGCGACTGCCTAACACGCCAGAGCGAACCTACGCCCTTTCGGCCCAATATCGACGCACCATCGGCGCTGGCGAAGCCCAAGCCTCGCTTAGCTATCGCCATGTGGGTGAGAGCATCTTGACCGGATTGCAGATCGATCAAGAACGGCAACCATCATACGCTTTGCTCAATGTGAGGACGAGTTACGGTCTTGGCGGGCTTGAAGCCGCTATATTTGTCGATAATGCAACAGATGAACAGGCCGTGCTGATGTCTGCGCTCCAGACGCGGGGCGGCGTCTTTTTCGACACGCCGCGCACCGTCGGCATCTCGTTCACCGCGCGCTATTGAGCGATCCGTCAAGGTGAGGACGCAGCGCACCTCAATCGTCCTATTCCCATAACCAAAAAATATTGGGCGGATGATTTGGGAATAGGTTGGTGCTGCTGAAACGCTTTGTCCTTTTTGTTGGCGCCGCATTTTTTCTCCTGTGGGGTGTCGGTCTTTATCGTTGTGCCAGCGTGACGGAGCGTCTTTACGCTCCTGCTAGCGCGCCCTTGTGGGAGGCCCCTCAAAGCAGCGATGCGGCGGAGCGCCTCGCTGGAGCGATCCGTTTTCGAACGATCGCGACCGGGGAGGGTGTCCCCCAATCGCCGACAGACTTCACCGCCTTCCAGGATTATCTGACGACTGCCTTCCCGGCCGCTCACAAGGCGTTGGACCTGCGTAAGGTGAATGGCCATGGCCTTTTATACACGTGGCTCGGGCGCGATCGGTCCGCGGCGCCGGTGATCTTGCTGGGTCACTATGATGTTGTGCCAGCGGATGAGGGCGCGTGGTCTGTCCCGCCGTTCGACGGCGTGGTGCGTGACGGTTTTATTTGGGGACGCGGCGCGCTTGACGATAAAGCCGGTGTGCTCGGCCTTTTTGAGGCGGTAGAGGGTCTGGCCCAGGTTGGCTTTCAACCCAATCGAACGATTTACTTCGCCTTCGGATTTGATGAAGAGGTGGGAGGGCACAATGGTGCAGCCCACATCGCCCGAACGCTCGCCGATGATGGTGTCCGGGCCGCCTTTTTGTTGGACGAAGGGCCCACCATTACGGTCGGTGTTGCGCCAGGGGTTGAGCGACCGGTGGCGATGATTGCCGTGGCCGAAAAAGGGCGGGCGACCTATCGGCTGACTGCGATTGGTGCGGCGGGACATTCCTCAGCGCCGCCGGTCCAAGCGCCCATCGAACGGCTTAGCCGTGCGTTAGCGGATCTTATGGACCAACAGCCGCCCCTCCGCTATTCCGGCTTGACGGCGCGAACCTTCATGGGGCTTGCTCCTAACCTGCCATTGCCGGAGCGGTTTCTTGTAGCGAATGCCTGGGCGACCCGTCCGCTGTTGGCTCGTTTCCTTGGCGCGGACCCGACATTCACCCCTTTTCTGCGTACAACAACAGCGCCGGTTTTTTTGTCCGCTGGTGATGGAACAAGAAATATTGTTCCGGGTGAAGCACAAGCGATTATTGACTTTAGGATCGCGCATTCAGACAGCTTAGAACGGCTGCACCACCGCGTTGAGGCGGTCGCGGAGCCTTATGGGATTGTGGTCGAGCGCCTTGATGGGGCGATCGCTCCCACGCCAACCGCGGACACGGATAACTAGGCGTGCACGGCTATCACCGTCGCATTTCGGCACGCTTTTCCCGAAGCGAGTATCGGCGCTGGGCTGCTGACGTCCAATACAGACAGTCATCACTATTTGGCCGTCGCTGAGAATGTATACCGATTTTCTCCCCACATTCTGTCTCCGGCGGACTTATCGCGGGTGCATGGAGCGGATGAGCGGATTGGCGTCGACGATTATGCAGCGGCGATAGAATTCTACGCATCACTAATAGGGAGCTTGTAGGAAGAGGTTGAATACAATTATAGATTTGATTTGCACCAGTGTTCAGCGGCGCGGTGCGGAAACGACACTGACCTACGGCGACCAGAGTTGGTCCGGCCTTGAGGTCTTTGACCATATTGAATCGGCAGCGGCTTTGTTATCGCGGCATGGTGCCGGGCGCGGCAAGCGTGTGGCGATCATCGCCGGCGACACGCCATTTACTTTATTTGCCTTCCTAGGTGCCTTGCGCACCGGTGCGTGCGTTGCGCCGATGAGCCCATCGTTGACGGATGACGCTCTGCATGCAGCCTTGAAAAGCTGCGAACCCGTTATTGTCGTGACAGACCAGCCGAACGCGAGCCGCGTGCCGCCGGGCACCGTTCAACCGTCGCAGACTTTAAATTTAGCTGCGTTTATGGAGAGGGATGGTGCCGCTTGGCGTGCTCACTGGCCTTCTTTGGACGATGCCGATCCGTGTACAATTATTTATAGTTCGGGAACGACAGGCACGCCGAAGGGGATCGTTCATAGTCATGGCGTCAAGTTGGCCCAGGCCGATATGGCCTGCGCGCAGGGGATCGGCGCTTCTTCCGTGTTGATGTCGGTTACGCCACTATATTCGAATACGACGCTTGTCGTGTTGCTTCCCGTGTTGGCCGCAGGTGGTCGGATTGTCATGCTTGGAAAATTTGATGCGGGGACGTTCTTGCGGATCTCCGCACGGGAGCGGGCGACGACCGTGATTATGGTCCCTGTTCAGTATCAACGGATCCTAGATCATGAAGAATTTTCTGATACGGATCTTGATTCCTACGCTCTTAAAGTCTCCACGGGTGCGCCGATGGCACCTCGTCTGAAGTTAGCAGTGGCGCGAGAGTGGCCAGGCCGATTCCTCGAAGTGTACGGATCGACAGAGGGCGATGTATCAACGCTGCTCGATGTCACAGCGCGACCGGACAAGGCGGAGACCGTGGGTCAAGCCGCACCTGATTTTGAGGTGCGCGTCATCGATGATGCTGGCGAGGAGTTGCCCCTGGGCGCAATTGGCGAGCTAGTGGGCCGTTCCCCAACGATGACGGATGGATATTTTCGGGCTGCGGATGCCACCGCGGAACTATTTTGGTGCGACCGCAACGGGGAGACGTTTTTGCGATCTGGTGATCTGGGCTCTATTGACGTTGACGGTTTCGTTACGCTGCATGGCCGTAAGAAAGACATGATTATTTCGGGTGGTTTCAACATCTACGCCGTTGATCTCGAGGCGGTGTTAGAGGCTCATCCTGACATTGTTGAGGCGGCAGTCATCGCTGTACCGAGTAAGCGCTGGGGGGAGACGCCAGCGGGCTATGTGGTGGTTCAGAATGCAAGGGTGACGTCTGACGATATCCTTACCTATGCCAATGAACAGCTTGGGAAGACCCAACGGCTGGCATCAATTGTGTTTTGCGAGGCGCTGCCCCGCAATGCGCTTGGCAAAATCCTCAAGAAAGATCTGCAGCGGGATTTTATTCAAAAGGTCGGAACTCTCACGTGAGGCTTTGGTCGTCTTGGATCGTCTAAGCTAGATTATCCCGCTGCTGGCCGCAGCGTTATCCGACGAGGGCATATGAAAACCGCTATAGTAGCTGGCGCTTTGGGCGGCATCGGGCGAGCAATTGTCGACGCGTTGCAGGGCGATGGGTATCGTGTTGTGGCCTGTGATCTTGCTGAGAGTGCAGATGATACATCGTTCGAGGCCTACGTCCCGCTCGATGTTCGTGAAGAGGCATCGTGGCAACAGGTTGCTTCAACGGCTCAAGAACGGTTTGGAAAAGTGGATGCCTTCGTTAATGCTGCGGGCGTCGATTTTATGTCGAACATCGCTGACTTTTCTTTGGAGGATTTGCGTCGTGTCCATGCGATCAACGCAGAGGGGGGAGCGCTTGGGTTAAAGGCTTTGTTGCCTCTACTGACGAAGTCCGAGCACGGTGCGGCTTTGATGATTTCATCCATATCTGGCTCACGGGCGGAAGCCTATGGCCTCGCATATGCCGCATCAAAGGCGGCGCTAGAGGCAATGGTGAAGTCCGCGGCCCTTTTTTGTGGAAAGCGCCAACTCGGCGTGCGGGTGAATGCGATTGCTCCTGGCTTTATCGAAACAAAGATGTTCCGACGGTTTTTGGACAATACGGGTGATGCGGATGGAATGCGCGCGGTGGCGACAAAAAAACTACCCGCCGGCAGGATTGGTGAACCCCAAGATGTTGCTGCGACGGCGCTTTTCCTTCTCGGCCCGGGGGCTGGATATATCACCGGCCAGACCCTCGTCGTCGATGGCGGGGCTTCATTGCTTTAAGGGCCGAGAAGAGGGACAAGGGTCATGAACCGCGATTTTATCAGATTTGAGCGGCCTGCTGATCGTGTTGCACGCATCGTTTTAGCGCGCGATGACATGCGCAATGCGCAAAATACACAATTACTGTACGAGTTGAACGATGCTTTTGATGAGGCTGCGTGTAATGATGATATTTCGGTCATCATACTCGCCGCCGATGGTGATCATTTTTCCGCTGGTCACGACATAACCGAGTTTGATTTCAAAAAGAATATCGACGCCTACGAGACCGTTGGTGTTTGGTCTGGATTTCACGGCGAAGGCGTGGAGGCTCTCTATGCGCGGGAGCGGGAGATCTATCTCGAATTCAGTGAACGATGGCGCAATATCCCCAAACCAACCATCGCTGAAGTCCAGGGGATGGCGATCGCTGGTGCGTTACTGTTGATCTGGCCCTGTGACTTGATCGTCGCTGCCGAGGATGCACGCTTCCTGGACAATACCGTTGAGATGGGTGTTGGCGGCGTTGAGTATTTTGCTCATGTTGGCGAGTTGGGTCCTCGTAAAGCGAAGGAATATCTGTTTACGGCGGATTGGATCACTGCGGAAGAAGCTCACCGCCTCGGCATGGTCAATCACGTCGTCGCGCCCGAGAAATTATCCGCTGATACGTTGGCGCTGGCTCAACGCATCGCAAAAAAGCCGCTATTCGCTTTAAAGCTCGCCAAAGAGGCTGCGAACACGATGGAAGATGCAGCTGGACGGGTGGCGGGTATGAAAAATGCCTTCCATCTCCACCATTTGGCCCATAGTCACAATATGGTTCGATTTGGTATGCCGGTCGATCCAAGCGGTGTCCCTGAAAAGATCCGTGATAAAATCATGAAGCACGTCGCTGTCCTCAAGGGTGAGCGCTGATTGATGCAAGAACTCGCCCTGACGGCCTCGCTTTTTCTACTGATGCTTGGCATGGGCTTGTCGGTGAGGCCGAAGGATTTTCACCGAGTGTTTGCGCGCCCGGCGCTTGTATTGTTCTCTGGCGTGAATATTCTTGCTATTATCCCCTTAATCAGTTTCATCTTAATACAGATTTTTCAATTGCCAAGCGAACTTGCTGTGGGGTTGATGCTAGTGGCGACCATGCCAGGTGGGATGATGTCGAATCTGATGACGGATTTGGGGCGTGGTGATCTTGCGCTCTCATTGTCCATGACACTACTCATTAGCGTTATTTACATCATACTCGCTCCTTTCGGTGCATCTCTCATTTTATCTCAATTCGGCGGGTCGGCCCTTACCGAGACTGTGCCGGTTCAGCGCTTCTTGACAAATCTCCTAACGATCACGGCGTTGCCGGTGTGCTTGGGTGTTGTGATCAATGTAAGATACCCTCAACTCGCTGCGGCGGTACGCGGTTGGGTAAAGGTGGTGTCTTCGTTTGGCATTTCGCTGATCTTTCTCATCATCACCGTTCAACAATGGTCAGTACTAATTGCAAGTTTTTACCTGATTTTTCTGCCTGTTTTCATCCTCTTTAGCTGCGCTATTGGAATTGCTTTCCTGGGCACAAAAATACTAGGAGCTGAAAAACCGCAAATGACGGCTGTTTTGATGGAACATGCGGTGCGCCAGGAGGGGACGGCCCTTTATGTTGCGCTCGCCCTGTTCGGCTCGACATCGGCGGCGCTCCCCCTCGCGATTAGTTCGCCAATCGGCATGCTGAGTGCGTTGCTCTTACTCCTGATCGTAAGAGGCACATCCCGGTTTACCGCCGCTACGACGGCACAATCCTAATTTTATGTGAAAAAATTACGACAAGCGCATGGGGGGAGTGCGCGGCGCGGTCGTCATAACGCATGACCACGATAACAATGATGCATAACAACGATGGAGGGGACTATGTTTTTAAAGACCCAATATGCAAAAGACGGTCTAAGCGTGCGGGCGGCACTTTGTCTGGGCACACCCATTATTGCTCCTTTTGGTGTCATGGTACCGACCGCCAATGCCGCCGATATGCCGGAGCCTGAAACAATCGTCATTACCGCAACCAAGCGCGATGCAACGGTTCAAGAAGTTCCCTTGAGCGTGCAAGCGTTATCCGGCGATTTTCTTTCTGAAATTGCGGCTTCCTCTTTTGCGGACTATGTAAAGTTGACCCCTGGCCTTTCGTTAAACGATCGCGGGTCCTCGCGTGCACAACTTTCTATTCGCGGTATCTCGTCGCCATCACCTGCGACCGCCTCGACGGTCGGTGTCTATATTGATGAAACACCTGTTTCTACCGCAAATATTCAGCCTAACCCTTTTCTTTTTGACGTTGACAGGATTGAAATTCTACGGGGGCCCCAGGGCACGCTCTATGGTGAGGGCGCTCTTGGTGGTGTTGTTCGCGTTATCCCCAAACAACCTGATCCAACGGCGCCCAGCGTTGCCTTTGATACGCAGTATGGTGATGTTGAAGGGGGCGGTGAGGCGTACGGTGCGAATCTGATGGTGAATATGCCGATTGTTTCTGATCGAGTCGCGCTTCGCACCGTCTTGTCTTATGACGATAGCGGCGACTTCATTGAAAACACTGCAAATAACACCCTTGTAGGAGGAGAAGAGCGCCTTGGGGGCCGGGTTGCTCTGGGTGCCCAGTTAATGGATAGGCTCACCTCAACGATCTCTTACGCGTTTCAAGATACCGAAGCGAACGGTGCACGTATCGAAACGCCGGGGGCGGGTGACCGGCGGCAGACACGGCAAATCGTCGATATAGTGGAAGATGACTTTAATCTCGGTACTATTGCATTTGACTACGCTGGCGACGGATTCAACGTCATCTCTTCAACATCCTATTTTGATCGCGATTATGCTGCGGTGAGTGATAACCAAGCGGGGGCAGATAGCGTTGCGGCCTTGGCAGAGCTTCTGTTTGTTCTCCCCAGCGGAGCCCTTGGTGGGCTGTTCTCCAGCGATACGGTCAATAATTTCGAGTACGAGATCTTCAATCACGAAACCCGTGTCGCCACCGACTGGGACGGTCCTTTGAATTTCGTCGCCGGGTTTTTCTATTCTGATCGTGAACGGATAACCGAATTTAACAGCAACATCTTCGCCCCGGCGCTACCGCCATTTTTACCGACGCCGCAGACGCTTAAATTGTTTGAAATCGACACGGTTGAGGAGATTGAAGAGTTTGCTCTGTTTGGTGAGTTTACATACGCCATCACAGATGCGCTGAACTTTACTGGGGGTGTCCGTTGGTTCGACAACAGTACGGACCTAACGCGTGAAGGCTCATCCTTTGACCTGCTCACCCAAGTTGGCACGCCTGTCCCGAATATTCCTATCTCGGTTAGTGATAGTGGCGCCACCTATAAAGTGGCGGGTGACTATTCGTTTACAGAGAGCCTTCTTGGCTACGTTAGCGTTTCAACGGGGTATCGTCGTGGTGGCGCCAATCAGCTCTCGCCATCCGATAATCCGGGCGGTTACGAGGCGGATGAAACCACGAATTACGAACTGGGTGTGAAGAAAACGTTTGCTGACGGTCGCATGTTCTTTAACGCAGCTGCGTATTACATTGACTGGCAGGATCTACAGGTAGAACTCTTGCAGTTTTCTCCCCTAGCGCAGGCGGATATTGGATTCACGGATAATGCGGGTGCAGCGCATTCACTTGGGGCGGAGGTCGAAGTCTTCGGTCAGGTGACGGATGCGTTCTCCATTAACTTCGGTGCTTCTGTCGTGGAGGCGGAGCTTGATGAGCCTGCCCAAGGGGGGCTTGAGGGGGACCGTATTCCGAATACGCCGGAGTATAAGGTTGGACTGAACGCTAAATATGACTTCGCGTTGACCGAAAATCTTGATGCGTATGTTTTAGGTGGTTTCGAGGCCGTCAGCTCTAAAGTCGCGAACATTGGCGCACCGGGAACAGTACCAGAGATGGGAGCGTACGAGTTGTTCGACTTGCGAGCAGGTGTAACGCGTGAAGCTTGGTCCTTTGAGGTGTTTGCGGAAAATCTCACCGACGAGAGCGTTGAGCTGTTCATCGACTCCACAACGGGCGATATCTTTAGGAATCAACCCCGCACGGTCGGTGCTCGGTTAAGAGCAAACTTCGACTAGGAATATTCATTTCTATGCGCTCTTTTAAAGTACACCGAAGGTGGAGCTTGGCGCCGTCGATATTTTCGACGGCGTTCCTCCTTTCGATTGTTCTCGCATCTCACGCAGCGGCCGCACGCCTTGAAAGTCGCGTGGCTGAATGTGGTGCTGCACGCGAGAGTCTTACTTTTGACATCATACGAAAAGGTAAAACGATTGGTACTCAAATAGTCGAAGTCTACGATTGCGATGGCGTAAACGCGGCTGTGATTAACGTTGATATTGCATTTCGCATGGCTCTCTTACGAATCAAAGCCACGCAGTCCGTTGTCGAGAAATGGCGTGACGGTTCAATGATTTCGTTTCACTCAGAACGATCAGCATCGTTCAGTGGGGACACGATTATTGAGGCGAATCGCATTGATGGTGTCTGGAATATCTTCACAAATGGTTCGCTCGAAACATCGGACGCGCGGCTGGCGTCATCAGCTTACTGGACCGCTGATCTCGTTCATGCGGAGGCAGTGCTGAATATTGATACAGGTGAGCTTATTCCCATTGTTGATCGAAGTCGTGACGGCGATGTTTATGAGTTGCTGCGCTCGGACGGAAAAATCCTCCGGATCGTTGTGGCCGGTGATCGGATTGTTTCTACCCAACTCGTCAATGCCGGCGAGATTGAAATTAGCTTTGTACGCACTGACTGACGAAATTGAGTTATGAGATGGTATGATATTATCCGTTTAACACTAGCCTCTCTCGCTTTTGCCTGTTTCCCAGTGAAGGCTGCAAGTGTGAATACAGTGGCCAAAATGGATGCCGACTTCATTGAATGGTTAGATCAAGCGTTCTTGACTGCCGAGCAGGAGAAGCGATTTTCTGCCGCGGTCATTAATGTGGAGCAAGGGGGGCAAGTTCTGCTGCAGCGGACATATGGAGCGCCTTACGCCCATGATAGAGATCGTGATCCGGAGACGGCTCAATACCGCATTGGTTCAATTACAAAGGTCTTTGTTGGCCTCGCTATTGCGCAATTGGTCGATCGCGGCGATATTCAATCGATCAATGATGCTGCAAACACGTATCTTTCGCGCTTTCAACTTCCTGATAATCGCGGTCAGGACGTTACCCTACGTCACCTGCTGACCCACACGGCTGGTGTGGAGGAGCGGGCTTCCTATTTTGCCGACTACGGGTATAGTCCTGATCTCTCAGGTGAGGATTTGAGGATGGCATGGCCGTCCTATTTTCGGGCTGCGGGGGAGGGGGTATCTTATTGCAATATTTGTGTGACGATCCTCGGTGTAGTCATTGAGGATATCAGTGGACGTCGGTTAAGCGATTATCTTGAGGCTGAGATATTCGCGCCCCTCAATATGTATGACACTTACCTCGATTATGACTTCGCGCCCCCCCATAGACTGGCGGAGCCAGCAAGTTGGACAGCAGCCGAAACTCAGGTTCCGCTGGTTGCGGATGGTATAACCCCTCTATTTGCCGCCGCAGGGTCTATGATTTCAACCCGTGCGGATATGCAGAAATTCGCGAGAGCCTTGTTGAACGGAACAAAGGGACATGACGGGCCCCTTGCATCAACCACTGTTCAGCGTGCGTTTCAGCTATTAGAGCGAAACTCGGAGGCCTTGCCGGGCATCGGATATCTGTTTTGGGTAGATGACCGTTATACTGCTGGTCGTATTATAGAGCATTCTGGCAGTTGGAAGGGATTTACCAGCCTTCTCTTGATATTCCCTGATCAGGACGCGAGCATTTTCTTTTCGATTGCTGGTGATCGTACTCAGATGGCGCAGACCAATGTACACAGATACTTACAATCCGCGGTCGTGAGTCAGGCGATTAAAGCCTATTTGTTTGGTACGCCTGATGAATTTGCGCTTCGATCCTATGATCAAGCAGCGGCAAAGAAATATGTAGGCCGGTATGTCGATGATCGGCGTTCGCATAAAACGACAGAAAAAGCTGGTCTTCTCCTCGCCGGAGCCGCAGCGCAGCTCGCCATCACAGCGCAATCTGATGGCTTATATTTGAATAAGCAAGGACCATTCCTGCCGATTGGCGAGGGACGCTTTACACGGATCACTGGAGAAGTTTCCGGACGGTTTGGCGACGCTCCGCAGTTCCAGGTGCTGCATTTCTATACCAATGCGAAAGGACGCGTAGTTGGCGGAACATATTCGACCATTAGCACCGCTCAAAAAGAAGGAGTGCTGATGAACGCCACCCTTATGTCGGCGCTCTTCCCATTCTGCGTCTTCGGCGGTTTCATGGCCATATTTGCGTGGGTGTGGAGGGGGCGTGGCGCCGCCATACGGTGTGGGCGGTATGCTGCTTTTACCTATGCCGCCGGCGTCTTCGCTTTGCTAGCCAACGCGTTCCTGCCATTTGGGGTCGATGGTTTAACTCCATTGGCGGCTAACCTGGCCGCTCTGGCAGCGGTGGTGTTGGCAATAACAACCGGGTATGCCTGGCGCGGGGATCATGGTGCGGGGTGGGGCACGCGCGGCTTCATGACACTGACCGCGGTCTTCGCGCTGATGGTGTTGCCTGTCTTTGCCTACGGGAACCTGTTAGGCTTTAACTCTCCCTAGGTGCGGCATACCAAACAATCAATAAACGTAATATGGATTGAGTAAGGATCAGACCTGCACTCAGTGGCACAACCGCTATGATGAGGCCCATTGGTATTCCGATAGTATCGGATGGTATACGCATCATATACTGTAGCAGCGAGGGGCTGTAATAACATAATGGTACGGTCAGCGCCGCGACAGCGGCGAGTTCAAGAACTGCTGAAAGCTTGCCTCGGCAGCTGCCCGGGGTGATGTTCAGATAGATGAGTACGGGGTCGGCGCGATCCGCATAGGCGGCCGCGGCGCCAATCAGCCCGCACCAAATCATAAGATAGCGGCCCGCTTCTTCGGTCCACCCTGGCGGTGAGGCGAAAATGTAACGCGATACGACCTGCAACAATATCGTCGCGACGAGAGCAGCGAAGCAGATGATGGCGAAGGATAACGTTCCAATCAGCAGGATCCGCCTTAGCTTTTCGACGAACGCCATTACAGTGTCTCCATAATCTGCTCGGCCGCTGCAGACATTTCTAATATGCGTTTAAATTGATCGGTAGGCACTGTATTTTCGACCATCGCGATACTGGCGTTGCGGATTTTGTCTCGCTTTTCCCGTGTGATATCCGTCACAGTGATGCCCACCGCTTCAAGTTGCGCGCGTTCATCCGAAATAAGATTGTTCGCCCAGGCTCTGTTTTTTTTGCGTGCAACAGCCAAGGCGACCTCGAACAGAGCGCCCTGGTTCAGAAGCATCTCCTTGGCCTGTGTCGACATGATAATAACGCGGTAAGACGGGGAGAGTCGTAAATCGGTAAAGTGACGAATTTGTCGCGTTTGACCAAACAGAATGGGAATGAGCGCGCTGTTGAGGTAGCCATCGACAATCCCCGTCTCTAAAGCTTGAGGCACTTCCTCCCAGGCAACCTGAGCGCTTCGTACACCCCAGGAGCTATATAGCTCAATTTGACTTGCATTCATCGCACGCATGCGGAGGCGCCGCATGTCGTCAAGGGAAGTGATTGGGTGCTTGGTATTATGCACGCCGACCATCCCGCCGATAAAGGCAATGTCGGCGAGCCAAAAGCCATGGGGTTCAAGATCAGCGTTAACAAGGTTGAGAAACCCTGTTCGGTGGATGAAGGCATCGATATGGCCATAGGAGGAGAAAGCGAAGGGCCAGTTGAAAACCTCCAGCCAGCCACTAAGGGGTGTCAATAAATCGGTACCGGTACTATTTATTTCAAGTAGGCCACGCCTGACGAGTTCTGTTCTTTCGGCTTCGCCGCCAAGAGCGCTTGACGGAAAAACGTGAAGTGACCTGCCGATGTTATGACTGATTATCTTTTCGAAGGCCTGCAGCCAAACGTAGACCCCGCTTTTATTTGCATCTGCCTGCATAGTCATAGCCGCCCGTATTGGGCGTTCGGTCTGGGGCGCGCAGGAGGGAGGCAGGAGGGCAGTGGCCCCCAGTACTATTTGGCGGCGAGAGAGTGTCATCATCACATTACTCCCACCGATTTTGGAATGAACGTCACAATTTCTGGGGTAAACAGAATAATAATGAGTACGAGAATTTCCACGAAGATGAACGGTGCCAACGCTTTGGCGAGTTTGAAGTAGGGCACGCCGGTGGAGGCGCTTGTGACGATCAAGCACCCTCCTAAGGGGGGCGTCAGCAAACCGATGCACAGGTTAAAGCATACGAAAACACCAATATGAACGGGATCGGCACCAGCGGCGAGGGCAGGGGGAACGAGGATCGGTGCCAGCAACGCCAGGGCGATTGGGATGTCCAAAAACATGCCCACGAACAATAAGATCAGCGTCATCACGAGAAGGTAAGGCGTACCGTTGAGGATGAGGGCTTCGATTAAGGTATCGATGCGGTCGGGGAGGGCGGATAAAGCTGCCAGAAAGCTCCACAACGAGGCCGCGGCGATCAGAGCAAAAATGGCACCGGTGAGAATTGTAGACCGTTTGAAAGCCTCCAGAATATCATCACCTCGCAGTGTTCCTCGCATAACGCCGATCATCGCTGCACAGAGTACTGCAACTGCCGCTGCTTCCGTTGGAGTCATCCAACCGAACACAATGCCCGACATGACGATAAAGGGCACCCCAAGGGCTGGCGCCGCCTTTAAGAAAGCGGGTCCAAGGGCGGGGCGTGCACTTGGCATTGTGCCAGATTTGCGCCCAAGATAAGCGTTCATGGTCAGGAGAGCTGTGGCGAGCACAAGGCCTGGTCCGATGCCGCCCAAAAATAGGGCGGCGACGTCGACCCCCATCAGCGCGCCATAGAAAATTAAAATAATGCTGGGGGGGATGATCGGTCCAATGACAGATGACGCCGCCGTGATCGCCGCGGCGTAAGCGCTGTCATAGCCTTCATCTTTCATTGCTGGAACGAGAATACGGCTCATCGCTGCCGTATCAGCGACGGCAGAGCCGGAAATCCCTGCGAAAAAGAAGGATGTGATCACATTCACATGGCCCAATCCGCCCGGCAGCCGGCCGACAATCGCCATAGCAAGATTGATGAGCGCGCGTGTCACGCCGCCCCGGTTCATGAGTTCACCTGTCAGAATGAACAGAGGCATCGCCATCAGTGCAAAGATGTTAAGTTGGCTGAACACGCGTTGTGGCCAAAAAGCCATATACTCTGAGTGGCCTGCAGCGATGTACGCCGTGAACGCACCGGCCGCTAATGCGTAGGCCAACGCAAGACCGCACCCCGCGGTGAGGATGACGATGACGAGGCCAAATGCGACCGGCACTAGGAGGCCTTTTGAGTTTTCGTAAGGCCGAGGGTCGGGTCGGTTGCCGACAGGCGCGGCCAATAGGCGGTCGATGCATATCGGTATGGCATTTCGGCGAAGGTACAAGTGAGTGCCCCGGGCGAGGTCGCATAAATAATATTTGAACTGATTGCTGAGAAGCATTCGTAGAAATGGTTTGTCGACTTCACGACGATGATTTGATAGTCTGATGGGGTAACACCCATATTTGTTAAAACATCTGGGGAAAGGGTTTGGGCGCGCCGCTCACTCAGGATGATGTGTACACCCTTTATCTTGATCAGCGCTGCTCGACCGAAGGTGACACCGGCTTCTAGATCAAATCCTGTCTGCCGTAACTCCTGATTGAGAGCGAGGACGGCGGCATCACCCACGACCGGCACCCCTGATGACACCCCGTCATTGCCGCCGATCGACAGCGGCAGTTGCTCCCCAATCCCGGCGTTGAAGCAGACGGCGACGGCATCTGGGTCGTAAAGTGTTGCGACGATTGCTCGATCTATATCGGCTTCAAGAAGGGCGTGCACTGCATATGTGGCGTCCCCCGGTGCACCACCGCCGGGATTATCGGCGGTGTCGGCGATGATGGTTGGACGGGACCTATGCGTTTGAGCGATCGATATTGCCTCACCAAACGCTACGAATTGGGGCTGGCTTGCTTCCCGAGTTTGCCAAACCCGCTGAGCGAACCGCTGGGCTTCTGTCTGGGCACGCTCATAATCTCCATCGGCGATCACCAAAGCCTTGGCGCCGGTGTCAGGGGTATCCCCCCAGGGAAATCCGTGGATGAACGATGTAGAGAGGATGTCAGGGGATTGTTCGATCAGTTTAGCGTGATCCACAAGGGAACGGACTTCTGGCGTTTGTGTCGGCCATATACCGAGAACAGGAATATCTTTCATCACCATGACTGGGTGTACGCCCCCTTGGGCAGCGCTTGTCGCGAGAGCGTAAAGTGCCTGTGCTGTTTGCAAGCCATCTGTATGAGGATACTCTTTCATACTCACGAGAAGGTTCGACGCTTCTACCATTTGGGCGGAAAGGTGCGCGTGGGGGTCAAGCATGGCCGCGATGACAGTTTGCGAGCCGAGCACCTTGCGCAATCGGTGCAAAATGTCCCCCTCGCAATCCATTACCTCTTGCGAAACCATTGCGCCGTGCAAGAGCAGCAAAACCACATCTGGAACGACCCGTTCCGCGTCTTGAATGATCGTATCTCTAAACTCTTCGTAGTCTTCCTGCGCCAAAGGTCCGCCGGGTTCGGCTGACGCGACTAGGCCTTCATGGTACTGATGGCCATCAGCTTCGGCCGCCTGGCGAAAGAAAAGGAATAAGTCATGGGATGGCAAAAAAGGGTGCAGCGATACATCGCGTGCGCTGATGCCGCGCTCATCAAAATCAGTGCGCGTGGTCAGCTTTGAAATGAAGGTGTTCGTTTCTGTGGAGAATTGTACGGCGAGGATCTTCATAAACCAAATATGGGCTTTCGGTTGGCCATGCCGGGATACGATGTCGTTCAAAACGAATTGCGGATGGCATTCAAAAAAGGTCAATCAACAAGACGTTTGGACAGGCTCTCCGCCTCACACCGTCAACGCGATGTAGGGAGGTAAAAAAAACATCATCTGCACATGAGGTTTACCGCTGACCCAAACGTCTCAACTCATATGCGCCAAGGCGTATGGGTGATTTTTCGCGGTTTTGGGGTCCTTGATGCGCGCTTTCGAAGTTCTTGTGGTTGCTTTTATGGTGACGGAGTGCGCCAAGCATTTTTGGCCGAGCGCGGTGCGGTTTGGCTTTTTGACGCATTTGCCGCGCGTCCTGATGGCCCTTCTTTTTGTTCATGCGGTTTTCGAAGGCCTCCGGTGGCAATTGTTTCCTGTCTATGGTCTCGCGATTGCTGTATTTGCCATTAATGAAGCGGTGCGTGCGAACATTCCGATTGCTCGGGTCGTTACGCGCGGCGCGATTAGCCGGGCGTTGACGCTGAGCGGTGCGGTTGTGTCCTTGCTGGTGGTTGCAGCATCTGTTTTCTTTGCACGCGGCTTTCCAGTTTTTTCCTATCCCGAACCGACGGGGCCAGAGGCAGTCGGCTACAGGGTCTATACGTTGATAGATCACGCGCGCCCCGAAACCCTATCGCCGAAGGGAGGGCCGCGTACCTTTGCCATTCATATTTGGTATCCGGCGCGGCCAGAGGCCGGTGCGCAGCCAAAGCCTTTTATGACCAAGATGGAGGCCAAAGCGGCGATAAAAGCCAAAGGTTATACGCTGGGGGATGACAAGGGGCGCTTTGGTTTTATTGGTGATCATATGCCCCTTATTGACACCAACAGTTATGTGAATGCCCCGGTCGCACGGGGCGGTCCGTACCCTGTTCTAGTTTATAATCATGGCTATATGCCCGGTGACACGCTGGATGCGCAAACCTTAATGGAAGATCTGGCTAGTCACGGCTATGTCGTTGTTTCCGTATCCCACCCCTATGAGTCGGGGGTTACCTACTTCGAAGACAGAGACCTGATTTTCGGCGATCTGGCTCACACTGATCAGGTCAATGCTGAGCTTTTTTCGATTATCAACGACACGTTGATCACCCCGCCGTCAACGCCGAAAAGCCAACGCATCGCTTTGCAGATTGAGCTGGAGGAGGGGACGCCTCTATTCGGCGAGGTTATTCGTCGGTGGTCTGCGGATACGGCCTTCGTTCTTGATGAGATGGAGCGATGGGTGACGGCCGGTGATCATCCCTTATCGTATCTTATCGATCTTGAGAAGATTGGCATATTCGGTTTGTCCAATGGTGGGGCGGTGGCAACGCGGTTTTGCGCAGTCGACGCACGCTGTAAAGCTGGGATCAATTATGACGGCTTTGCTTTTGGTGCTGCTTCTCGACCGCCGCAGGCGCCCTTTATGATGATGTACTCAGACACACCTGGCAACTTTGAGATGAATGACTTTGTCTTTAGAGAGATGAAATATGATCACTACACAGTGCTCATTGAAAATAGTCGTCATGCAGATTTTACGACGGTTCCTTTTACCGCGCCGATCTTAAAGGGGTCGCCTATCGTCGGCACGATCGGTGGGGCTGATATGCATATGGTGACGGCGGCCTATACCCGTGCCTTCTTTGATGATTATCTTAAGGGCGTTCCTTCGCCAGAGTTGCGCAACGTCTCGCGGACATTGTTCCCCCATGCTCGTTTCTGGTTTGCGCCAGGGGGGGGGCCTCTCGTTGATGAGCGGTCTGTAGAAATGACCAAGATGGGGGAAGCGGATGACGAGTGATACCCACGGGTTCGCTGAGGAAACGGCGGCATTCTCACCGGTCGCCCTTCTCTCGGGAGACACCTCATTCGTAGGCGAAAAGATAGCGATCAGCCCGTGGGTGATGGTGACGCAGGCCGATATCGACCTTTTTGGTCAAGCCACCAAAGACCCCGATCCGATGCATGATGATCCGGAATGGGCGCAACAAAACAGCCCCTTCGGCGGGACCATCGCCTATGGCTTCCAAACTCTTTCTCTTCTATCCCATCTAAATCATCTGGCGTTACCCTGGCCGGACACGGTGGCCTATGGTTTAAATTACGGGTTGCAGCGTGTTCGTTTTCTGCATCCGGTCATTGCGGGCGCTTCCATTCGCACGCATATATATCTCAATGGTTTTTGCAGAGAAAATGATGGCCGATGTCGGTTTGAAACGAGCGATATTGTCGAGATTAAAGGTGTTGAGAAGCCAGCCCTCATCGCGGATCGTATTGGGTATCTGGTAATGGCGCAAAGTTAGGGAATATTCTTGGAGCCGTTCGAGACAAAAGGCGACATCGCATATCAGCCTGACACCGCGTTTGAGGCAGCGGAGGAACGGTCACGAAAATCTGTTGCTGAAGGGCTTAAGGGTGTGCAAACGGTTGATCGGCAAACAGAGTTATTAGAGTTGTATCGCGCGCATCGCGGTGCGCTCGTCAACTTTGTGTTCAGCATCGTCAAAGATCGAGTGTTGGCTGAAGATATTGTGCAAGACACTTTCATCCGCTTCAACGGGCTTGAGGACACGAGTGTCGTTACGCACAAAAGGGCGTTCTTATATCGCATGGCGTCGAACCTTTCCGTGGATCGGCTGCGCCAAGAAAAGCGTCGACGCACCTACAGTGTGAGCGATACAAGTGAAAGCGGTTTAGAAGAGAACTATCTGGTCTCAGAGGCGCCGTCTCCGGAACAAGTGGTGGCCGCTCGCCAACAACTCCGCAAGCTTGTCCGGCTTGTTGATGGGTTACCCCCGCGCTGTGCGGAAGCTTTTCGATTGTTTCGTTTTGAAGATATGACGTATAAGGAGGTAGCAAAGAAACTCGACATATCACAAAGCATGGTAGAGAAACATATATCCCGAGCTTTGCGTGAGTTACGGGATCATTTTCGAACGGAAGATATATAGATGAGTACGGTGCATGATATTACGCCGCCATCTGATCGCGACGCACCGGATTGGTATGCCCGGCTACATTCCGGTGCGATGACCGACGCTGAGGCGGCTCTGTTGGACGATTGGCTTGCGGACCCGGAGCACGCGGCGGCGTTTACCGCGCTGCACGCGATGGATGCGCGTATTCAAGACGTCGCAGGGGCGACCGAGAGTGAGGTGGTGGCGCGTGAGAAGCGTGTCAGGCGGCGGTTTGCCATCGGGGTGGGGGCTTTTGGCGCTGTCGCGGCTGGCCTTATCGCTTTTGTAGGGGCGCCTCTGGTGTTCAACGCCAGTCCGTCGATGGAAAGGTGGTCGACCAGTGGTTCTGGGATTGAGATGGTTGTGCTGCCGGATGGATCACAAATCACGCTTAATACGAGGACTGCTGTTGAAGTTGCCTATACAGAGGATGATCGTAGTGTCCATCTTTTGCGGGGCGAGGCTTATTTTGATGTGATAACCGACGCAGCACGCCCTTTTTCAGTGTATACAGACGAGTCGGAATTTCGTGTTGTCGGTACCCGTTTTACGGTGCGCTCTGAAGATGAAGGTCAAGGCGACCTATTGCAGGTGGCCGAGGGGGGGGTGCAGGTTTTTAGTGATGATCGCGCTGTTGGGGATGTTGTGACGGCGGGCGGCCTGGCTTACGTGAAGCCCGGCGTCCCGGTCAGATATGAGGCGATCTCTCCAGATATGATTGCCGATTGGCGTGATGGCGTGATCACATTTTCAAACACGACGCTGTTGGAGGTCCGCGATAGCGTTCAACGATACCTGCCTATGGAGATCAGTTTTGCAGACGAGTCGATCGCTCAGGTTCGTGTGACAGCGGTCTTTAATATCTCTCAGAAGGATACCTTCCTTGAAGGGATTGCCACGGCCGGGGGCTTCAACCTTCGATACGATTTCAATGCTCAAAACGGACGTCGCGTTGTCGTGATTGAAGCCGATCAGTAGGGGCTTTAATTTCACACGCCTTATGGGGACAAGGCTACCGTTCATCGTCTCACACAAATGTATGGGAGAAACCGCTGTGCGCCGTATCTTGTTGTTGATCGTTTGCCTGTTCAATAGTCAGATTATTATTGCTCAGGCAGCAGAGCGAGAGCGCCCTTCGCCTAATGATGGTTCAAGACCGGCGGAGACGGCGCTTAAAATCAACGCTTCGATGGGCACGCGGGAATCCAACGGAGTGCGGAACATTGCAAGCATTCCTTATGACAAGTTCGTTCTTAAAAACGGTCTGCGCGTCATTGTTCATGAAGACCGCAAAGCCCCTATTGTTGCCGTTGGCGTTTGGTATGATGTGGGGTCTAAGGATGAGCCAATTGGGCGTAGCGGTTTTGCGCATTTGTTTGAGCACATCATGTTCAATGGATCAAAGCACTATGACGGGGATTACTTTCAACCCCTAGAAGAGGCGGGTGCGAGCGACATTAACGGCAATGCTTCGTTTGATTTTACGGCATACTATCAGACTGTCCCAACGGGTGCGCTTGAGCGTGCCCTATGGCTTGAGTCTGACCGTATGGGCTATCTTCTCGGCGCTTTGACTCAGGCGAAATTAGAAGAGCAACGGGCTGTTGTGAAAAGTGAGAAGAAGCTGAGTGACAATCAGCCATTCGGCATGGCTCAGTACAGCTTATTAGCGGGGGTGTTTGAAGAGGGGCACCCATACAGTTTGTCTCCCATCGGTTCGGAAGACGATCTGGACGATGCCACGCTTGATGATGCGCGCTCTTGGTTTGAAACCTTCTATGGTGCCTCAAATGCGGTGTTGGTGATGGCTGGCGATCTTGATCTTGAGACTGGTCGTCGTCTGGCGGAGAAATATTTTGGCGCGATGCCGCCCGGCGCGTCGTTGGAGCGGCCTGTGATGCTGGGCGCGGGGTCGGCGCAGGATAAACATGAGGTCATTTATGACCAAACCCCATATGCACAGTTTTACAAAGTGTGGCAGACACCAGGCCTTCCCCTCCAACAAAGCGCGCATTTGGAATTGGCGGCACGCATTCTGGGAAATGGGCCGGCGTCGCGGTTGCATCGACGTCTCGTTGAAGAGGCGGGCATCGCGTATGACGCACGCGTCATTACATTTCCATTGAAGTTTGCGACCCCATTGGGCGTCGTGGTCACAGCTGACGTCGCTGCGCGAGGGGACGCAAAAACGGTAGCCGCCGGCGTGGTCCGTGCGTTTCTCCAAAACGGCCCGCTTGAAGAAGAGCTAGTGCGCGCTAAACGCGAAATCTATACGGAGTTTTTATCAGGGCTCGAGCGTGTCGGCGGCTTAACCGGTAAGGTTGCGACCCTAGCGTCGGGTGAGTTGTTGGTGGGTGATCCCGCTTTTTTGACGGCCCGCATGGAGTGGATTAATGATGCAACTACAGAAGATGTGCGCATTGCTGCTTCTGAATGGTTGACGGCTCCGGCGTACAGGCTTGACATCCTCCCTCTACCGGCTTTCTCAGCACAGGCTGAAGCTGCTGATCGCCAAGGGTATCCGGATACTGATGAGACAGCCCCCTTTGTCTTTCCAGATACACAAACCATTTCCTTGCAAAACGGCCTTGAAGCGACGATATTAGAAAGGCCTCGATCACCATTGCTACAGGTCGCCGTTCAGTTCGATATGGGCGCTGCTGATGATGGAGGGACGAGGGGGCTTAGCGACTTGTTGCTCCACGCGATGGTGCAGGGAAAGACAAAAAAGGGTGTGTCTCTACAAAGCTCTTTTGCGGAGCTAGCGGTCCGATATGACATTGAGACGGGAGCTGATGGATCGAGTATTACTTTTACGGCCACCCGCGACGCCTTTGAGGAGCTGATCACACTCATCAAGGTGATGTTGGCGCATGCTACGTTCACGACTGAAAATGTTGACGTCATCCGGGCCAAGCGCTGGGCTGATATTCAGCAGAGAAACACTGACCCTAAGGACCTTGGACAACGATTATTGGTGCAATTCACCAATGGCCATGGGACCGCTTATGGGCATCCTCCATTTGGCACCGAGAGCAGCCTTGCGGACATCACCGCATCCGATCTGCGGGATCATTATGCAAACCACATAGGGCCCCATAGTCTTCGTGTGGTGATCGTGGGGGCTGTTGATGCTTTAACGGTTCAAAAGAAATTGGTACCTGTTCTTGGCAAATTGCGCGTCAAGGAAAAGCCGTCAACCAGTGTGCCGGCAGCTGCGAGGATGCCCACAAGGGAGAAGCAGCTTATCTTATTGGACAGGCCCGGCGCGACACAGTCTGCGATATTTGCGGGCGCCGCTTTGCCCGTCCAGTCGCCGACAGATATTGCTGGATTACACCTTATAAGCGACGTGCTCGGTGGTTTGTTCACCTCTCGACTGAACTTGAACCTTCGTGAGCAGAAGGGATGGACTTACGGTGTCCAGGGAACAGTCATAGAACAGGGTGACGCGGCTTTGTTGTCCCTATATTCCTCCGTACAGCGAGATCATACTTGGGACGCTATTGCGGAGATGGAAAAAGAGCTGCGAGAGATAAAAGATGAACGACCGATTACAGTGGTTGAGATCGGTCGCGCGACTGCCAACCGGGTGCAGGCCCTAGCAGGACGGTTTGAGACGAGCGAAGCGTTGACGGAATGGATCATGATGGCAAGGCGTTTGTCCCTGCCACTGCGGTTTCACGCCCAACTGGCCCAGCAATATAAAGAGCAAACTCCACAAACGCTTTCACGGATCGCGCGCCAGAAGCTTAATCCAAAAACCATGACGTGGATCGTCGTTGGTGATCTGAATGCTGTGACGCCAACGTTAAGAACGGCTGACTTCACATCGATCATCGTTATCAACGCCGATGGCGATGTTTTGGAAAGGCTGAAACCAGAGTAGTAAAGGATGGCGCTTACTCGTTTTCCTCTACGCGCTGTTTCAGCGCTGCGTTCATTTCCTCATACCCTTTTTGAAGCACTGGCACCGGGAGGTCGGCGAAGCCAATAAACAAGCCACTGAATAACTCGGTATGCGACAGATGTGTCGCTCCATCTGCACGCTGTGATAAATCAAATCTATGCTCGCCTTTAAAGACCCCCCGTATACCGCCGCCCCAGGCCAGACTCTCGCATGCTTCCATTTCCAGGAGGTGGACATGGGGCACATCAACTATTTTGCCGTCCGGACGGGAGACCTTTACCGCAAGGGGCGCACCCACTTCCAGCCGTCCAGATAATTCGATGTGATATGGATTCCACTCAGGATAGCGCTCAAAGTCTGTTAAAACATCGTAGACGACGCATGGCGGCGCTTCGATATCAATCGCTGTATCGATGTACTTCGATGTGGTGCAAGCGGTTGTGCCGATCAATAGGCTTAGAATAGCCGAGCTTTTCAGAGTTGGCATAGAGTATGACATAAAGGTGGACCTCGCTGATTTGTCGAACGGTTCTTTGGTCATCAAAGTGATGCAGGTTTGGGCAATATAATTGATATAAAGATTAATTGAGTAACATTACCGCCAAGTGAAATCCAATATGCGCCAGCATGGCTGCTTCTAGGGAATGTAAGGTGAAGGCGCAGGCGAACGTGGCGGCTGCAACTGCGTTCAGCACTACAGTTTTCATGAGGAAGAGTGTTGGTGGATCGGCAATGTAGGCCACGATGGCATGTAGGTGGCCCAGCCCAAACAGGAGAGAGGACGTAACAATTGCGAGACTGAGGGCAAGCGCTTTGTTTTTGAAAACCTTGAGAAAGATCAAGGCAAGAATGCTCATCACTCCATACCGTGCAAGGATTTCCTCGACGATGCCGACATAAGCGAGGCGCGTGATGGGCGAGACCATCGTGTTCATCTCATCAAGGGCCATTTCATTCTGAAGATAAAACGATGCTAGTCCTGGGAAATGCGCTGTTATTGTGGCATCGAGAGCCCATATGCCGAGGCCGGTGAGCGCGCCAAGTGGGATGAACAACAAAGCGAATAGGTTAAGGCGTGGATGCCGATCGACGAAGATTGACGTTAAACCTGTGGGGTGTGTGCTGAAATAACCCGCGGCCACGGCGGCGATAATGAAAACACTCGACTGAACGATAGATAAGACCTTGAGAGAGGTTGGGGAAAAACTAGTTTGCCTTAAGAGCTCGGAAGGAAGCTCTAAGGTTAGGATCCCTACAATAGAGCTGGCAATACCGACCAGCGCTAACAGGCTCGCACCTGATAAGCGGGATGATTTTAAATCCGATACTGACATTCTTCGACTCCTTAAAGAGGCGCAGATTGAGCTATGGCATCATGCCTTTGGCCGCCAGAACGGCGATGGCAACCCAACGGTCGACGGGGCGATCAAAATAGGTGATCACAGCGCCACTTTTGTTGCGGTACCGGAGAGTTCGGCCATCAAAGAAATAGAGTGCCGCGCCTGACCGAACAGAGGCGCGTAGTGTTTGGTCGTCGAAGTAGATGACGCGCGCGCCGGTGCTGTTATATGAACGCACACTATTGCCGTCGAAATGGTACACGGCCGATCCATTGTGGTTGTAATGACGTAGCCTAACGCCGTCAAAGGCATAAATTTGGGCACCGCAAGCATCACGATATCGAAGTGTGGTGCCGTCAACGTAATAGACACGTGCGCCCGTTGCATTTTGTTCGTGTACGGTTACGCCATTGTTCTTTTTGGTGCATCCAACTCCCAGGATTGAGGGCGCGCTGCTTGTGGCTGTGGCGCAGGCGCTCACTATAATGAGGCTGAGTAAAATAATAGTCGGCTTAAGCATTTGGGGCGTGCTCCATGGGAAAGAAATTTGGGGTTTTCGGTCGGTATAAGGGAGGATGTACGGTATTTGCGACTGGCGCTAAGGGTCCAACGGCCCAATCAGCCATGTGTTCAGCATACTTTCGAAGGCCGCTGGAACGGCGGATAATGGCCTCACTGAAAAGGCGCCTCCGTTCTTGTGGCGTTGCGAGGCCGCGAAAGTTTCAACGTTCGTGCGCATATCAACGATGCGGATGGTGGCGTCGACATCTGTATTCATCGACCAAAGAACCGGAGCGGAAATAATGAATTCGGGTCCAAATTCTCTTAAGGTTATCTCGACGAAGGTATCTGCTTCTGGACCTGCAGGGTTATGTAGGCCCATATAGTCTCCACACGGCAAGCTGCGGAACACTTTGTCGATGACTTCTTCAGCCATCTGCTTGCGCTTTTGCGGTGCTTTTTGGTCGCTGCGCCAGTCAGTAACAAGTGTGATATAGATCGTGCCAAGATCAATACTTCCCGTGCAGACAGGTGCTCTGCCGGTTAATATTTGCTCGTCTTTGTCAATGCTAGCACATCCCGCCAACGCGGCACCAATCATCAGTGGGAGAGTGCACCCAAGCCGCGTCATCATCGCGTTACCCTTTGCGAAGGTGTGGACCTAATACCTGATTGCATGTGACGTTTGAGGGGCGTTGCGACCCCATACGGTGCAATAAAAACTCCTGAATTTCCTGGCTTCTTGCTTCATAACCTAGCACCGTAGAATCTGCCGTTTAATTTGAGGGTCTGTTCGCCTTTCGTGCTTGGGTTGAGGGTGAGGGTTGGTGAGCGTCATTTCCGACGTTTCGACCGTAACGTTCGTAGGCGAAGTCGCGTTTATGATTTGGCTGCTTATCGAAGGTAAAAACGTCAAAGGTGTTTGGATTTCGGAGATTTATTGATGGGGGAGAAATGTCCGTCTCTGGGGAAGCAGGTCAGAGGCACTTTATGTTGTGAGCCAAAAGATGTCGTGCCTTGCAGGGTGAACCTAGGACGCGCCGTCTGCACTCTCGGAGATCTTAGAACCAGGAAAGCTGGCTCATGCGGACATATGGAGAATGGCGTCCCCGAGAGGATTCGAACCTCCGGCCTACGGATTAGGAATCCGTTGCTCTATCCTGCTGAGCTACGGGGACTTACACCTGTTTATAGGCAGGGCGGGTCTTGAAGTCACGGGCGAGTGAAAACGCCATTGACGGTGTGACTTATACCATGACGTCGCTGCGGCTTTGCTGTATGCGCCGCCAATGGCTCTTCGTGTTGCAATTATCGGTCGCCCGAATGTGGGTAAGTCCACGCTGTTTAACCGCTTGGCGGGCAGGAAACTCGCCCTGGTCGATGATCAGCCGGGGGTGACCCGGGATCGCCGTGAGTATGAGGTTCAATTTGGCGATCTCGATATTGTGCTGATCGACACTGCCGGCCTTGAGGATGCGTCGGACGGGTCCTTACAGGCGCGGATGCGGGCGGGGACTGAGCGCGCGATTGAGCTTGCGGATGTCAGCCTCTTTTTGGTCGATGCGCGGGCGGGCATTACCGGCCAGGATGAGGAACTGGCCCAAATGCTGCGCCAGCGCGGGCGACCGGTGGTCTTGGTGGCGAATAAAACCGAAGGTCGCGGCGAAGAGGGGGCTTACGAAGCCTACAGTCTAGGCCTTGGGGACCCGGTCCCCATATCCGCTGAACATGGGGAGGGTATGTCAGATCTCTATCAGGCGCTTGTGCCTCATGCGGCGGCGGCTGACCAAACTGAGGAAGAAAAAGACGGAGAACTTGATTGGGATGATCCGCTTAAGCCTCTCCGTGTTGCGATCGTCGGGCGCCCAAATTCGGGTAAGTCGACGCTTGTCAATAAGATCCTCGATGAAGACCGTTTACTGACCGGCCCTGAAGCGGGGATCACGCGGGACACGATTTCGGTAGAATGGCAGTGGGACGATGCGGACCGGGTTTGGCCCGTAAAGCTTTTTGACACGGCGGGATTGCGAAAGCGGGCGCGGGTTCAGGACCGTCTCGAAAAAATGTCTGTCTTCGACACAATTCGCGCAATTCGTTTCGCCGAAGTGGTCGCTGTCATGATGGATTCGACTATCCCGTTTGAGAAACAAGATCTGCAAATTGCCGATCTTGCCATTCGGGAAGGGCGCGCCATCGTCTTGGTTGCGAACAAATGGGACCTTATCGAGGATAAGGACGCTGCCGCCCGGGAAATTCGGGAGCAGGCGGCTCGTCTTTTGCCCCAGGCGCCGGGTGTGCCCATCATCTTCTTGTCAGCTAAGACCGGTCGCCACGTGGATAAGCTGATGCCAGCGATCACCAGCGTCTATCGCGACTGGAACGCCAAGGTAAAAACATCGGACCTCAATGTTTGGTTAGCGGACGCTACTCAACGTCATCCGCCCCCTGCGGTGGCGGGGCGCCGGATTAAGCTTCGTTATATCACCCAGGTCAACACGCGGCCGCCCACTTTTATGGCGCATTGTCAGCGAGCAGATGAGCTGCCCGATAGCTATAAACGCTATCTCATCAATGGCGTCCGCGATGCTTTTGAAATTCGGGCCGTTCCTATTCGCCTGATGTTGCGCAAGGGGGAGAACCCCTATGAGGGCAAGAAGAAGCGACAATAGGAACCTGACCACGGTTCGCTGCGGAGTGCTAATACCGCCTTACAAGGAAGACACCGGCCGCCAGGCACGCCACGCCCAATAGCCGAAGGGGCGTGATATCGCGAACGGTCTGTCCAAATGCCCCCAATTGATCAAGAAGGATGGCGCAGACGAGCTGCCCTGCGATAACGCACGCGACCCAGGTGGCCACGCCGACCTGGGGGACCGTGAACGCGGCGCTTGTTAGCCCGAATGCCCCGATGAGGCCGCCCATAAATGCCCACCACGGCGCCGAGGATACGCCCGCAACGCTGGGTAACCCACCACGGGATAGGAGGTTGACCGCTACGAGAGCCATAAGCCCTATGTACTTAGAGATATGCGCCGCCGCAGCGGGCCCTCCGGCATG
>CALFRH010000213.1 GCA_937919225.1 uncultured Parvularcula sp.
CGACGTCTCCCCCACAACACCCGAACCGCCCAAGGACGGAATCGCACAGAACTGCGGCGGCGTGGGGCAGAGCCTGCTGGTGGCGGTGGCCGTGGCGGTTTCTGTGGTGACGGCAGGGGCTGCCGTGGCAGCAATTGCGCCGACCATCTCATCGATCGGTGGCGGTATTGGCGCGATTGCGTCCGCTGGCGGAATCGCGGGTGTTGGAGCCGTGGCAGGCGGTTATGCCGGTATCAGCTCAGGCGCGGCGCTTGCCATCGGGGCTGCGGCCGGCGCGGCTGGCTCTATTGCTTCACAAGGTCTGGGCGTCGTCACGGGTATACTAGACAAGTTCAGTTGGAAGAGCGTGGGTCTGGCCGCGATTGCGGGCGGTCTTGGCGGGTCGGGCAGCAAGCTCGGCATCGGGGGCAAGTCCGCCTGGTCTGTGGGGGCGCGCGGTGCTGTGCGCGGCGTGATCACGCAAGGGATCGGCGTCGCCACGGGCTTGCAGGATAGCTTCAGCTGGTCCGGCGTCGCGGCAGCGGGTGTCGGTGCGGGCATCGGCGCGGGCGTGATCGGACAGGCCTTCGGCCATGTCGGTGGCCTCATCGGCGGGGAGACGGCGGGCCGCAGTGGCGCAGAAATCGGCGTTGGCACAGCCAGCGCGCTGGCCAACGCGGCCACCCGCAGCGCCCTCGATGGCACAAACTTCGGCGACAATGTCATCGCCGCCATCCCCGACGTCATCGGTGCGGCACTCGGTAACGCTGTGGGGCGGGGGATTGCGCCACCAGCGGTTAATTTCAACTTCAACCCCTCTATCCAAACGGATGTTCAGCCAATTACACCGGATGGATCGCGAAAGGTAGGCCCACGCATCTACCAAGCCGGGACAGGTGGGTATGATGATGGGGATGAAGTTGTGTCCACGGGAATCCGTTATGAAGCTGACAGTTTTGATGCCTTTGTTCTGGATGCTCTGCGTATCAGGCAGGAAGTTGCGGCCAAAGGCCGTGACATCAAAATCGCAAGGAATATGGAAACGAGTTACCTGAATGGGACGCGTACCGTACAACAGGCTCAAGCGATTATTGAAGCAGGCTATAAAGCCTTAGAAACCTTCGACCACTCGAGAAACTCAAACCTCATTGATGTTGTGGATTGGCTCACGAGAGAGTCAGACTATGTGGTAGTAAATAACGCAGTTAGAAAAGAGTACCTCACCCGAGAAAGTAATCTTAATGTGGTTCAATGGGGTGGCAATGGCAGGTCTGTGACTTTCCCTTATTTAGCGCAAGGCGAGGGTATCATGCTGGGAGGCTCCGAAGTTTCAATTGTGCTCCGTGAAACTGGAGGGGATTATTCCGTTAACTTTAAAGGTGTGGCTAAGATTGCAGACGGTGCCTTGGAAACCACATTATCTCATGCGATTGTCAAAAATCGGTTGTCAGAGGCAAGGACTGGAGTGTTCGAGTGGGGCATTAGGGAGTTTCGAGGATTTGATCATAACCCAATATTTGTTGACGTCATGAAATATAATCCAGCTAAAGATCGCCTTACTATGAATATTTTAGAAACTCCATATGACTTGGAGGATCGGTATATGATGGTGCACGGAAGTCTTAACTTTCAACTGCCTGAAGATGGTAAGTATTACCTGAGCATAAGGTCCTACACTCCAGGCAGCTACCATCTTGATGTTGATGTTTCCAACTTTAGAATGTATTCTACTGGAAACCAGCAGATCATGAGAGATCAAAGCCCATATGCTTACGTCAGACTTGAGGAATAGTAAATTCATAAGGCTATCGCCTCTTTACTTAGTCGCGTTGTTTTGCATTGGTTGTGATGTAAATGCTGAATCCCTGTCCGAAACAGATGACGTAAATTTTAGTTGGAGCGTAGAAAGTGAACTTTTTAAAACAGTAGTTGTTGACGGGAGGGAATATCGCGAAGATGCGATTGAGTGTATTTTTGATGTGTATGACTCACTTTTGACTACGGGCGGTTTCTCGATTTCTCAAGCTAGTGAAAACTACAAATCTCGATTGAGCGTTTTCTCTACTTTATCAACACCTGCTTATCCTCCCTTGAGTGTTTACCGCGAAGGTAGTGAGTTTATTGAGATGATTGAATCTCTCTCAGAATCTGATAAAGTGGCGTCAGATTATATTGTCTCTATATTTAATTGTGACGAGACTTACGAGATTTTGAAAGAGGCGAAGATTATATCTAAGCGCGCTGATGTTCGTGCAATAACTCTCCATGATTACGTATTTTTTGATAATTAGTTGTGTTTCATTCGGTGTTTAATTGTTGTGGTGCTGCAGTTTTCGCCGAATAAAGCGAATCCATTCCTAAAACAAATTCAATCCCCGCCTAAAATCCGTCCCTTATGCTGGTCCCACTCGTCACGGGCATGGGAGAGTGCGTTGCTCTGGTCGTGATGAGGTCTGGTTGGGCTGGGCGGTGTGTGAGTTTACGCAGCACATAGGGCTCCACCTGGCGAAGCGATCGATGGTGAGGCGGGGGCGAGATACGAGTCCCAGCGCAGAGCGGGTCATCAGACCTGTGACGCGCCCGGATGCGCCCTCCCGCCGATAATGGGAAGGTAGACTCCAAGCCGAAAGCTTGGGCTGCTGTCTATTCCTCTCTGGGGTGAGGCCATGGCGGCCCCTCAGGGCCACGGCGCTCACGACCGGGTGCGCTCTTCCAGGCGCGCGGGGTCTTCCCCGGTGTCAATAGGTGTGTTCTTCTCTCATCCTTCA
>CALFRH010000214.1 GCA_937919225.1 uncultured Parvularcula sp.
AGGTGACAGTAAAACCGCATCGCTTTTTAGCATTGCTTGAGAAAACATGAGTGTTACATTCAATTATAAAATTCCACGACACTTGGTCAACGCATTAACTAATTCAATATTTTAAGGCCAGTCGGTTTGGCGTGAAATGGGGTCGTTTTAGGATTCTCAAACCTATTTTTGGATGACTTACAGGCTATGAAGATCGTCTGGAACCCAATATGCAGAAAATCCAAAAGTATGGCTGTTTGATTGAACAGATCGCTACACTGGCCAATGATTTTATAAGTATAGGCCTGTAAATTCTCCAAAAGGCTAAAATGCCCAAGTGGCAACCATAACACCGAAGTTTACTTATTATAGATGACATATGCATTACGCATCAAAATTACTGCGGAGACAGCTACAGATACTTCAAATCTCCAGCATATGTGCATGTCTTTGCTTCTTGCCTCAACATTCATCGGTTCCAAACGAGTGAATGCTGACATCACTATTTGTTGGCTTGATGATGGAAAGATGGCGACAAAGATTGCTGCCAAGACTTGCGCGTATCAGGGATTTAAATGACGGACCGACCCTAATCGCAATAAACACTGCCTACGAGGGTGGAAACAAACCGGCGCATGTCCTCAGATACCCGTTATGTCACTTTCCCCTCAGCTCGTTGTTGATCGCTAGCCAGTACCGCGTGTAACGGCGTTCTCCTATCTTTGTGAGCACGCCCTTTGCCACAAGATCTGCGAGATCTCTTGTGGTAGTGGCACGCGATGCGTCTGTAATGCTCATGTAGTTATCGGCGCTCAATCCACCTTTGAAACCTTCAAGACCTTCACGAAAGATGCGCGCAATCGCTTTTTCTTGCCGTTCGTTGAGCAGGCCTTGCAGGCGGTCATAAAGTTTGGTCTTAGCAATCAGGAACTCGATGAGTTGAAGGGAATATCGCTGGGCTTCAAGGATCGTTTCCGCAAAGTATGTAATCCAGTCGGTGAGATTGAGTGACTTGTTCGATTGCTCAAGATTGGCGTAGTAAGCCTTCTTCTTGCTCTGGATAGCATGTGACAATGCCAGAAGCGTTGGCTGCCCAAGATTTTGCGATAAAACTTTTTCTGCAATTGCGCGGCCTATACGTCCATTGCCATCCTCAAAAGGATGGATGCATTCAAAATATAAATGCGCAATGCTCGCTCGAGTTAATGGTGGTATAGATTGGCTTGCATTGAACCATTTTATGAAGTGCGCCATCTCATCGGTGACTTGCGCTGATGGCGGCGCTTCATAATGTATTTTGGGCGCGTAATCGGCACCGGAAACTATTTGCATCGGCTCTGAATGTGTTCGGTAACATCCGATGTCGCTGAGATCCGTTCGCCCGTTCGTCAGCATTCTGTGCCATTGGAACAGCATGACATCAGACAAAGGTTCATCAAATGTTTGATAGAGCGCAGTCATCATTTCTGCGATACCTTGCTCTGCAGGCGTGGGACGTTTTCCGCTTGCGTCCAACCCGAAATTCCGACGGATTGAAGCCTGAACAGAATCGCGATTTAAAAACTCGCCTTCGATTTCAGATGTCTTGATAGCTTCGGTACTGATAAGATCGACGACGAGATCATTTTTTGCATCGCTTTCGATATGGCGTAATGTACCGACAACAACGCCCGATTGCCTTAAAAACTGTGCTTCCAGTTCTTCCAATGCGGCGCTTTCGTAACTAAATCTAGGCCAATTCTTTTGCTGCCAGATCCATTGCATGAGTTATAAGAATCCCTTCTATAACTCATGATAACACAGAATAGTGAGTTATAGAATCTCTTTCTATAGCTCATAGCGACATCGAATACCCGTTTTACCGCCGGAAATACCCGGGACTTACCCGCACTTCGTCTGATCTTTGGAATGCGTCTTTGACGCGAACCAAAGGAGACGACGATGCGTCTTTTCAGTCCCAAATCCTGGCCGATAGCCGGGTGCGCTGCCTTGTGTGGCGCTTTGCTTTTCACTCTTTTCTCAATTGATCCGGTTTTAGCCCAAAACTGGGGCCGCAGCCCCTGGATCCCCGACACAACACACTGGCGTGTGCTGATTATGGTTGCTGGTGGCGCCGGCGGCTTTACGCTCGGCTGGTTCTTTTCTCCCTATGCCCGTGAATTCCGCGCGTTGTTGGCGGTCGTCGGCAGTATCATCATCATGCAGGTTGC
>CALFRH010000215.1 GCA_937919225.1 uncultured Parvularcula sp.
GATACGCTTGATCAGCTAAAAGAAGTTTTGGCGGAGGGTGCTGACATCATCCTCCTCGACAACATGTCCGCCGAGACGCTGCGCGAAGCGGTGGCGCTCACAGACGGCGCCGCCATTTTGGAGGCATCAGGCAATGTAACGGTGAAGACGGTCCGCGCCATTGCCGAGACCGGCGTTGACGTTATCTCCTCAGGGTGGATTACTCACTCAGCCCCCAATCTCGATATTGGGATGGATCTTTAATAGCCCTCACCGGAGCCCTGTCCATGAACCTCATCGCGTTTGCCGCCTCTAACAGCCGTGCGTCTATCAACAAACAATTGGTGACCCACGCGGCGCAGGTTTTCGCCACCGACATCGCGCCGGGAACGGCGGTGGAGATCCTGGACCTCAATGATTATGAGATGCCAATCTACAGCATCGACCGCGAACAAGCGGACGGCATCCCCCCGCTGGCCCAGGCCTTTATGGATAAAATGGCCAGCGCCGACGCGCTTCTTATTTCCTATGCGGAACATAATCAGTCGGTCACAGTGGCCTATAAGAATATTGTGGACTGGGCTTCCCGCATTGATCGGAACATTTTTGGGTTGAGACCTACTGTGATGCTGTCCACCTCCCCCGGGGGGCGGGGTGCCAAAACGGCGCTCGCCTACGCCACTGAAAATGCTGAACGGTTTGGCGTGGACCTCAAAGCCTCTCTCTCCATCGGTAACTTCCACACTGTGTTTGATACTGACAAAGGGGAGCTGACGGATGAGGGGGTAACCGCTAGCCTGAAAGCGGCATTAAGCCATTTAGCGCCGTAGGAGGGCTCGGCGCCGCCAGATCCGAAGGAGGGACATCGGCATGGCACCAGGAACAACTCATCTACTACTGCGTATCGCCGCCATACTTTGGGTCGTTTGGGGCCTGGTGCATATGTTGGCGGGCTTTGTCATTATGTCGAGCGACACGCCCGGTGCCGTCGCCGCTGTCGCAGACGCCATTGACCCAGACACCCTGAAGGGGCCTTATCCGGACGCCGCGGGCGCGCTGATCAACCAACATGGGTTCAACCTCTTCTGGATTGGGGCAACGACCCTTATCTGCGCCGTGTTAATGTGGCGCCGGTCCATCAATGCGATCTTCATCGCGGCTCTTGTGGGAGGCCTTGCGGATCTTGGCTACTTTATCTTCCTCGACCTCGGCGGTTTTGTGAAGTTTGTGCCCGGAACAGTGATGACGCTGGTGTCGTCATCGGCCATTATTCTAAGCTTCTGGGCGTACTTTAAAGGACTGAAGGGCGGCGCGCCTGAGGCTTAGAATTTTGTCATCCCGGCTGACGCGAAGCGGAAGGCCGGGATCCATAGTGTTGGGATGTCGATACAATGCTAGAATCCCATCATCCAATCTTATAGATCCCGGTCTTCTGCCTACGGCAGAAACCGGGATGACAGATTGACGCCAAAATGCAAACAAGAGCTAACATCTAGCGCGCCGGGCGATCACATTGGATCGAAGAAAGTTGGCTCACGCGCAAAAAACAAAGACTGAATAGCGCCGAACTGATTCAATCAGAACAGCCGATGCTATGGGGCGCAGGAACTGTTTTAGCTTGACCGACGCTTGAGGTAGCGGGTGAACTTCTGACCGCGCTTGTAAAAGACGTGATCGTCAATTTTCACGGTCTTATCGAGGGTTAGCGCCCAATAGGGATCAACATAGGTCGCGTGGTAGTTGGTGGCGTTCTGGCTCAACGCGAGACGGAACCCGCCCATCACTGTCATGGCGAGGATCTGTGAGCGCTCCATTGCGCTGCGCTCCACCCGCTTGTCCATCGACCCATCGCAGGTGAAGGAGAATTGGCACCCTGTGACGCGGTGGGAGCCTTCATAGACCACACCGCAGACGGTGTTAGGAAACCGAGAGGAAGCGACGCGGTTCATGACCACATCCGCCACCGCCATTTGTCCGGCAACGGACTGATTTCGGGCCTCGTAATAGATCGCTTCGGCAAGGCATGTCCGTTCCTTCGAATCGATGCCGCTGAAATCGATACCGCCGAGATCGAAATCCTCAAAATGCGCCATATCGAGATCAAGGTCGTCCGCCGCCTCGCGCAGGACGCCGCCGTCAATACCTACCGCCGATAGCTGGAGGAAGGGGTCAACCTTAGGTTTTGCCGTCGGGGCGTGGGCCAGAACGAAGTCGCTGAAGATCTCGTGGGCGGCTTCTTTCACATCATCTGAAAGGACGGCGTTGGCATTCCCAGACGTGAAAAAATCAGCCTCGCTCAACGTCCGAGCACTGGCCACCACGAGGGGCGCCAACGCGCCCAGCGCGAGGCCAATCAGGGCAAATATCTTCCGGCCCACTCCCATGGGGAGCGATGTCCCAGCGGCTACATACATCGGTTCTAAATCATCCATGACCCACCACCATTGTCGGGGGGCCTTCTCGGATTGGGGGCGCCCCATAGCGTCAAAACACGCATATGGCGACTCAATTCTTGTGCCACCCATAGGGGAATTCCCGAATCGGGATGAAGCCGATGCGGGAATGTCGCACTTTTAGGGAGAAACTAAGCGAAGCTGTTCAATCCGAAACACCGGTGGGGCCAGGTGAGGACGGCGTTGAGCCTCACCCGAGCATGGAATGCCGCAGCACAGGCCAGACGCCTTGTCGGCGCAATCCACCGTCGTCCCAGGGTGGGATGCTGATACGCCTCCCGATCATAGCGCGGCTTGATTCGGAATAAGCCTTCGAGAACCCCTTCGATCAACCGAAAGACGTGCAGCCCGTCGAGGAAAGGGTTCATCATATTGGTCAGGCTACAATAATGGGTGTTGAACCCCTTCCGATGGTGGGCCCAATGGTGCTGAGCACTTTGCAGAAGACCCACATGCTGTAGCGCGCGAATCGCTTTGGGCACCGCGTGGGTCGGCAAATGGGCCCAACGATGGGCCTCATTGGCGTAGGATCCGGCGATAAGGAACGTCACCGTCAACACGTTGAGGCTATCCGTCAGGGCAAAGAGCCCTGCAAAGACAAGGGCAATCCCAAACACGGCCTGGTTCCGCCGCAGGAACGGCCCCTTGGTGAACCGCAACGGGTCCTCATGGTGGACAATGTTGGGCTCGATCACCCACTTACCGATAATCGGCCATTTGGGATTGCCGTACGTATCCTCAAACCAGTGAACAAAGCCCGAGGCAATATCCGCCAGAACGACACCCAAAAAGACCTGCACAATAATCTCGTAAATACTCACCCTTGGAAGGCTCCTCTCTTACGTGAGAGTGAACATTGTTCAAAAGTGTGACAGATGCCATGTAATTGTTGGTAAGGTGGAGCGTCTGACAAAGGGGCACCTCTTGCCTCAACATTCATTTTACAAAGAGTTTCAAAGATCTTCGTCTTAAAAGGTTCGCAAAATTGCTGTATCCTTTGTCTGGGTTGGTTTTTTCTTTGGGAGTTTCTTATGCATAAGGTTCTGGTCGGCTTGGTAGCCGCAGCAGGGATGATGGTGTCCCAGGCCTCGGCGGCGCTATTTGACGGCGGTATCGTGATAGAAGGCGGCGGGACACCGCAAGTCTTCGACATTGGCGGCGGCGACTATCTAGGACTGGTGGGTCTTAACTTCGCTGAGCTGAATGACGAGGTGGATTTGGCCTCCGTGCAAGCTCTCGTCACCAGCGGCTCGGTGAGCAACATTGTTGCCGGTCCGAATAGCGACAATTTTGTCGGCGATCCGGCTGAGTTTTCTCCTATCACCTCACTCTTTGTAGACGTCCTCGACAATGCCGATGGCCGTGTTTTTGACGCCCTGTGGGTCGTGTTCGACGCGGCCTCCGAGGTTGTCTTCTCCAACGGCAAAGGTGGCAGCGCCACCTTGGCAAATCGGGTTACTCTCGACGGTAATCCCCTCGCGGCAGATCCTGTTCCACTACCCGGTGCTGCTGTCCTGTTCCTCGGTGGCTTGGCGGCTGCGGGCGCCCTTCGCCATCGGAAAACAAGCGCCGCTGCATAGGTACCGTTTACAAACTTGATGAATGAAAGCGGTGTCTCGAAGGCACCGCTTTTTTATTCGCTATTCCTCCTTCCAATGTTGATGAGGGCAACGCTATTCGCGCGCCGGACGCTCAAGCCGGAATCGTCAGCACGGCTCTAAACCCGCCCTCGGCACGGTTCTCAAGCTGAAGACGCCCGCCATGGGCAGCAGCCACACTGTCGGTGAGAGCCAGCCCCAGACCCGCCCCGCCGGTTGCGCGGTTACGAGACCCCTCTCCCCGGACAAAGGCTTCCCGCAATTTAGGCAAGTCCGCTTCAGGCACGCCCGGGCCGTCATCGTCCACGATGACCCGGGCCTCTCCCGGCACCGAACAAACGGTGATACTCACCGCCTCCCCATAGCGAAGACCATTTTCAATCAGATTACGGAGGGCCCGGCGCCAGAGGACCGGGTAGGCATGCGCCGGAACGGGCGTGCGCGCCACGAGGGTGAGGCGTTCCTGCTGCGGCTCGAATCCCTCTATGACCATTGCTGCTTCGTGTGCCAGGTCGACTTCTTCGCGATCCCCTGCGGCCTGCCCTCGACGCGCCAGCGCAAGAATATCCTCAAGCATAAGCGACATCTCATCGATGGTGGCGATCATCGCGACGCGGCGCTTGTCGTCCTCCACCCCCTCTGCCCGAATGCGTAAGGAGGTGAGCGGCGTGCGAAGGTCATGGCCAATCGCGCCCAGCATCACATCCTTCTCGCTAAAGAGTTTTTGAATTCGACCGCGCATCTCTTCAAAGGCGACCGTTAAGGCCCGGATGTCTTCTGGCCCCTCCGCCACCAAGGGAGCTGATGGTGTATCGGTCATCATGGTTCGCGTGGCCGCCGTTAACCGCGACAGGGGTTGGGATAATCTCCGAGTAAGGAGGAAAACCGCCGCCATCAGGATGCCATAGATTACCACAGTTTGGAAAATCAGGGGCGCCGCGCGGAGGGGGGCTTCGGGCGGCAAAGGCTGCGTCGCATTTAGCCATTTTCCATCCTCAAGCGGGATAGAAAGAACCACTGCATGTCGCCTACCGGATGTCCCATCGGACGCGGTACCAAGGCGTTGGGTGGCCACAAGCGCATTATCGGCAAGCCGATCCCGCTCCCGGAGGCGTGCGCGCAGCCGCTCGGTCGGGCGAGGACGAACATCAAAGGTGGCGGCCACCGGCTCAGCAGTAAACGTCACTGCACGCATCCACCGCGGGTTTCGCCGCTCGCCCCCTTGTTGCAATCGGCGGATAACCTCTTCGCGCTCTAACAACCCCACGAACCGTTCAATGGCAACGTCGAACTTCGCATCCCGAAGGCGGTCACGAGACTGGGAGAGAAGAACAAAATTGATTGCCTGCGCAATAAGCAGTGCCACCGCCAGCACAGCCGCCAGTTGACCGGCGAGGGAGCGGCCCGGCACCCTCATGCTTTCGTGACCTTCGCGGCCAGCACATAGCCGCCACCCCGAACGGTTTTGACAATAGCTGGCGCCTTGGGGTCTTCTTCAATTTTCTTCCGTAAACGACTGACTTGATTATCAATTGAGCGATCAAACACGCCCGCCTCGCGACCCTGGGTCAGGTCCAAGAGCTGATCGCGGTTCAGCACCCGCCCGGCCCGTTCCACGAGGGTGTGGAGCAACGCAAACTCGCCGCCGGTAAGGGTAATCTCCTCCCCCTCAACATCGGTGAGGGTGCGCGCACTCTCGTCCAAGGTGAAACCGGCAAACCGGTAGGCCTTTTCCCCTTCCACTTGGGCAACGGGGGTGACCCGGCGAAGAACGGCTTTAATCCGGGCGAGGAGTTCCCGCGGGTTAAAGGGTTTCACCACATAATCATCGGCCCCCATCTCTAGGCCCACAATGCGGTCTGTGTCTTCTGACTTGGCAGTCACCAAAATGACCGGCACGTTTGAGCGGGCACGTACATCTCGCGTCAGGCTAAGCCCATCCTCCCCCGGCATCATAATATCGACGAGAAGGAGATCCACATGGGTGCTCTCCAAGATTTCCCGCGCCGTCGCCGCCCGCTCCGCCACACTGGTGCGGTAGCCATTGGTGGACAGATAGTCTGCAAGCGGCTCATGAATGGATGGCTCATCATCCACCAGGAGGAGATGCGGGAGGGTATCGTCGGCGCTTTGGGTCATGGATGGCGGTCCTTCGTAGGGCCAAGTCGGATGAGGTCGTCTCGACGGGCGATGAAGTCGTTCAAAACCAACCCGTCACTCCTCTTCGGAGACCCGCGCACTTTCATCATCTGCGCCCGCAATAGAATAGCCTTCGGTTAACCAACGGTTCAAATCCACGTCAGCACAGCGTTTGGAGCAAAAGGGTCGATAGTGGGCGGAGACCGGCTTGCCGCAAATGGCACACTTGCCGCCCGGTTTTGCGGAAATAGCGTTAGGCTTGGTCAAGGCGATACTCCTCTTCAGAGGCCCATTGTGCCCCATCAGGCGCCACCTGCAAACGGGCGCCAAATGCCTGGGTAAGGGCCTCAGTCGCCTTTGCCTTTTCCCAAAGGTCGCCAACCCGCCGGCTAAGTGCCAGGGTCATCGTGGTGGTTCGATTGGTCGCCAATGCCTCAGACACCGCACGATAGGCCCGGGCGGCCGCCACCGGTGCGCGCCAACAACGGGCAGGTCGAATGCCGCCGCGCCCTTCTTCGGTTAAGCGTTCCAAGACCGATGGACCAGGACGCGGTGCGATGACAACGCACACCCCTTCAGGGGTCACTGCCGGGACACTCCCCCGCCCGAGGGGTCTAAAACATCGGGTAAGGCGATCACGGATGATCTTTGGTGCCGCAATGGCAGCCCGGGGGACGTCAACAACAATCTGACCGCCGAGAGCCGCGAGACGGGCGTGAGCACCAAGGGCGCTCAGCGCCTCCCCCAGCAGACGATCCGCCGCCCCTTTTTGCGATTGACCAGCCTGTCGGCCTAAATCCATATCGACAGCGACCAGCGCTTCGGTTTCGTCAATGATGATCCGTCCACCGCCGGATAGGCTGATTGTCCGATCAAGCGCTAAACCCTCGGCCTCATCTAAGGCTCGCCTCAGGGGCGCGGGATCCACCACCGTCACCGGCACGGCATCACCAAGGATGGCCATCAACCGCCCGCGCAAATCCGGTGAAGTGACGTGCACCTCATCAACACCCCCATCAGCAAGGCGAGCCAGCAGCACCGCCTCAGGCGGCGTCGCCCCCAAAGCGCCAAGGCCCTTTGGGGGGTCGATGGTCGGCAACGCCTCCTCATCCAAAGCCTCCTCCTCTGCCGCAATGGGGCCCGGCCGCGGGGAATGACCGATGGGCTGCGTTATAAGGGGAAGCCGTAGCACCGGTTTGTCGGTGACCTCTGCCCCCTTTCCGCCAAAGGGTTCACGTTTGATTTCTACAAGGAGGGTTTTGCCGATTTGCGGCAACTTACCTTTCCGGCGAAGGAACCCCGGACTTTCGCCAAGGGTCAAATAGGCCGCCCCAAGACGGGTATCGAGGTCGGTGACCTTAGCCTGATATAGCGCGCCCCGTAGGGGCTGAGACGTAAGCGGATGATGGTAGGCAAGTTCCACCACCTCACCCTCCTCCGCCCGCGCTGCGCGCAAGTCGAAAGGGGTTTCATCGAACAATAAAACATGCGTCATGGAGCGCCTGCAAAGGAAAGCGGTCGCCCCAAGGCCGCGGTCAACAGGTTCGCCGTCTCATAAAGGGGGAGACCCACCACGTTGGAATAGCTGCCAATGATGGACGGAATAAAAGCAGAGAAGGCACCTTGAATACCATACCCCCCGGCCTTCCCCTGCCACTCGGCGCAGTCAAGATAGGCATTTATCTCTTCACGGGACAGACGTTTGACTTTTACCCGGGTCTCAACAATGCGAGTACGGATGGTACCTGAGTCCGGGCCGACACAACAAAGCCCGGTGAACACCCGGTGGGACCGTCCGGACAGAAGGTTGAGGCACTGGGCCGCCTCCTCCCGTTCTTCGGTTTTGGGCAAAATCCGGCGCCCTACCCCCACGACCGTGTCAGCCGCCAAGATCACCGCCCCAGAATGGCTGTCAGCGACCACTTTTGCCTTACTGGTGGCTAGTCGCCCCGCAAGATCTCGCGGCACCTCACCAGTCAACGGCGTCTCGTCAATGTCAGCAGGAATAATCTCGTCGGGGGTCAGGCCTAGCTGGCCAAGCAATTGATGTCGCCGCGGCGACGCGCTGGCCAAGATAAGCCGCACCGGCAGCGAACTCGCTTTATTTGAAGCGATAGGTGATGCGCCCCTTAGTGAGGTCATAGGGGGTCATTTCCACCAGCACCTTGTCCCCCGCAAGGACACGGATGCGGTTCTTGCGCATCTTGCCCGCGGTGTGGGCAATGATCTCATGGTCATTTTCAAGTTTCACCCGAAAGGTGGCATTGGGCAAAAGCTCCTCCACCGTTCCTGAAAATTCGAGTAACTCTTCTTTCGCCATGACGACCTTTATTTGACGCGAAGTCGGCGATTTGGGCGCGGCAGGCGCAAAGGTCAAGCGTAAAGCGCCCGTCACCCGAGCCTAACGCTTCACAAAATGCTCAGTGATTTTTTGGGTGAGGCCGTCACGGGCAGCACGGTAGGCGTCCATCAGTGCCGCCTCAGGGCCCCGCACATCGGTGGGATTTGGGGTTTCCCAAAACTCAACTTTGGCGCCAAGTCGCCGCGCCTCCCCCGCAGCCTTCGCCGTAAGCGCAATGACCAGGTCGTAATCGGCCAAGTTGACCTGGCCAAAATCTTGGGGCGTGTGGGCTGGGGCGGGGATGTCTTTTTCCTTTAGCACCATGGCGACAAACGGATCCTCAATACCCTCATAGACACCGCAACTATCGACACGGATGTCCTCACCAAGCAGCTGTTTGGCGATCGCCTCAGCCATTGGCGAACGAACAGAATTCATATTGCACGCAAAGAGGATTGACCGCACCGCCATTAGGCATCTCCCCGATTGCTGGCCCTCAAGGCGATACTACAGATAAGGGTGAAGAGGCGCCGAGCGGTATCGAAATCCACCTCAATCTTGCCCTTGAGCCGGTCCATCAGGACCTCTGTCCCCTCATTATGAACCGCCCGCCTGGCCATATCGACGGTCTCCAGCTTTTCGGGCATCGCGGCCCTGATCGCATCGTAATAGGTCTCGCAAAGCATGAAGTAATCTTTGATCAGGCGCCGGAACGAACTCATCGACAGGTAGTGTGCGACCACGCCTTCAGTGCCCTCAGCGGTGATTTCAAACACCAGGCGACCATCCCGTTCTTTCAAGTGGAGGGAGAATGGACCTTCATGGTCCACACCCACCGGACGGAATGTATTTTCAGCCAACAAATCGCGCATGGCTACTTTTCGCTCGTACTGGATGTCGCTGGTGCTCGACGCAAGCGAGCGTTCGTCAATTTCAATGTGAATAAGCCGATGATCAGCCATAGGCCCCGCCGCGTTGATTATATTGACCTTTGCCAGGTTCAGCCCAGCAACGCAAAGTGTTGAGCTATTGTTGTTTCGCTCTTTATTTTGGCACACTCTGGGGGCTAGACGATCACTATGATCGGGGGGCGCTTTCGTGTTTTCCGAATAAACAGGCACAATTGTTGAAACCTGACGCAGAACGAGCCAGGGAAAAAGGTTAATTCAAGGGCCCGTCGGCCCCGTGATTCTCACCCCGCGGGAGGGGTTAAATGTTTGGTTGGATGAGGAAAATGCGCGCCCGGGCGGCAGCGGTGACGGAGGGCCCAGCCGCGGCGGCGCCCCTATTGCCTGCCGCTGAGGATGCGACTGACCCTCCAATAACGCATGATGAGCCGCTTCAGACCCCGCAACTGCCCGCTAGTCTTGCCGAACGTGTGACCCTCCTAGCTGACCTCGGACTGCACCTCAGCGACAGCGCAGACCCCAGCGATATTGCCCAGCGGATTGACCCTAATGAAGCCGACACCCCCCTCGCCTGGCTTTCAGTGATGGGTAGCCTTGACCCAGCGGGACAGACCGACGGGGGGAGTGGACACTATTCCGACGATGTGTGGCACTTTGATAGCCGAGCCATTCGCGGGCACGGCTCCTATCGCGATATCGCCACCCAGTTGCAGCGGCTTGCCCGGCCCCTCCTCGATGGCCACTATTTCAGCGACTATGTGGATCTTGTGGGACAGGCCGCGCGTCTGACGGTGGTTCGCGGTGACGACGAAACCCGCTGGGACCTAGGCGTCCAGGATGAGGTTGCGGATCTCAGCGTGTTCCAAAGAATGAACGAAGAACTCGCTGGCGCGGGGACAGAGCGACGGTTCGCGCTCTATCCTTCAACCCACCGCTATTTGATCGTTTGTAAGCGTCCGGATCAAATTTCGGCCATTAATGAGCGATTTGGGCTTTTGTTCACCGCCCCCTCGGCCACCTGACCTGTAACAGGGCCAGATCAACGCCTTAGGCCGCCTTATACCCCTGAAGGTCCACACTTTCCTCAGCGATCAACACAAGGTCGTCATCTGTCAACGGGTCGAACAGCTGTATACCATACCCATCCGGACGCGCTGAACGGACAATCCCATTCCGCGCCGCTGGGCCCACCAGAATCTGAATAGACTCACCGATGCGATTCTCAATATAATTTGTCGCTGGACGGAATGTTAAGCCGTTGTGGGAGGCCTCGAGGATAACACCATCTATTGAAATTCCGCGATCAGGCATGGATAGGCTGGCCACCGTAAAGCTGTTTTGTCGGCTTTCCCGACGCTGATGGCTGTACTTTTCACGATCTTTTTCAAGACGTTTTTCCTGCCGTGCGCCCTCTCGCTCTCGATAGGTCGCAGCGAACTGGTCAGCCGTCCCCCGTCCGTCAGGGGTCCCCGGCACCTTTCTCTTATTGGGAAAGAACGCAGCCGTATTTTTGGTGAGCGTGATGATCAGTTGTTTGACCATTGGTTTCAAAACCTC
>CALFRH010000216.1 GCA_937919225.1 uncultured Parvularcula sp.
CAATGTCGCAACTGTCCAACCATTCTGCTGCTTACCCTACAACAATAAACTCTATTATCGCGAGTCACTTATCGAAGCGACCGGACGAGATCGCCTTTGTAGAGGGGAGTAGGACGTTTACGTATCAACAAGCTGTTGATCGTGTTGACGTCATTGCTAAGGCTCTTCTGTCTACAGGTATTCAAAAGGGGGATCGAGTGGGGGTCTTGGCGCCGCCAGGAATCGCCTTCTTTGAAATATATTTGGCAGCGACTTCAATTGGAGCGGTATGGTTTGGGTTGAACCCCAAATATACGGAAAAAGAATATAGTCGCGTTATTGACGATGCAGACCCAACTGTTCTTTTTGTTCAATCTCCGTTCGATGATCGGAACTATGCTGAAGAAATGAAGCGTCTGGCACCGCAACACTGCCATGTTGTGCCAATGGAGTCGTCGGACAGTGGTGCTGAGGTTCCATCTGAATTTTCCAATGGGGGGGAGGCCGTCTCTGACGCTCAGCTCAATGAAGTTCGTGATGCTCTGGCGCCGGACGACCCGGCAGCTATCGTTTATACATCCGGATCTACGGGCCAGCCGAAAGGGGCTGTGCTATCCCACCGCGCCGTCTGTTGGTCGGCTTGCGCAAATGCGGAGTGGATCGGGGACGCGCTCAAATGCACACTCTCATACGCCCCTATCAACCATGTCGGCGGGCTAAATGTCATTACATTGATGACGTTTGTCTATGGCGGCAAAATCGTATTCCATGAACGGATTGATCTTCCGGTCGTGATGGCGCTGGCATTCGAGCATAAGGCGTCGATCGCGACACTGATGGCGACGGTTTTGGATATGTTGTCAAAAGTGCCTAATGCGTCCCCAAAGGTGTTGGATATCTACCAGCTTGTGATGTTGGGAGGGGGGGCAACACCCGAAACGATCCTCAACCGTTTTCAAGAAACAACAGCCCGGTTGGTGACAATTTATGGGCAGACGGAAACATGCGGTCTTGTCACGCATACCCCTGAGGGCGCCTCGGTGGAGATAACGGCTGGTCGTATTGGCGAACCCATTGCGGGCGTCAGCGTTCGCGTTGGTGATGAAGCTGGCAACCCGTTGCCCCCAGGTGAGGTCGGTGAAATTCAGGTGTTTGGCCCGGTCTGTATGTCCGAATATTTCAATAATCCTGAAGCCACCAAAGAGGCCTTCACCCCTGACGGGTATTTCCGCAGCGGTGATCTTGGTGCGGTGCAAGATGACGGGCTGATCGCCTTCGCCGGACGGTCGAAAGAGATGTTTAAATCCGGTGGCTATAATGTTTTCCCCCTTGAGATAGAGCAGGTCCTCATTCAGCATGAAGACATATTTGCTGCTGTTGTTATTGCGAAACCGGATCCCAGGTTCCAAGAAGTTGGACATGCTTATCTCGATGTTGCTGGAGGGAAGAAGGTGGACATTGACCAGCTGAACGCCTTCTTGCGCGAGCAACTCGCCAACTATAAAGTCCCGAAGTCTTTTGAGATTGTTGATGAGTTCCCGATGCTGCCCAATGGTAAAATTGACCGAGCTGCCCTTAAACGGCGTGCTGCTTCGGAATGATGGGGCGAGATTTTAGATACCCGCACTTGCAAGCGGGAAAATGAAAACATGTTGGCACCGCTATAAATAAGCAAATCTCAGTATAGAAGTGTCAGTTTGTTTGCTTAAGGAGTTACCTCTATCATGATGCTGTCTAAGCGTAAATTCATTACTCTGAGTTCTGCCAGTATTTTAGCAACGGCTTGTGGTGGCGCCGGAGATGTTTCGGGTACCGCGAAGACGCCGTCCGTTTCCAATGGCCTACCAGACGGAATGGATGGCGTTGGCACCGCCCATGCGATCCGGTCGGGTAAGATCAGTGCGGTTGAGGTCATTGACGGGGCGATTAAACGTGCAGAAGCTGTTGCTCCGCAACTCAACGCTATTGTCTATTCCTACTTTGATGAAGCGCGGGAAGTAGCCCAGCAGGGTACCTTTGCCAACGGCCCCTTCGCAGGAGTTCCGACCTTCATAAAAGATCTCTCCGACTGGAAGGGGCATGTCACCCAAAAGGGCAGTGTTGGGTATGCGACAGCAAAGCCGGAGGAGAAGGATGACAGGCTGCCTGCGTCTTGGCGGGCGGCTGGTGTCATCAGCCTCGGTAAGTCTTCGAGCCCCGAATTTGGGCTTTTACCATCAGCGCAGCCTCTTTCCTCAGGTGCAACGCGGAACCCGTGGGATTTATCGAGGGATGCCGGGGGGTCCTCAAGCGGGGCAGCTGCCCTTGTGGCCGCTCGTGTCGTTCCCTTTGCCCATGGTAGCGACGGAGGCGGATCAATTCGCGCACCCGCTGCGACTTGTGGGGTTTTTGGGTTCAAGCCTTCACGCGAACGTTTACCGATACGACCGGGCCCTCCACGAGACTTTAGCATCGTTGTAGAACACGCAGAAACGATCACTGTTCGGGATTCGATAGCTCTGTTTCAGATTGCGGAGGGGGACTTCCCCCTTGGGCGTCTTGGTAACTTAGCACCGCTAAACCGGCCGATCCGTATCGGATTGATGACCGATGCACCGCTGGGGACACCCGTAGATCCTGATGTGGTCGCAGAAATTGAGAAGACGGCGAAGCTTTGTGAAGATCTGGGGCATACGGTTGAGCCCTTCCGTTATTCCCTTGATTATGAACAGCTCTCAGAAGATTTCACCTTGCTGTGGGGGGCGGGTGCGACGAGGAGTGTCAATGCCGCCAGTGAGTTTACGGGAAAGGAGCCAAGTGAAGATATTCTTGAGCCCTGGACGCTCGATCTCACGAAGCATTATTCTGATCATCAGGCAGATTTTCCGCAAGCCTTTGAGAGACTTCAGAATTTTCAGCATGCATACGAAACGGATGTAAATGCGTTTGATCTGATTTTATCACCCGCCATGGCGACACCGGCGAAGACTATTGGTGAGCTGGCTCCGACGATTGAGTTTGACACCCTTTATGATCGTGTACGAAAATATGTCGCCTTTACGACCCCCAACAATGTTGCCGGGGCGGCAAGCATGTCGGTTCCTTTGGGTGTATCGCGGTCAGGTTTACCCATTGGCTCAATGTTCTCCGGAAAATATGGTGATGATGAGCTCTTATTCGCTCTGGCATTGCAGTTAGAGGAAGCCAAAAATTGGCACAATGCTGTTCCGCCTGTGAATGCGCTTAGTGTTTGATGACCTTTCGCCCCATTAAGGGCGATTGTGAGTAATCAGTTCATGGTGCGTATCAACACTTGGTGCATATAAAGCATCAATGCTCTGTTTTATCGTCTCGTCGGGTGCCATGGAGTTCTTAGTGGCGGGTGCAACGGTTTGCATTCCTTAGGAATCGCGAACCGTTATAGTGGCGCAGCCTCGGTTTTCGTTGTTCGATCCCACATAATCACTCCTTAGAATGACGAAGTGATCCTATCCAAAAGTATAAGATAATGAGTTGCAATTGCGGTCGCAGTCGCGGCTGCCGTGGGGCGTATCTGTGTGGTATAAAATCAACAAAAAGTAATATTGTTGATTGAATGTATTTTTTTATACAAAAAATATGGTAGCGTGAGATACTGACGCAGAAAAACCAATTTTCAATTTTGGTCAGGCGGCTTTCAAACGGGAATTTGTGGCGTCGCCGCCTGTCCAGACAAAAATCAACAGGGGAACGAAAATGAAGAAAAAAATACTACTGTGTGGGGCAGCGCTGTCCGCGCTCACAGGTACTGCGAATGCGCAAGTTGCGGAGGATCGCAAGTTTGAAGACGAAATAGTCGTTACAGCGACGCGTTCTGAGCGACCGGTCGGCGCCCTCTCTCAATCAGTCACGGTTTTAAACGAAGAGTTTCTGGAACAAGCTTTTTCGATCTCGAATGATTTCAGTAAAGTGCTTTTTTCCAACGTACCAGGCGTAAATGTGACGACCGAATCCCAAAGTGACCAGGGGTTTCAGATCCGGGGGCGCCAGGGCCTATTACTGATCGACGGTGTGCCGCAACAGCAATCCTTGCTATCTGCTCAAGATTTTCAGTTGGGTAATATATCACCTGATCAGATCAGCCGTATTGAAGTTATCCGCGGATCGAATGCGGTCTATGGATTTGGCGGCGTTGGCGGGATCGTCAACATCATTACCAAAGGGCCTGGTGAAGGGCCTCTAAGGTTCGATGCAACTGTTGGTATTGAGAGTTCTTTGGTGGAATTTTCGGGAAGCGGTATTGCGCAAGATGCTTCTCTATTTGGATCAGGCTCTATCGGGAAAGTGCAATATCGTGTTGGCGGCGGCTTCCGCTTTACCAACGATGATTTCGATGCAGACGGTGATGTGGTGCCGGATCGTCCTTTCTCCCAAGGACGCGATACAAATGAGAACTCTTACAATTTCCTCACCGATTTACGGTATAATATTGACGATACCCAGCGGATTGATCTCGACTTTACCTATGTTGAAAAAGCGAAACAGGAATACCGTCTCCCCACTGGTGGCGCATTTCCTGTAGGGGGTGAGGGCGGTCAAAAGCCAACCGGTGTTATCTTCACGCGCGGGGATGCGGGTTGGGGTGATGGATCCCATACGTTTACGGACTTTGCTACTTTCCCAGGTACCGAGGAAGATATCATATGTGATGCTGACGGAGATGGTAATCTAGACGATTGCGCCGTGGATGGCGTTCGGGATCGCCAACAACAAGCGCTCAACGTAAGTCTTGCTTACGGAAATGATGATATATTCGGAAGTTCACTCAGTATACTCGGTTTCGTATCCGATACAGAACGTTATCTTCCAGCGACCACTGCGGCCTCAAATGTTTTCACCGAAGTTGAGAACCGTGGGGTGCGCATTGATATCGAATCTCCGCTCGATTTCATACTTTCAGACGCGAGCGTGCTGTGGGGCTTTGATTATAATAATCAGCTTTTCACTCAGGCGTTTGTTAATCCACTGATTAGTTTTTCGCCCTTCGACAGTACGTCCCTTAACTCTCCGATTGTCGATATCGATCAGAAGTCTTATGCTGGGTTTGCACAGTTTGAGTTCCCGGTGAATGATACCCTAACGCTACGCGCAGGGGTGAGGCATGAGGCGGCCACCCTTTCTCAGGATACGATCAGTCGGCAATTGTGCGCGTCGCTTGTGCGGCCATGCCCGGCAAGTTCGTTGTTCACGAGGGTCGTCACCGGCGGCGAGGTTGACTTTAACGAAACCGTATTCAACGCCGGTGCGGTCGTCGACGTAACCGATCAGGTGCAGTTCTTCCTGAATTTCTCGCAAGGCTTCAACGTGCAAGAGCTTGGACGCGTTATCAGGTCTTTGTCAGGAGGGATTAATCCGTTTGGACCGTCCGTCCAAACAACATCGCTTGAGGAGCTGGATGCCAAGGCCCAGGTCGTAGACAATTATGAAATCGGTATTCGATATTCAGGGGATCGTTTGAAAGCGACACTGTCAGCGTTCTTCAACGAATCCGACCTCGGGTCTCGGTTGACAACAGTCAATTTGTTAACAGGCGAAACGGATTCTGTTCAGCGACCTGAGGAGTATTGGGGGGTCGAAGCGACGTTAGATGCTATCCTTACAAATACTGTTACTGCGGGGGGGAACTTTACCTGGCAACGAGGGCAAGTCGACGCCAATAACACAGGTGATTTCATCGATTTTGCTGCTGACGTCGTGTCGCCACCAAAACTGACGGCCTACATTGAATATGAGCCGACATCTTGGTTCCGTGGACGGTTCTCTGCAACGAACATATTCGATTATGACGAGGCAGAGGTGAATGATACAGCTGTCGATGGCTTCTTTGTGGCGGACCTCTTTGGGACATTCGACCTTGAGGAAGCTGGTCAGTTTGATATTGGGATAGAGAACCTCTTCAATGAGCTTTATTTCCCAGTCGATTCTCAAGCTGGCGCGTTCAACCGATTTTCTTCATCGGGTTATATTCCGGCGCAGGGTGCAACGGTGCGTGTTGTTTGGCGGAAATCATTCGGTGGAAAATAAAGTATCGATACGTATCTTAGTGGTACCAAGCTCACTATCCTGATACCGTATCGATGCTTAAACTCTGGCGGCGCCTTAACGGGCGCCGTCTTTTTGTATGGTCAAAAAAGCTCCACCTTCGGTGGTGGAGGATTGGACGAGTTTTTGGGGACGAAGGGTAAACGCTCGTAGCCTCACGGGTGTTCTGACCCAATCTGTTCGATGCTACTACACTACTACTAAGTCTTTTTGCTTTTCGCACGTGGACTAAAATTTCTTTGATCCACAATGCGGTCGCTCGGCGCTAGAAATCGGTTTTGGCATTGCGCGGTACGACAAAACAGAGAACCTAGAGCAAACCTCGGAAGCAAGTCTAACGCGGTTTGCTCTGGGGGCGCGCTAAACCTCGAGTTGGTAAATGCGGCGAGCATTGTCGGCGCTTATGGCTTTCGCGATCTGTTCTGCATCATTAATTGTGCATGCACCGTCACGAACCCATGACTCAAGTCTGTGCGCTAATGTACGCCGGAAGAACAGAGCGCCAAGATAGTGGAACTCCGGCAGTCCAAACGCATCGGAGCTGAACATATGCTTCGAAAAGGGCGCTAGCTCTAAAGCTTCATCCATTTGCCGTTGGGCCGACGCGCCGGTAAAGTGTAAGATGACGCCTACGTCGTAATAAACATTCTGGAATATCTCAGATAACCAAGCGGCTTCACGCACAAAGGGGTAGTTGTGTAATAGCGTGATTGGAATTTCCCATGCTTCCATATCCCGCAAAAAATCTGTGAAATGTGTGGGATCGCATGCGTGCATGTAAACGTCTGGGTCGCCAATGCCCACATGAAGCTGAATGGGCAATCGCCTTGGACGCGCTAAATCTGCTCCCACCCAAAGGCCGTATCGCACGAGAATGGGATCTTCGACACGGAAGCTTTTTCCCTCCGGTGTCTGGGAGCGCCATACATCAAATGCGGCATCGACGTCCGACTGCGACGGTCGCGTTTGATCGATGGCGAATGTGCACCGATAGGCAACGACGCTTTTGAGGCCAACGGCGTTTTTGCATCGTTCGAACAAAAGCGCTTCAAACTTTTGACGAAAGTCAGCGGCGCTTGAGGCTTGACCGGCTACGGTCTCCATCACCGCTTCAATGCGGACCACTTCAAAGGAGGGGACGCCAGACAATGACTCTATTTCCGCCGGCGATAGCAACTCATCTGTACAATGCCCAGTATCAACCAGAAACGACGTAACATTTGCAGCTTTAAGGAACCTGCGATTAACCTCTTCAGGGCCAACCGCGTCACGTTTCTCTAAATATGCGCTCATTGGCGCTAGAGGGTCCACATCTAAGAGGGGCGCGCAGTGTTTGCGCACAGCAAGACCCAACGGCTTCAAGAATGGATCGGTACCCTCTGGAGCAGGACGGAAGCTCTCACTCATCAGCCGGGCAAAACTATCAGTATCGACAGGTTTTTTCACGGCACCATGGCAGTGATGATCAATCAATGGGAAGTTGTCATAAGTCATGCGTTTGCCTTTCTTGCGAGGGGCGGAGTCGTCCGGCGGACACCGCGTTTTCGATCTTTCAAAATTTCACGGGCTGCGTTGTGACCTGGGGCACCTGTGACGCCGCCGCCGGGGTGTGTACCTGATCCACACATGTACAAGCCCGTTAAGGGACCACGATAGTCTGCGTATCCGAGGGTCGGTCGTGCACTGTAAATTTGATTTAGCGTTAAGGCACCGTGGAAGATGTCTCCATCCACCAAGCCGAGCTTGCTTTCCAAATCCTCGGGCGACAATACCATTCGTCCAAGGACGGCATCTTTAAAGTTTGGTGCGTACTCGGTTACCGTATCAATGATGAGATCCGCGACCTCTTCGCGATGATCGGCCCAAGGATCGCCGTTAGGCAGGTGCGGCGCGAACTGTTGGCAGAATAGGCTGGCCACATGCTGGCCTGGCGGCGCTAACGTATCGTCAATAACGCTGGGAATATGCATTTCAATGGCAGGCTTAGACGCCCAGCCCGAGAGGCGCGCCTCGTGATACGCTTTATCGATATAATCAAGAGATGGCGCAATAATGATGCTTGACGCATGATGCTCCCCCGGGTCGTGCGCCGGCAGGCTGGTAAAATTGGGCAGTTCTGATAAGGCGACATTCATCCGAAATGTTCCGGACCCGCACCGCCAACCCTTCATCCGTCGTAGAAAGTCATCTTGAAGATCATCTTCGTCAATGAGCTTTGTATAAAGGAGTTTCGGGTTAAGGTTCGACACGACGATATCGCTCCTTATCTCCTCTCCATTCTCTAATCTGACGCCCACAGCGTGACCATTCTCGGTCAGGACCTTTGCGACCGGTGCGTCAAGCATGACATCGACACCGACTTCCTCGCACGCCTTCGCCATCGCCTGGGTGATCGCCCCCATGCCGCCGACCGCATGTCCCCAGGCACCTTTGACGCCGTTCACTTCGCCAAAAACATGATGAAGAAGAACGTATGCGGATCCAGGAGTGTAGGGACTGGCGTAGTTGCCAATGATGGCATCAAATCCAAGAAGGCCTTTGATGGGCGCGCTTTCGAACCAACTGTCAAGGAGATCGCCCGCACTTTTGGTGAACAGATCATATATATCCTGCTGCGTGACGTTGCCGGTTTTGCGCGCTTCATTGGCGGCAACCGCCATGGCCAAAAGATCGCGCCACCCGCCGCCAAAGTTTGGCGGCGTCTTGAGCAGCATTGTACGCAAAAAGTCACAAACCTGTTCCAGGCGCTCATGAAATTCTGCATATGCTTCCGCGTCTTTTGCTGAAAACTTGGCAATTTCGTTGCGGGTGCGCTCAGCATCTCGATCGATGATGAGATAATTTTGACTATCGAGTGGTTGGAAATAAGGCAGTGGCCTGATCTTAAGCTCAAGCCCGTGTCGTGCCAGATCCATATCCTCAATCACTTTAGGATTGAGAAGGCTCACTGAGTAGCTGGCTACCGAATTTCGAAACCCGGGATGAAATTCCTCTGTTATCGCGGCGCCGCCGACGATACCGCGCCGTTCAATCACTTTAACGCGCATCCCCCCGCTGGCGAGATAATATCCACACGTTAATCCGTTGTGGCCGCCTCCAATAATAACGGCGTCATAGTGGTTGGGTCCTGGCATTATCAATCCAATCTTCGGGGTGAGTATCGTTAGTCGTCCAGGAGAACCGTTGTCATATATTCGTGTTCGTCCTGGGTCATATGATCAAAGTTGCAATAGGCACCGGTTTGTTGAATCTTCAGTACATCGCCAACTTTAATATCGATAGGTAGCCTATACGGATAATCGTGCAGCGTTACCTTATTTCCCCGGTGATCACAGCCGGTAAGAACATAGTTCTTTTTTTCCTCTGTACGGGAATAGGTCGTGTCGACGGGGTAGTGTATGCCATAGTCCAGCATCTGATAGAACACAGCCTGGGCAACATTATCAGGCAGGCGGATAAGGCTTGGGTCGCCTTCAATTATCTCTTCCACGGGGGACCAAATCGTCCCTGCGGGTCCAGCAAGCGCTCGACCTGGCTCAATCTCGATAATCGGGCCGTGGTTCGGGTCAATCTCTCCGAAGTGCCGCCATAAGGCACCTTTGATAGCCGTGGCCACCAGGGTTGGGGAGGGCGCTTGGGTGCAGTAGCTGATGGGAAGGGAGCCGCCGAGGTTGATTATGGGGCGGTCCTCAATATGGGGGCGAACGGCATCAAGGGTTCGCTTTATGTGTGCAATGGCGAACTCCCAAACCCCGAGATCGAGTTGCTGCGTGCCAAGGTGCGTATTAATGCCCCGAAATCTGAGGCCGTTCGTACTGGCGGTTGCGGCAATCTCTGCGATTTCGTCGGGGAGCGCGCCAAGCGTTTGCCAACGTTTATAAGGTTCTGAAGGAAACGGATACCGAATCCGGCATAGGATTTCCGCCTCAGGAATAATTGGCGCGATCGCCTTGAGATAAGCCAGTGAGCCAACGGAAAACCGGCGTACGCCAGCTTCGTAAGCTTGTGCCACGTCATCAATGGGAGCATCCAAGCGATCATAATATATGATCGAAGGATCACCACCCGCCTTTAAACAAATATGCGCTGCGTGGGCAGAGTAAACGTCGAAGCCGCACCCAAGATCAGCAAGCGTTGCGAGAACCGCGCGGTGAGCGTTCGCTTTTGCCGCGAAGTAGACCCTAGCGAACGAAAAAAGCTCTACATGCGCTGTGAACTGGCGTCGCACTGTGTTGAGATCGATTTCAAAACTCGGCGTATCCACGGCAAAGTCTGTGGCTTTTAACGTCAAGCGACTTTTCCTTTCCTGCGAGATGCGACGTTAGGCGGATCTGGTACAATTTCAAAATGTACAAAATAGTACCATATTTATTTTGTTATTGAAAAGTGAAAAAAATAGTCCATAACCGAATTCTCGCGCTTGGATGAAGGCGAATAGTCTCGCATCGGCGTGTGGTGCGGTCGGACGGCGGCACTGCCTAACTTGCCGTGTTTGCTATAAAGTGGGATCGTGAAAACATGGCTTTGCGAAGAGGTCGAAACCAACATCTGAGCATCACAAACCTCAGCATAACACAGTGGAGCACGACATAGATGCGTTTTGCTGTTGATACGGGTGGTACCTTCACGGATCTCGTTGTGGAGGATGATGACGGGCGCGCCTTCATGTTTAAGGCGCCGACAACGCCGGATGATCCGATCAATGGCGTCATTGATAGTTTAAACGTCGCCGCTGAGGCCTTTGGTGAGCCGCTAAGCTCGTTGCTTGGTCGCGGTGATTTATTCATTCACGGAACGACTCGCTCGATCAACGCTATTATTACCGGTACAACGGCGAAAACCGCGTTCTTAACGACGCAGGGGCAACCGGACATTCTGCTTCATCGCGAGGGGGGGCGGGAGAATGTATTCGATTATGATGCGCCGTACACCGACCCTT
>CALFRH010000217.1 GCA_937919225.1 uncultured Parvularcula sp.
GTCCATGCAGACATAATGAATTGAGCCATTGTGGCTGGAGCGCATTAGATGTCCAAATACTGTTCTAAGAAATTGCTCAAATTGAACAGAGCTCATCTCACCGGATGCCATGGCAAACTCGCCATGCTTGTTTTTACCGAGGCCGCTGACATGACCAGCGATCGGCACATTGTAAGGTGGGTCTGTAAAGATGAGATCTGCATGCGCGCCAGCCAACACCCGATCATAGGTTTCAGCTTTGAGCGCGTCGCCGCAGATCAAACGATGTGACCCGATCTTCCAAACATCGCCAGGCTGAGTGACGGATGGACCTGCTGAAGGGCAGGGGACATCATCTTCCGGGTTGTCATCAGTGAGATCCAGCGTGCCGATAATACTATCGACAAATCCCATTTCGAAGCCAATCGTCGACACGTCGAAATCTAATTCAGCCAGTTCACTTAATTCGATCGCGAGGATGGCTTCATCCCAACCGGCGTTTATAGCCAGTTGATTGTCCGCAATGACGTAGGCGCGTTTCTGAGCTTCGGTCATGTGCTCAATTCGAACGACGGGAACATCCTTCATCCCGATCAGTTTAGCTGCTGCGACCCTGCCATGTCCGGCAAGGATGGATTGGGTCTCGTCTATGAGAACAGGATTAGTGAACCCGAACTCTTTGATAGATGCCGCAATCTGCCGGATCTGTTTTGGGCTGTGGGTTCGTGCGTTCGATTTTGCTGGTTTCAAGGCAGCGAGAGGCAGGCTCTCTAATCGGTCTGGTTGTCTCATTCCGGTGCTCCGGGAATACGTTAATGCCGCCCCAGACACCCTCGAGAAAAGCCAATATAGTTCGGTCCAAATTGAACCGGAAGTCAGAAAAGTTTCGCGCGTTAATTTTTTTCTTTTTGCCCCTAAAGGCCCTGTAAATACAGGCGTTGCATAATATGGAGAGTTTGCATTTTAGCTCAATTCTCTTCGTTTTATCATGCGAGGTCGCAAATGCTCGCTGTGATCCGAACTCTCCGGCTTCGATGAATGGGGCTGCTAATTCCTAAAACCAGACGTTAGAAATCCCAGATACCACTATCAGTAGTGATGCGTGATCAATCCGTATTTCGAAGGTTTAGCGCGAATTTCGTTTGCGCCAGTTCTTTGGCGATTGCCCGAAGTGTCGTCTAAACATCTTCGCGAATTGCGCGGGATTGCTATAACCGAGCATCTGAGAAATCGAGATCACGCTAGACTCCTCTTCTTCCGTCAAAAGCTTTGCGGCGTGATCGAGCTTTCCTCTAATTGCATATTGATGCGGAGTTTCACCTGTCGCGGCTTTAAACTTCCGGGAAAAATGGTGTCGACTTATCCCAACATGTTCCGCCATTTCGTCGACGCTGACATGACGATCGAGGTTTTCCGCTAGCATCTCTTGAACGCGCAAGACGGTCTTTTGCGGTAAAGCAGCGATCCCAGGGTCCAGTTCGGTTTCGTCAAAAGGGCTATCCAAGAGCTGATGCGCGATCATGTGAGCGGCATGAATGAGGGTTGCGTCAGACACTTCGTTCGCACGCGTATAGCCAATATCCATCATCGTCGCCTCGCACAACGGATCTTGTACAATCTGCGTAAGCGCGGACTTATTGACCTATCTTGTCAAATCCAGGCCGAAACTCTCATCCACTGCGTCCACCGCGATCCCAACTGTAATTACGCGCATATCAGGCCACCGTCCGGATCCTCTTAGGTTTGGCGGAGCGACCCCGATGTCGCCTGGCTGTAAATCCGTATCGAGATTGCTAATGCCGGCTTGTTGTTTGATCGGGCCCCCACCTTCCATACACAAATGGACAAACAAGACGGGAACGCGCCTGATAGGGCCGCTCTGAGCGGTCATTTTGGCGCGGAACACCAATACGCTTTTGTCAGCTGTGACTTTAACGTGCTCGGCTTCGCCTCCCATATCGCGCAGGCGCTGTTCGACGACGTGGTCAGGAATAATCTGCATGACTCAGCCATAGATGAGAATGATTATCAAAAAAAGCTGGATTCGAGCTTTTTTGCGCGCAAATGAGGTAGAGGCTCATTCCATCATCACTCATGCTGCCAATTTGAGAGCGCTATTCATCGGCGCTCGTCCGATGAGTATAAAGGGGAATTGGTAGAATGAGTGTTTGGAGTTTCACACCTAAATACCTGCTTTCATTGACGCTTGCGATGTCTGTTTCGGCGTTCGCAGTTGGTCAAGAAACTGATGAAGAGCGTATCGAGGACACTGTTATAGTGACCGGTACGAAGCTCGGCCTGGGACAGAGTGACACCGCAACAAGCGTCTCTCTTTTTGATGAGTCGCGAATTATTGACGACAAAATTATCAATATTGAGGATATCTTCGATCGAACGGCGAATGCGTTTACAGGCACGACTTTGTTCGGCGCCTACAGCATTCGCGGCGTCAAAAATACAAACGTAATTGACGGGTTTAATAGCACAAATGCGCTGTCTTCCCTCGTGATCAATGGCAATGCATTAGGCTTGTCGGCGACAGACTATTTGAAGCCTTCGCTTTTTGATGCGGCTCAAGTTGAAATATTGCGCGGGCCACAATCAGTAGCTCAGGGGCCAAACACTCTGATTGGCTCTATCGTAATCAACTATAACGATCCAAGCTTTGATGGATATGAAGGACGCGCCCTCGCTGAAGTGGGTAATCTTGGCGCCTATCGTCTCGCGACCATGCAGAATGTTGAAATTATCGACGATATCCTCGCTGGACGTATCACGCTTGAAACGCGCCAGGCCGACGGCGATGTGACGAATACCACAACCGGTCAAGATAACGTGCAGCGCACTGATGAAGAGACCGTTCGCGCTCAATTCAAATTGCGGCCGCATGCGTCTGATCGACTACAGTTCGATCTCACCTATTTGCGCAATCGCTCGGATTCAATCCCCTTCGCAAATGTGATCTCAGATCCAACGCAAGGCATCTCTGTGTTTGATCGTTTGCAGCTATCGGATGTACAGGAACAGTATCCATCCGAATTTGACTTCGCGTCGCTCGAAGCTGGATGGGAGTTGAATGAAAACTGGTCACTCTCAGCGGTAATCGGATATGGAGACTTTTCTTCCGATCAGCGTCTCGATGGCGACTTATCGCCGTTCCCACTTTTCGAGCTTGGGACGAGCGTGGAAGAAGAAATCATGAGTCAAGAAGTTCGCCTAAACTATATCTCAAATGGTTGGACGGTCATGGTCGGCCTTTTCCATTCCGATGGTGATTACACGAACAGTTTTGATCTGCAGGGCGTGTTGCCCGATGGCATGGGTGGCTTTATCCCCTTCAACCAGTTTCAAACAAACGAGCAATCGGTTGAGCAGACGGCCCTGTTTGCGCAGGCTGATATCCAGATTACGGATCGATTGGCAACAACTCTGGGCATTCGGTTTAATCAAGAGACCCGTAGCTTTGAATCTGTCACCAACCAGGTGGGCGCTGTTGCAACCTTCGCGAATGATGCCGACTTCGACCAAGTGCTTCCCTCAGCGTCTCTTCGCTATGATGTAACCGACGCTTTGTCGGTTGGCGGGTTGTACAGCCGCGGTGTTCAAGGGGGTGGCTTCAGCGCTGCTTTACTGCTCGGCGAAGTCCGTCCCTATGATGAGGAGTTCATCGACAATTACGAACTCTTCTTCCGATATGCAGCGCCGGATGGTCGTTGGTCTGCGAATGGCAATGTGTTCTATTTTGATTGGCAAGACCAACAAGTCCCATTCACGCCGGAGAATGGCTTTGCTGGACTGGACGAGTTTATCGCAAATGCCGGATCATCAAGTGTTAGCGGGCTAGAAGTTGAGCTCGACATCAGGGTCACAGATACGCTCGAAGTGTTCGGTGCGCTCGGGATTAGCGAGACCGAATTTGATGAGTTTATCATTGATGGGCAGGATCTATCGGGCGATGCCTTCCCTGGTTCACCGAACTGGAACGCTGCGCTCGGGTTTTCCTACAATGGCGCCAACGGCGTCTTTGCATCCGGCACCTATACCTATGTGGATGAGACCTATTCTGAACTCGGCGCGCAAGACTTCACGGCGATTTCCGACCGCAACTTGCTGAGCGGAAAATTTGGATACCGCCGAGATCACTGGTCCGTCTACGTGTTCGGTGAAAATCTACTGGATGAAGATTATGAGTTGGGTCTGTTCGATCGTCGACAGATCGGAGCCGCGGGCCCTCTCGGATCAGTCGCCGACCCGCTGACATTCGGCGCGGGCATCGATGTGAATTGGTAATGAAAATCTGGGTGTGTGGTTGAGCGAAAAGAGTTCCATCGATCCCACGCCGGATTGAAAGAGGATAGCATAATGCGTTGGCGAATTCTTACGATAGTCGGTCTTTTGTACACCGCTCAGTTCATCCCGCTGTTTTTCTCAGTGATGGCATTGCCAATCATTATGCGTCTGGAAGGACATTCAGCGACCACAATTGGTTTAGTCCAACTTGCCGCTCTGCCCTATATCATCAAGTTTCTTTGGGCGCCGCTTATCGATCGCTATCGATTTGGCAAAGACCGTTACAAGTCGTGGATCGTCGTTCTTTCTGTGCTTCATATTGTGAGTGTCGCGGCACTCGCCTTCACGGATCCCAGCGGCAATTTGATTCCAGTTTTTATCGCACTGTTTGTCGCTATTTTAGCAGTTAGCACGCAGGACGTTGCAGTCGATGCCCTCGCCATTTCTCTCATGAAGCCATCCGAAAGAATGCTTGGGAGCACGTTTCAGAATGCTGGCGCTTATGGTGGCGCGATCGTTGGTGGGTTTGGCTTTCTATACATCTATGATCAAATCGGCTGGACCGCAGCGTTGCTCATTCAAGCTGTGCTCTTTGCCCTTCCGCTCTTCACTTTGTTTTTTATCGATGAACCCGCCAGACTTCGTGGAGCGCCGCGTGTAAACTTCAAAAACGCCTTTAAGTTTTTCACCCAACCCCGAATGGGACGCTGGCTCGCAGTGCTTGGCACGATGCGGATGCCACTCCTGATGATCATGCTGCCAATGCGCTTGATGATGGTTGATCAAGGCATGTCGACACAAGAAATAGCAATCTGGTTTGGTCTTTTTGCCTTCAGCGCCGCAGGTGGTGCTACGATTACGCTTGGACCATTGCTACGTAACTTACCGCGCGTGCAAGGGGTCTATTTGGTTGGCCTTCTGAACATCCCAATCCTTGCTCTGGTCGCTTACATCGCGGCGATGTTCCCGTCGGAAATCCGGTATGCAATCATTATTGCTTGGATCGGTGTGGCCATGACCGATGTCGTCATGTTTCGTGGCGCGATGGATAAAGTCAGACCCGAAATGCCCGGCTTTGATTTCTCGGTTCAAATCGCGTTCTACTTTTTGCTGCCTGGATTCACCGACCCGATTGTTGGCGTGGTGATGGACTCATATGGGTACATGCCGGCCTTTTTGGCGGCCATCCCGATCGCGGCTGTGCCCCTCATTATCCTCTATCTTTCAATCGCCAATTTCAAAAACTCCGCACGCGGAATCGATGGCGAACGGGCGGTATCTACCGGGCATATGACCATTCACAATCCAATAGAGTTGCTCAAATCCTGCGAGGAAGAATTCTCTGAGCACGGGATTGATTGCTCATGGCCGGAACCCGGTTTCCTCCACATGGAAGCGATGGGCTGTATCG
>CALFRH010000218.1 GCA_937919225.1 uncultured Parvularcula sp.
CAAACTGCGCCCATGTCGCTGAGCGCATCGCTCCTCCATCTGATCACAGTGGGTATGGCCGCAGCCACGAGCGCCCTTGGCGCAGCCACGAGCCACACCTTGACGACAGCGTACCTGGCAGAGCCAAAAAAGAGGCGAGCGCATAAGCATGACGCGAAAGAGGAGTTCCTTGGAAAACTTCTTGGCATAGGCGGGGTCTATGCAGCGCTCGCGCTTCCTTGGGGTGTGGTCGCTGCGCTTGCAATTGCGGGTCTCGCGCTAGCGGGCGACCCGGCGCTCTCGGTCGCCATGATTGATGTCGGGGCCCAGCTATTGCGGCCATCGCGCCTGCTTGTTTTCCTTGTTGGCGCACTCGCAGGATATACCGTGTACGCCTCGTTTATTCTGTTCTTGGCGTTACGCGCGAAAACGTCTGCAGCTGCGCGGACACTCGCCGGTCCTGCGGCGCTGATCGCCATCGCACCAGCACCCCTCGCTCTTTGGGCGCATGGCACCGGTTCTGATCTGTTGCTTCCGGTTCTCTCGTGGCTGCCCATCACCGCGCCGTCCGCGCTTCAGCTTCGTGTCGATCAAACCTCGGCACTGGAGATCGCGCTGCCACTGACGTTTCTGGTGTTTATCGCCGTCACAGCATTGCGACTTGGAAGCCGCGCAGCTGAGCGCCGCAGGGGTCAACACGTTTAGTCGGCGCCTGGAGCGTATTGTATCCCTATGATGAACCGCGAGATGGTGCTAGCTTTCCACCGCTCAGGACGTGCGAAGTCTGCGCAAAACCATGCGAAACACTAGCACTACTATTCCGGCTTCTGAGGAAGGAAGCGGCGAAACTGTCAAAAGTCACCTGATCTTAAACGCAGTGCCGTTAGGCACAAACCGCGCCATCCGCCGTGCGCAGCTGCTAGATATGGTTCCGATACCAAACACGACGCTGTGGGAAATGGAGCAGCGAGGCGAGTTCCCCAGAAGATTTTACCTTACAAAACGCTGTGCCGCCTGGGATCTCGATGAGGTTCAGGAATGGCTCAGGCTTCGTAAGATCGAAACAACGGGCAAGCCTCCGATTGTTGCCCCCCTGCCCGATGCTAATCCGAAAACTCGGAGGCGGAAGTCAGCGCGTTAGGATCGGCGTCAAAGTACTCATCATCCGCAGGCGTAAGGATCGGCTTGCGCTTTTTACCATCGATCCAGGCGTCAACCATATCGGACCACTCCTGCATCATGTGGCGGCGCTGTGCGGCATACTGAGCTTTATTGTAAACACCGCGAGAAGAGTAACGATCCTCGTGCGCAAGTTCCTTTTCAATCCAATCGCGATTGAAACCCATTTCATTGAGCAGTGTCGATCCGGTCCGTCTCAGATCATGAACGGTGAAGTGTTCAAGGGGGACGCCTTCAATCTGCGCGAGGTCACGTATTTCATACGTAAACCGATTAAATGTCGCATTGGATACTGGAACATCCATTTGGTTCCGCTTTGGAAAAACCCACCTCGATCCGTGGGCGCAAGTATGAAGCGCCATCAGTATGTCCAATGACTGTCGCGACAGATAAACTACGTGTGGGACACTCGTTTTCATGCGATCTGCAGGAATGGTCCAAGTTGCGCCCTCAAAGTCAATTTCATCCCATTTGGCAAAACTGACTTCGCTTTTTCGCTTGAGCGTAAGAAGGATGAATTTAAACCCGAGTTTGAGGACAGGATTTCCTTTTACGCGTTCGAGAAGATCAAAAGCGACTTTTATCTCGGCGGGCGACAGCGAGCGTTCTTTTGGTTTGATTTTCGCGATGGACGACGGTGCAATATCCGCAGCTGGATTATCGAGCTTAAAACCCTGACCAATTGCGTGAGCATACATTTGCTTAAGAATGTCACGCGCGATGACTGCGGCTGACGGCGCACCACGCGCCTTGACCTTATCGCACATCGCGCGGACGTCTTCGGTGGTTAGTTCGTCTAGGCGCAGACCGCCAAGTTCTGGAATGATATTTCGGTTCACCACCGCTTTGCGCATAGCACGCGTAGACTCAGCTAGGTCTGCCTCTTCCAGGTAGACGGGAGCGTATGTCGCAATGGTATGAGATTTGGCCCTCCGTCGCTTTTCACGCTTTTTCTCCAAAGATGGAGATTTGCCGTCACTTACCCGGCGTTTTGCTTGAGCGCAGAGTTCGCGTGCCTCGCTGAGAGACAGCCCGCCTCTTCCATACCGACCTAGCGTAAGCGTTTTGCGCTTAGCGTCATGGCTGTAGTCCAGTCGGAACGAAATCGTGCCCGAGGGCGTGACCGCAACATATAGCCCATCTCGGTCGGTGACTTTGTACAATTTGTCTTTCGGTTTCAGCCTTCTCAGGGCGGTGTCGGTCAACATGCGCATTCTGCTCCAATACCGTATGCATCGAACGACCAATTTCTGTTACGCTGGCGCCGATACCGTGTTTTCTATTTTCGCTTTGGTATCAGTTAGTTATACTATTTCCGCATACCGCAGCGGGCGAATAAAAATACCGTAATTGCTCCGCATACTACGGTATTTCCAGAGCATAGCCCGAGGATCGACTTTCGCGCAAATAAGGATACCGTCGAAAATACCGTAAAATGCCTTGGAATACCGTCGAACGTCACCGAACGCTCTCGAACGACAAATCCGATATAAATAATTGTTTTTATTGGTTTTTATGAATGAAATCGAACGCTCTCGACGGAACTTTGATTATTCCCATTCGATCGTACCCGGCGGCTTCGATGTAATATCGTAAGTTACCCGATTAATCCCGCGAACCTCATTGACAATACGCGTCGCCGTGCGGCCCAAAAACTGCATATCAAAGGGATAGAAATCAGCCGTCATGCCATCTGTCGACGTGACCGCACGCAGGGCCAGCACATAGTCATAAGTCCGGCCATCCCCCATCACGCCGACGGCGCGGACGGGCAGAAGTACCGCAAAGGCCTGCCAGATCGCATCATAAAGACCAGCCTTGCGGATTTCGTCTAAATAGATCGCATCAGCCTTGCGGAGAATATCGCATTTCTCAGCTGTTACAGCGCCCGGAATCCGGATGGCCAGGCCTGGCCCTGGGAAAGGGTGACGGCCCACGAAGACGTCAGGTAGACCGAGTTCTTTGCCAAGCGCGCGCACCTCGTCCTTGAACAGCTCCCGCAAAGGTTCAACCAGCTGCATGTTCATACGTTCGGGCAAGCCGCCCACATTGTGATGCGATTTAATGGTCACGCTTGGCCCGCCGGTGAAGGAGACACTCTCAATCACATCTGGATATAGCGTGCCTTGCGCAAGGAAATCGGCGCCGCCGATCTTCTTTGCCTCTGCTTCAAACACATCAATGAAGGTGGCGCCGATGATCTTGCGTTTGCGTTCCGGGTCTGAAACGCCGTCCAGCTTGCCAAGAAACAGCTCAGCCGCCTCGACGTGCACGAGCGGAATATTATAGTGCCCGCGAAAGAGCGAGACCACGTCCTCAGCCTCGCCTTGCCGCATCAGCCCATGATCAACAAAAACGCAGGTCAGTTGATCGCCAAGGGCCTCATGGATGAGCACTGCCGCGACGGCAGAATCGACCCCGCCGGAAAGCCCGCAAATCACCTTATGCTGCCCGACCTGCGCTCGGATTTCCTCAATTTTCACATCTCGAAAGCGCGCCATCGTCCATTCGCCGCGGCATCCACATATGCCGCGCACAAACCGTTCCAGCAATTTCGCGCCATCCGGGGTGTGAACCACTTCGGGATGGAATTGGAGGCCGTAGTAGCCGCGCTCCACATCAGCAATGGCTGCAAAGGGCGCATGTTCACTGGTGGCCACAACGGAGAAACCATCTGGCAACGCCGTGACACGATCACCATGCGACATCCACACTTGGTGGCTTTCAGTTTCGCGCCACAGGCCTTCAAACAGCGGGCAATCCGTAGCAACAGTGATCATCGCGCGGCCGAATTCTTGATGATCCGAGCTTTCGACGGTCCCTCCCAATTGCGCGACCAGGCTTTGCTGACCGTAGCAAATGCCCAAAACCGGAAGACCGCTGGTGAAGACCGCATCAGGCGCGCGCGGCGTTTCCGCACTGGTGACACTGGCAGGCCCGCCTGAAAGGATAATACCCTTAAGGCCGCTGCGTTTTGCAATCGCAGCCTCGCCATTATGAAATGGGACGACCTCGCAATAGACGCCGCTTTCGCGTACCCGGCGCGCGATAAGCTGTGTGACTTGGCTGCCAAAATCTAAGATGAGGATGTGTTCTGATGGGTCCATGTCAGGCGATCTACTCCGCGTGTTTCCTGGGTGATTAGGCTGATGTTTTGACGCTGTCTAGTTCTTGCGCAGCGGTTTAAACCGGAATGCACATCGCAGCGTAGAAACCGGCGAAAGGACCTTAGAATGAAAATACTCAAAACCTGTCTGATTGCCCTATCAGCCCTTATCCTCAGCGGCTGTGCTGGCGCGAAAATAGAAGACTTTCAAAGCGCCACGCCCGCCTTTGACTTAGAAGGATATTTCCTGGGCGAGACAAAAGCCTATGGGCTGTTTGAAGATCGTTTTGGCAAATTTCGGCGCCAATTTGTGGTCGACATTGTGGGCGAGATGGACGGCGACACCCTCGTTCTGACGGAAGATTTTGTCTATGACGACGGCGAGACCGAGCAACGAATCTGGCGCATTAAAAACCAAGGCAACGGCCGCTACACTGGCACCTTTGGCGACATCATTGGCGAAGCGGAAGGTGAAGTCGCCGGCAATGCCTTGCACTGGACGTATAAGATGAACCTAAAAGTCGGCGACGACACGTGGAAAGTCGGGTTTGACGATTGGATGATCTTGGGCGCGGATGGTGTGATGCTCAACCGCGCTTATATAAGCCGCTGGGGCTTTGAGATTGGATCGGTCACACTCAGCTTCGTAAAAGCCTGAGCTAATCAGACTTACTCATCCAGGATGGTGAGGCCGGATGCCTTGGTTTTGCCGTCCTGGCCTTGCTGCAATTCAAACTCAAGGCGTTGGCCTTCCTGCAGGTCTTCAAGGCCGGCTGCTTTTACGGCTGTCACGTGAACGAATACGTCGCGTGCACCTTCGTCAGGCTTGATAAAGCCATAGCCTTTTTCGGAATTGAACCATTTCACGGTGCCAAGGGCCATGATCGCTCCTCTTAACTATTGATACGCATCACGGCGCCGCCGTATTGCAGAGACCTTTGTGCTATGGTGCTCGCCCCCTGATAGCAAGCGATTTAAACCCTGACCCATCCTTTTTTGGCAAATAAGCGGCAAGTGCGCCCGCACTACCCTTAGAAACCGCCTGAATCATCCAGATGGTATTCGGATCTGTAATATTTTTGACATCAGTCCCGGAAGGCATAGCACAGCCGCTTGGGTGTGAGTGCAAATGCCCCACGACTTCAATCTGATTTTCCCGGGCCAAACGATGCGCCGCAAACAGGTCAGCCGGAGCGACAAGGAAGCGTGCAGTCGGTGCTTCAGCCGCATTCTTACACAGAAAGAGCCGGCTAATCTGTACCCCGTCGCTCGCCCTTTCGCCCAACAGCAGAGCGCAAGCCTCTTGCGGTAACTGATGCAAAGCGTGCTGCCTGAATTCATCTTGTAGTTCCCTCGGAAGAGCGACCCATTGTGTTGCGCTAGCAGCGGTCTCTATGTTCTCTAGCGCCATTAC
>CALFRH010000219.1 GCA_937919225.1 uncultured Parvularcula sp.
AGATCCCGTGACTGCAGTGCGTGACTTTGTCCCGCATTGCGCACGGGATGACGAGGTCAAGACTCTCTTTCGTATTCGTCGCCTAATGCCTGGTCTGCGGGATGGGTTTTGCGCGCCCGCCGTTAACCCTTATAAGGGAGTCGAAACCGGTGAGGGTGACCTATGGCGCGTTATAATGAGCCCCGTGGCGGGATTGGTCGGACCTTAGTGGCCCTGTTGGCGGCTGGGGGCCTTGGCGCGGTCGCCTTTGTCCTTGGCCGTATGGGGGCCGGGATCCTTTGTGATGGCCCGTGTGAGGCGTTGATGCCCCTGACGGAGATGGTGGCGGAACCCTTCCCAATTCAGGGCGATAAGATCTGCTGGCTCATGGCGCTTGCGGGGGTTGCGGGCCTTGTCACCTGGTTCGCGCTGGCCTCGGCGCCCGCCCAGACGGGCCTTGCCTCCGTGGCGGTGCTCAGCATCATCTTCCTCGGCGCCTTATTCCCGAAGGGCGCCTTAGACGGCAAGCCCGCCGAGGCCGAGGTGGAGCCCGTGCTGGAGGTGCCGGCGGCACCTGATCCGCTTCCTGAGCCTGAACCTGAGCCCACACCAGAACCCGAGCCGCAACCTGTTAGCGATCCTGCCTGCCCGCCGGGGAATTTCTGGAACGGGGAGGGCTGTATCTCCTGCACCGTGCCAAAGACCGAACCCACGCCCGCTGCCGTGTTCTTTTCGCCCTTAGCTTTTGAGGCCTCTTGGCAGTATGCGGATGACCGACACTTCGTCATGGCCGACGCAACGGCGCGGCATTCTATGAAGGATTTGGTGGTGGATGGCGGCGTTTCCGCCGGAGGCCAGGCCGTCTGCGCGTCGGGCGCGATTCTGGTCATCGGCTCGGCTTCCAGCGATGGACCGCGGGCCCGAAACCTAGAGCGGGCGGCGCGCCGGGCAGCGCGGCTGAGGGATCGCGTTGCCGAAGCCTGCCCCGCGAATGAGGCAATCTTTGCGCTGACCCTGGGGCAGTCCATTGCCCCCGCCGATGAGGCGGGCGATCGCGCGGTGACCGTCATCGGCCTTGATACCCCCGACGGCACGCCGGTGACCCGTGCGCTTGTCGCGCAAGAGCTGGCCCATGTGCTTCACAGCCAAACCCATGGCGCAGCATTGTTGGGGCGGCATGAGTTCTTCCCGCAAAGCGATTGGCAGTGGCTGAACGGGGAGCGCCAGCCAGCGAACATCGCCCCCGCGGCCAGGCCCTTCCAAACCGTGGATCGATTGCGGGATGACGCCCCGGCGGAGTGCTTGGCGGAGTAGGGTATGAGCTAGCGTTCCCCACGCTTTATGCGTGGGGTCCATGGGAGCTTGCGATGAGCGTCTGATAATGGACCCCACGGATCCTTCGGACCGTGGGGAACGGGTTAGTGTTGGGCTTCAGCCGTAGACGGGTCTTTACATCGCCCCCTTTTTCCGCTTTATGCGCGGGCTCGCGGAGGAGACTTCGCACCCTGTCCGAGACGGTTGGCAGCGCCCCAGGCGCGGTAAGCCCGGCCTAGATGAGGGTTATTGGCACAAGACGGCACTCTTTTTCGGGTGCCCGCTAATGGCTTTGATTGATGGATAGGCGCTGAACCCGTGGAGACGGACGGCGCCTTTTTTGTTGGGATGGTAGGTCCCGCATAGGCGCTTTTCGGATCCGAATTGAAACCCTGGGCTACTCCTGTAGCTCATCTGAACTGGACCGATTGCATATGCCCCTCTCAAGGGAACAAAAAACGGATCAGGTCGACTGGATCAACACCGTCCTCAACGACAATGAGGTCCTGGTCGTGATGGAAAATCGCGGCCTTACCGTGGCTGAAGTGTCGGATTTGCGCACCCAAATGCGCGAAGCCGGGGGCGGGGTGAAGGTGGTGAAAAACCGCCTTGCGAAGATTGCGCTCAAAGATCGTGACGGCGGGGAGGACACATCGGCCCTCTTCAAAGGCCCGACGGTCATTGCGTACTCTGAAGATCCGGTGACGGCCCCGAAAGTCATCGTGAATTTCGCCAAAGACAATGAGAAGCTTGGCATTCTCGGCGGTTTGTTTGGCGGGCAGGCTATGGACCCTAAAGGGGTTGATGATCTGTCGAAAATGCCATCGCGCGAGGAAATCATTGCCTCCATCGTTGGCAGCCTGACGGCTCCCGCCTCGAACATTGCGAGTGCAGTGGGTGCCCCGGCCAAGAACATCGCCGGCATCGTGAAAACGATTGCCGAAAAAGAAGACGCTTAACCCTTACACTGAACAACGGAACGGAACTAAATCATGGCAGATATCAAAGCCCTTGCAGAATCTATTGTTGGCCTCACCCTTCTTGAAGCCAAAGAACTCCAGGACCTGCTCAAAGACGAGTATGGCATCGAGCCCGCCGCTGGCGGCGCAGTCGTTATGGCTGGCGGAGCTGCTGGTGGCGACGCAGGCGGTGCAGCAGAAGAGAAAACCGAATTTGACGTCATCCTGACTTCTGCAGGCGACAAGAAAATCAACGTCATTAAAGAAGTTCGCGGCATCACCGGTCTTGGCCTCAAAGAAGCCAAAGAGCTGGTCGAAG
>CALFRH010000220.1 GCA_937919225.1 uncultured Parvularcula sp.
GGAAAATCCGCGGTATTCAAAGGTAAGAATTAGTCCCAGGTGGATGACGGTCGAGCACGCGTCTCATTTTTTCCATCTGCTCAAGAAGTTCGCTCCGAACGTAGAAGTTTGCGGTATGAACGATTGACTACATAAAATGTGTCGTTTGTTGGCCATGCGCAGCGCCCTTGGTGGTGAGTAAATTTATTGTTGCCTTCAGCGAAGAGTTCTAGCCTAGTATCCCCCTCTTCGCCTCTTTCTAATCACCCAATGGCAGGCCGGGATCGCTTCGTAGGCGCCTGGAAATAGAATGGACGTACTGTTGAACATAAAAACCCGGCACAGAACTTGCTCAGTGGGGGTTATGAGTCAGCAACCTGCATACGACGGCACCGTCGAATTTAGCGAGTATCTCAAAAAGTATGCCTACACCATTGGGCTACGCAGACGCGATTGGGCTTGGGAGTTCTTGCGACGAAATCCAAAGTTTCTTGAGGAAGCATACGCCCATTTTCATGCCGTGCAGCGATCTATGTCCTGTATTGCCCAAAGTAAGGTTTTGCACCTTTATGAACGTTGCCAACTGGCCGAGACTTGGGGGCTGATGTTCTTCCCAAATCCCGATCAGGCAGCGCCGCGAGCCGATGTCTACTGGCTATCGGGGCGGGACCCGGCCATCGTGTCGATGAAGGTGAGTGCGCGAAATAGCGGAGAAGTCGATGAGATGAAGGCCGTTATCGACGGCTGTCAAATTGACGTCCTGCGAGACTCTGATGGAACAGAACATCTATTGACGCGTGGCGCCTTTTCTTCTGCTCAGTCTATTTGCTCAGGAATGTCTCTGCTTCATGCAAGGCAACCCGTTAGGGTAGACCTCGATACTCGTGGCCCTGGCCGGATGCACCAAGCTTATGATGCCTACAAACTTGCCGAAGAAATCCTACACCCAGGGCCTTTCAGGTGGACGGAAAAGACAACTCGCCTCCGCAACGCTCTGGTTTGTATGGACGTCAAAGCGGCTGGGCTCCCACTTCGACATGCTGCTGAGATTATCTATGGGAAAGAGCGCGTCGAACGCGATTGGTCGAAGCAAAAATCGATGCGGGACCTTATGAGTAGCTACCTGGGCACCGGTGAACGCCTTGCCAATGGAGGGTATAGAAAATTCCTTCAGGGCGGGCCCTTAAATACGATCGAGAGAACTGTTTAAGCCTTCGAATACCGTCGAAGTGTGGTCTGCAGTATCGCGCGGTTGCAATAAACGCGTTTCAATTGATATTACGCGGAGCCATTTCTATCCGTGCAAGACGTCTTTTAGGTGATGATCCAAGCACATTTTTTGGATTCTGAATTCTCCAAGTAGAACAGGCCTCTACATGGTTAAATGCGACGGAAAAAGGCTCCTTTGCAATAATTAGCTACCATTAACCATAACGCTCTGATTTCATGATGGGAGTGAAACTCAAGAAGCAAGGCGCGGCAGTGTCAGATGGTCGGAAACACAAAAAACCAACCCCGAACATCGCGTTCTCTGGAACTGGAAATGACGCGTAGATGCTTGGCGAGCTTATCTTTGTTTAGGGTAGGGGACACATGAGCATTCAAATCCATCCAAACGAGCAAGCCATTCTGGCGCTCATTGAAGAAACGCAGATCAAGCTTGGGCGTGCCGTAAAGAGAAATCGCCAAGTTTTGGACCTTACGCAGTGTGATCTAGGTGCGCGCGCTGGCGTCCATCAGACTTGTATTTCCTGTTTTGAGAAGCATGGGGATATGACGTTTGATTTATTCATTCGAGCAGCTCATGGCTTGGGAGTTCGGCCTTCAGAACTTCTGCAAGCTGCAGAAGGTCAAGAGCCCAACAATGACGACGATGACACTGAAGGTAATCAGAGCATTGAATTTCGCAAAAAGTCTCAGGGTTAAGCGATCAGCTTCGGTGGAGTGGCGCACCCTTATCGCTGATTAGAACTGTTCGCGCTAACAAACGCTATCGCTCACAATCGGAACCCCGCGACCTATCTACCGCACCAATAGTAGTAGACCGGTATCGCGCGCCTATTTGCTCTCGAACGTGCGAGATTAAACCGAACAAGTTCCTTCACACGCCCAAGTTTTAGATCGACCTTATCGCTAACTTTCGGGACGAGCATTCTTTCTCCTGCTCTATTAAATGTCACGCCGGGTAAGAACTCGTGTGTAATGATGATGGCGGGTTAAGTATTTTTTTCTGTGATTGGTTCGCCTAAAAGGCGAAAAGTAAACAATAATTTGTACCTAATTTTGTGTGTTACTCTAGTTATTTGGATGAAATCCAGGAAAATCCCAAAAAAATGCGATTTATCCAGAGATTATTTTATGGGCCGCAACCATAAAATATGGGCCACGACCATAAAATATGGCTGAGCGGCATAAAATATGGCTGTGGATCATAAAATATTGAATTACAGCATATTTTTCGCGTTTCAGGTCAGATTGACGGAACGAAAATGAACGTCCTTCCTAAACGGGCTTCGTGAAGACCGCGTCTTCATCTGAACCCGGAGAAACAAGTATGGCGTTCAAAACCAAAATCAAATCTAAACTTGCGCGAGGAAGTGCGATTACTGCAGGCGCGGTGAGCGCTGCGCTTGCAGGCACCGTGCTAGCGGGCGTTGCTACCGCAGGCGCGGACACCACATTTCTAGCCGCCGAGACCCAGCTTGGTGACTGGCTGGCAGGCTCAGGTGGCCGGATCATTACCCTCATCGCGCTTGGTTATGCCGCCGCTGGCGCCATCGCGCGGATGTCGATTGGAACGATCCTTGTTCCTGCCGGTATCGGACTTCTAGTTGGTATTGGCGGTCCAATCGTTTTGACCGCGGTCGCGGCTGAACTCCCAGATGCACCAATGCAAATTGAAGTGCAGGACGATAGCGCCTCTATGCCGCTCCTGACGGCCGAGGGGAGCTAGGCTCATGACTAAACCCCGGCAAATTCCCTTTGCAATTGCAACGGCATCTTTTGCCGGGGCCGGTTCGCTGCTCACCAGATTTCAATCGGAGGCCGCACGATGAGTGAGCGTACTTATAAAGTGCCGCGATGGCTTGATGTGCCCGAGAAGATATTAGTCTTCACGATCGATGAGTTCGTCGCCTTTCTGGCGACCGCGGGAATTGGCATTGTTTTTTGGGAAATTTGGATTTCGATGCCCGCTGCCGCTCTGGTCGTTATGGCATTGCGCAAATTTAAAGGCGGAGAGAACTCCGCCAAGCTGATCCATTGGTTATACTGGATCATGCCGGACACGGTGATGCGCTGGAAAGCGATTCCGCCTTCCCACGAACGCGTGTTGGCAGGGTGAATGTCATGACCCCAGACCAAGCAATCACTCAGCTCAAAATTGTAGGCCGGCAGCGCAACGTCGCCTTGGTGCTCCTTCTTATTGCGCTCGTATCGATCGTCGTCTTGTCGCTCTCGGTCACGGCAAAGAAGGATCAACTGGTTCTGGTGCCGCTGACGAGCCAGCCACTAACGGTCGAAGCCGGAAAAGTACGCCGTGATTATCTGCGCGAGACTGCTATCACGATCAGCTACTTCTTTGAGAATATCACGCCGGAAACTGCGGACTATTTTGAAGAACGGATCTTGAGTGGCACGCATCCGTCCGCCCGCGGGCGGATCTCGGCTGACCTTCGCGACACCGTGGAGCGCTGGAAGGACGGCTCTTCCTCACGCGCCTGGTATCCCCGCGACGTCTATGAAGATCCAAAAAGCCTTTATGTCGAAGTCACTGGAGAGCTGCGCACATTTGTCGGCACCAAACTTGTCGATCAGCGTCAGATGACGCTCGCCATGCAATTCTTCCAGGAAGACTACTCCCTCTACCTCCAACACATCGAAGAACTCGAAATTCAGGAAGGTCTTGGTGCTCGCATGCGCGCTGAGGTGGTTGCCGATGCCAATTAAATATCTTTCTCTCATGGCTGCGAGCGCGGCGACTCTGATGAGCGCTATGGCGCAAGTCACGCTCGAACCAAATGCCAATAGCGTCATTGCGCTCGAAGCCTCGCGCACAGGAATGACCCGGATCGCGTTTGATAAAGACCGAGCGTCTTCGGTTCAAAAAATTGCCGAAGGCCATCCAGAAGGTGACTTCTCCGC
>CALFRH010000221.1 GCA_937919225.1 uncultured Parvularcula sp.
CTGGAACGCCGAATAGATCGGCACTCTACGCCCTCGCGAGACATCCTCGCGGGGGCGTTTTTCTGATTTTGGCCCTTTTGCGACATAGGCCATTGCAATTGGAATGTCCGAAAAACAGCTGAATTCTGCCAATAACTGCATGCGTGAGCAGCTCAAAAATAGTTGCTGCAAAAACGTCGCTCAAAGAACGAGTTCGGACAGAAGCAACCCAGGTTTTCCCAAAGGCAGTTCAGCTACGACTCTGCCGCTTGGGTTCAAAAGAGCGGTTGGCCCCAGCGCAATGTTTTCATCGCGACTACCGGTGACGTCTGACGAAAGGAGCCACAAACCCGTTTCACAACATCTCTGAGCACGAATTTTGTTGTGACGATCCTTCCACTGTTGGGCGACGCTGCGCGGCAGCATATTGTTAGCGCAACAGACTAAGAGGTCGCCTCCTTGGCTGCGAATGGTTTGGGGAGCTTCGGGAAAGTTCACATCGTTGCAAATATTGATGCCAAACTTCAGTTCATCCGTTTCGAAGAGCGGAACCGCCTGACCAGCTATAAAAATACCCTCTTGGGCAAGAAGGTGAGACTTGCGATAGCATCCAACAATCGTCCGATTTTGAATGACCGCAGCGCTATTCGAATAACCGCCATCCAGGGCTTCAATGAAACCTAAAACTATTGTTGGACACTGCTCTGGAAGACGAGACAACAGGCAATGAAATTCGTCGGCGTCGATGGATAGGGCGAAACGTCTGACGTGCGCGGCGCTCGCAACGTAGCCTTGCAAGTAAGCCTCCGGAAAACAAATGAGGCTGGCCCCCGACTTTTTTGCACGCTCAAGGAGATTAATGGCATGCGCAGAGGCCCTTTCGACTTCCCCAATAAACTCGGTCGTTTGCGCGGCCGCAACTCGAATTGTTTTCGCCTTTTTCTAAGTTTTAGCTCGAAGAGTTTGAAAATCAGTATACGTCTAGTAAAATCTCACTGCGAGAGCGCTATGTAGCTTGCGCCAATTCGATAAAAGCCGAGAGATAATCGGGCCATTCGCCCACGCGCAAACCGATGTAGATGCTCTTATTAATACCATCGCCAATACGCAGACCTTTTACTGAACTTGTATTATGAAGCAGCCAGTCTGGCGTCGCGCTAACCGCTCTGCCTGACGCCACCAATCGCAGCATAAGATCGGTTGTCTCAACGGTTCGGTGCCGACGCGGTAGAACCCCTGCCGGCAGAAGGAACCCCGTAAAGATATCTAGACGTTCGCGCGCGACCGGGTATGTGACGAGCGTCTCACGGGTCAAATCGCTCGGCTGAGCGCGGCTCTTTTCGGCGAGCGGATGCGAAGCCGCGACCGCAAGAAGAAGTTCATAATCAAACACAGGAATGTACTCGAGCTTTGGTCGTTCAACCGGGTCCGGCGTGATGAGAACATCAATCTCATGTTGCAAGAGCGCCGCCAAACCACCGAACTGAAATGCCGATGTCACATCAAGATCAACGTCTGGCCAGTCAGCCAGGAATGGATCTACCACACGCATCAACCAGTCCTGACACGGATGACATTCCATGCCCACCCGAATGGCGCCCCGGCGTCCGCGGGCATAATCCTCCAGGACGGTGGTCCCGTGCTCTAATTGTGGCAACACCCGATTGGCGAGACCCAAAAGGTACTGCCCGGAAGCCGTAAGGCGCAACGTCCGTCCTTCGCGGGTCCAGAGGCTGACGCCATGGCGCTCCTCGAAGCGACGAATGGCGTGGCTTACCGCTGACTGCGTGAGGCATAGCTTGTCGGCAGCTTGGGTCAGGCTGCCTGTCCGGTCGATCTCACGCAAGATCGCCAGGGGCTGAGTATCGAGCATCAATATGACTCCTTGTCATGAAACTCTGACATAATCCCATTTTTATTCATGTTCAATCGATGGCATTCAACGGTGCAGGCGGCTTACCCACCCCGGTGACCACTAAGAGCCTGAAATAACTGAAACGCGACATCGAGACCCTGCAAAATCACATGAAGGGTGTCTTGTGTCGGACGCGAAGAGACCAGATCGATATGACCTCAGACTTCTCCTTCACGATCAAGAGACTTCGTTTAGACGAAGACTACAAACCGGCGGACAGTACGCGGCTCACGACGAATTTCGCGAATCTGGCGCGGGGCGACCGCCGCCAGGAAAATCTGCGCAATGCGCTGCAAATGATCGACAACCGCTTCAATGATCTAGCGCAGTGGGATAATCCAGAGCGGAACCGCTACGCGGTCGAGCTCGATATCGTCTCCGTCGAGCTGAACATTGAGGGCGAAGAAGAAGCGTTCCCGGCGATCGAAATCCTCAAGACGACAATTGTTGACCAAAAAACCGGCGCGCGCAGGGATGGTATCGTCGGTAATAATTTTTCCTCCTATGTGCGGGACTACGATTTCAGCATCCGGCTTCCTGAGTACAACAAAGACCGTTCCGCCTTCGGCATCCCGGATGGCTTTGGAGACCTGCACGGACAGATTTTCCAAGCCTTTATCGCCTCCGATACGTATAAAAAGCATTTTCAAAAGCCCCCGGTCATCTGCCTCAGCGTCTCAGACAACAAAACCTACCACCGGACGGCCAATGAACATCCTTTGCTCGGCGTTGAGTATACGCCCAACGAGCGATCGCTAACGGAGCAGTATTTCCGGAAGATGGGCATGAATGTGCGCTATTTCATGCCGCGCGGTAGCGTTGCGCCCTTCGCTTTCAACTTCTGTGGCGACCTACTTCAGGATTACTCTAATCTTGAGCTCATCAGTACGATCAGCACCATGGAGTCTTTCCAGCGGATTTACCGTCCAGAGATTTATAACGCTAACTCCATCGCTGGCGAAAGCTTCAAGCCAAGTCTGAAGCATCAGGACTACTCGCTCACGCAAGTCGTCTATGACCGCGAGGAAAGAACGCGGCTTGCCACAGAGCAAGGCAAATTCGCCCAAGACCATTTCATCAAGCCTTACCGGGCTTTGCTCAACGAATGGTCTGCGCAACACATCGCTGCTTAAGCCCCTTGAACAATCAACGAACGAGAACGCTCTGCATGACCAAACTCCTCCCGACACTGACCGCTGGTAGCCTTCCAAAACCCTCATGGCTATCAGAGCCGGAGAAACTCTGGTCTCCCTGGAAACTCGAAGGCGAGGCGCTGATCGAAGGCAAAAAGGATGCCCTTCGGGTATCGCTCGCCGAACAACAGCAGGCGGGCATCGACATCGTGAGCGACGGCGAACAAACGCGTCAGCATTTTGTCACGACCTTCATCGAGCATCTCGTCGGCGTCGATATGGAAAAGCGCGAGACGGTGAGAATTCGTAACCGGTATGACGCCAGCGTGCCTACAGTCGTGGGCTCTGTTTCACGGGATAAGCCCGTTTTTGTCGAAGATGTGAACTACTTACGTTCACTGACCGATGCGCCGATCAAATGGGCGCTGCCTGGTCCGCTCACCATGGTCGATACGCTCTATGATGAGCACTACAAAAGCCGTGAAAAGTTGGCGATGGAGTTTGCAGGTATCCTGAACGAGGAAGCCCGCGAGCTGGAAGCAGAAGGGGTGAATATTATCCAATTTGATGAGCCGGCATTTAACGTGTTCTTTGACGAGGTGAACGATTGGGGCATCCCTGCGTTAGAGCGCGCTATTCAAGGGTTGAACTGCGAGACGGCCGTCCACATCTGCTATGGTTATGGCATTAAAGCCAACACGGATTGGAAAAAAACACTCGGCTCTGAATGGCGTGAGTATGAGCAGACCTTTCCAAATCTCCAGAAGTCCAACCTCGATCTGATCTCCCTTGAATGCCACAATGCGCATGTTCCGCTGGATCTGATTGAGCTTCTGCGCGGCAAGAAAGTCATGGTGGGGGCGATTGATGTCGCAAGTCACGCGATTGAATCGCCTGAAGAGGTGGCGCGCACCCTGCGCAATGCGCTCAACTTTGTTGATGCGGACAAACTCTATGCGTGCACAAACTGTGGGATGGCTCCGCTTTCGCGTAGCGTCGCACGAGGCAAGCTCAGAGCGTTGAGCGCCGGTGCTGAATTGATCCGTGAAGAATTATCAGCCGAGCGGACGGCCGCCTGACCTAGCGTCTCATGCGCGCAGAGTGATCCAGGCAACCTTGTGCCTTAACGTTTGGCGCCAGCCTGACCGTGGAACACGGTCAGCACCGCCCTATAATAGGCGATTACTAAGGACTATTTCCGTGTACGATGAAATACCTATGAACTCCATCGATACGCGCGCGCTACGCGACGCCTGCGGCAGCTTTGCAACCGGCGTGACCGTTGTCACAACCCGCACCCGCGATGGGAACCACGGCATGACGGTCAGCGCCTTCATGTCCGTCTCTCTTGATCCACCGTAAATCTGCGTCTCTCTGCGGAGCCGGTCAAAGAAGGAGGACGAAATGCC
>CALFRH010000222.1 GCA_937919225.1 uncultured Parvularcula sp.
ATGCCAGGCCGTGGGCGGCCAAAGAGTAAGCGCTAAACCTTCCATAATCGGCTCCTAGTTCCTGTCCGCTGTCGGCGGCACCGCGGTGGTTGAACCGCCCGCGCTGTTCTTTGCAGCGTCAGTCAGGCCTCGAATACCTTCAATCGTTCCGAGGATCGAGCTGAATTCTGCCGGAATGATGACGGTCTTGTTTCCACCGGCCGATGCCAGCTTTTCAAACGCCGTGACATATTGCTGTCCCAGGAAGTAATTGATCGCGTTGACGTCGCCCTTAGCGATCGCTTCGGAGACAAAGGCTGTGGCTTTCGCTTCGGCCTCGCCTTCACGCTCGCGAGCCTCTGCGTCCCGGAATGCCGCTTCGCGGCGCCCTTCAGCTTCAAGAATTTGCGATTGTTTCAAGCCCTCTGCTTTGAGAATGGCGGACTGTTTGTCACCTTCGGCGGTGAGAATCTCCGCCCGCTTCAAGCGTTCGGCTTTCATTTGCCGCGCCATCGCCTCGGTGATGTCTGCAGGCGGCGACAAGTCAGCAATTTCAATCCGCGTGACTTTCACGCCCCAAGGAGTGGTCGCGGCGTCCACGACGGACAAAAGCCGGGCGTTGATGTCATCGCGGTTCGACAAAACCTCGTCGAGATCCATCGAGCCGACCACGGTCCGGATATTCGTGAGTGATAGGTTGGTGATCGCATTTTCGAGATTGTTCACCTCATAGGCGGCCGAAACCGGGTCGATGACCTGAATAAACACAACCGCATCGTACGATACTTGCGCGTTGTCGCGCGTGATCACTTCTTGGGTCGGGATATCGAGGACGGTCTCCATCATATTCATTTTGCGACCAATGCGCTGATAGAATGGCACGATGAAGTGCAATCCCGGGCCAAGTGTACGTGTGTAGCGGCCGAAATTCTCTACAGTAAAATTAAAGCCTTGAGGCACGACTTTTACCGCTGAAGTAATCAGCACTAAAGCGGCAATCGCCAAAAGGCCAAGAACAATAAGACTTACATCCATAAGGGTCCTCCCTGAAATTGAACCAAGATAGACATGGGGAGATATTTGCCGTTTTTCAATAATTGTTCATCGAAAAACGGCTCAAACCCCATAGGTTTACGCCGTGTTCCACCGATTCTATTACGGAAGTCTGAGGATATGATCGTTTTAATTCACCTCAATCTCGCGCAGGATCAGAGTTGCCCAAGCAAGTAATCGGCGCTTGAAACCTCAAACCCACCGCCCTGCTCAACGTTTAGTTCTGCTACAGTGCCGTCTTTCACCAGCATGGAATATCTTTGCGAGCGTTGGCCCATGCCGAACCCACTGCCATCCATTTCGAGCCCTAATGCAGCCGCGAACGTTCCGTTGCCGTCTGCAAGCATGCGTACTTTGCCCTCGACCCCACTGTCTTTGCCCCATGCCCCCATAACGAAGACATCATTCACAGAGGTGCAGACGACCTCGTCGACACCTTTTGCCGCCAAGGCTCCCTGCTTTTCGACAAATCCAGGCAAATGCGTGGCAGAACAGGTCGGCGTGTA
>CALFRH010000223.1 GCA_937919225.1 uncultured Parvularcula sp.
CAAATGCGCCGCCAGCCAATGCCTGATCGCACTCTCTATTGAGCAGAGCTTGCGCCGCCATATGCACAGCCACTAAAGAGGTTGAGCACGCCGTCTGGACAGAAACCGCAGGCCCTCGTAAATCTAACTTGTAAGCAAGGCGTGTTGCCAGAAAGCCAGAAAAGTTCCCAAACTGATTATCAAACCGTCCGGCGCCAGAGGTCCATTCTGAGGTCCGGTTTAGTACATCAAGCTGATAAGAGTTCGGCCCGCAACCAACGAAAACGCCGGTTGCCTTCGCCTGTTCTCCAACAAGCCCTGCATCATCGATGGCATCCGCTGCCACCTCCAGCATCAGCCGATGCTGAGGATCCATCGCGGTTGCTTCGCGGTGAGAATACCCGAAATACGGCGCATCAAAGTCCATACCTCCCGCGACAACGCCCCATGCCTTTACATGATCCGGGTGTGATACTTCATCAGGGTCAGCACCGCCAGCGAGCGCGATCACCTCATCAAACCGGGTAATAGCATCTTGCCCTGAGCAGATGAGGCGCCAAAGCTCATCGACAGACCTTGCCCCTGGGAACTTACCCGCCATCCCGATGATTGCAATTCCATCGAGGATATCATCCGCCCAGTGACTCACTTTGGCGCTCCGCGTCGCGCCACCCGACGCTGACGAGCGGCGCGCGCGCTGTCAACATCCCGCGACGGTTTGGCTTCCTCCGTCGAAGAGGAGCCAGCCTCTTGCCGTGCCGAAAGGCTGGCCACTGTCGGAAACTCGAAAAAATCAACGGCCGTCAAATTCCCTAACCCAGCCGCAGACAATCGCGCCGCAATTCGGACAAGTTGGATCGAACGAATACCGATCTCAAAGAAATTATGATGAATACCAATGTTCTTAACACCAGCTACATCAGCAATCACCGAAACCAAATATTGCTCCCTATCGGTTATCGGGGCAACATAGTCCTCGCGATCGGAGAGGTCCCGAACAGCATCACGATCAGGGCGCTGAAGAGGGACATCGGGCGCCGTGATCATAGAGCAAAGAGTGTCCACCGCCTGCTCAGAAGAGTGTGTTACCCTATCAATAAGGGTACACAAATCATCTAAATAAGCCTGCCGAATGGATTGATCGGCAATATTCGATGACGCAATCAGGCGGAGCTCAAAGTCCATTTCCGGCACGCAGACGACGCTGAGCGGTATGTTGGTGACGATCGGCTTTTCAATTGTATCAATAGAGAAGGCTCGATCCGTCTCCCAAAACGTCCCCTTCAACGGGAAATTGTGAAACAACAGGATTGACTGAAAAAGGGGTTGGCTTACATCGGCATCCCATAATTCTCGAACGCGCGCGGGCGAGGTATACCCATAGCGGTTGGCCGCCTGCATCCCGGACTGAAGCTGTTTGAGCAACGCACCAACAGTCTGTCCACCATCCATCCTTACCCGTATGGGTATGTTGTTAAAAAAGACGCCGACCATACTATCCACATTGGGAACGTCGGTGGGACGACCAGACGTTGCGGCGCCAAAAACCACATCATCTTTGGCACCATACGCCCTGAGAAGGATCGCCCAAAGGGCCTGAAGCACCATATTGGGGGTTGTGCGCAACGCCTGCGCAAACGCCTTAAGCGCCACTGCCCGCTCAGCCCCCATCGGCTTCACTGTCGTTTCGGCAGCACTTTGCGCGTCAGCCGCAGGCCGATGAGCCCTAATAGGTGTGGTTAGATCAATGCCCGCTAGCGCATCGCGCCAAAACTGATCAGCCTCATCAATATCCTGGGATTTAAGCCATGCAACATAGTCCCGAAACGGATGACACGGGGGTAGTGAGGGTTGCCGACCTTTGGTCAAATTATCAATAGCGCTCAAAAACTCCCGCATGACGAGCGCCACGGACCATCCATCGAACATGGACGGACGGTACCCCACCACGAGACGATGCTCATCCCGCCCAGTTGGCACAATGGCCAAACGAATTTGCGGAGCGGTAGATAGAGGCCAGTCATTCGCTTCTAACAACTCGGCCGGCGCGAGATCTATATCAGCAATCTTCACCCATGGTACCGCATCCCGACGAACCATTTGCATAGGTTGGGGCACCTTCTCCCATACAAAGGCTGCGCGCATCGACGGATGACGGTCATGGACCAGACGCCAGGCCCGCTTGATATGCGCCGGATGAATAGGTCCACGGAGGGTAAAAGATAGGATATCCGCCCGACCATCTGCCGCCGTTCGGGCATCTACTAACAATAACCCCTGAAGGGCCGTTAACGGATATATATCTTCAATTCGAGACGACGTCGTACTCATGTTCAATCCAGCTGCTGTTCCAACGCCGCCAAATCGTCAGCGCTCAATCCTGAAAGGTCATCCATAGGTTGTTCAACGTTATCTGCCGTCGCTAGGGTGTCCCCCCCTCCCGCGAAAGACCCACAGATGGCTAAAACCGTTTGGTGCTCAAAAATAGCGTCCGGTGTAATAACGATCCCAGCCGCTTTGGCCGTTGATGCAATCTGTAAACG
>CALFRH010000224.1 GCA_937919225.1 uncultured Parvularcula sp.
GCGGACCTCGTCGTCGCCACGCGTGTTGGCGTCCGTCCACTCTCTGAGAAGCCGGCGCCTGTCCTGCTCGGACAATGGAGGCGCCGATGCGTTCGTCTGATCTTCGCGAGCCTTTAACGGCTCAAAGGAGTGGGAGTCTGTCTTGTTCTGCATTTTTTGCTTCAATCCCGTTTTCTTCCTGTGACCGCGTGCTCCGGTCGTTCGCTCTTGTGAGGAAAGGGATAGCAAGGCCACATTTCACCAATATCGATGGCACGAAACCACGTGTCTCGGTTTGTCGAAGCTCGTAACAACGTGTAACAATCGTCACCTTGGCTTGCCGGAAATCTCCTGTCAGCAAATACTGAGGGTATGACTGTTTCTCAGCCGCATATCCTGCTTGTGGACGACGACCCCGGAATCCGGGACCTGCTCGGCGACTTTCTCGTGAAGGAAGGCTTCGCAGTCGAGACCGCCTCGGATGCCAGCGAGATGGATTCAAAGCTTGCTCGCTTTCGCCCTGACCTGATCGTCCTCGACCTTATGCTGCCTGGGGAGAATGGTGTTTCCATCTGTCGCCGCCTCTCGCGGGACGGCGCGCCTCCGATCATCATGCTGACTGCCAAGAACGACGAGATCGACCGTATCATCGGACTGGAGATGGGCGCTGACGACTACGTCGCCAAACCCTTTGCGCCGCGCGAATTGCTGGCCCGCATTCGCGCAGTGCTGCGCCGCACGACGGCGCAGATGTCTGCGGACACCAATCAAAGATACGCGTTCGACCGCTTCATTATCGATGTAGACGCGCGCCAACTCTTTGCCGCGGATGGGTCACGGATTGCGTTGACCAGCGGGGAATTCGACCTGTTGGCGTGTTTCGTCCGTCGTTCGCGCCGCGTTCTGTCGCGCGACCAGATCCTCGACGAACTGCGTGGACGTGGGGCCGAACCCTTCGACCGGACGGTCGACATGTTGGTCTCTCGACTCAGGCGAAAGCTAATCGCGCACGGCGCGGATCAAGACCTTATCAGCACAGTCAGAAACGCCGGTTACCTTCTGACAACGCAAGCGAAAGTCGTGTCGTGAGCCGTAGCCCCTTCATTCGCTGGCGGATCGGCGTCATTTTAGTGGTTGGCCTGCTCGCTGTCCTCTCCATTCCGGTCGCGCTTTATTATGCCTTGCGCGGTGCAGATGAAGTGACTGGGCTGCCGCAGCCAGGCCAGTTGGCAGCCATCGTCAGGCTTGCAGAAGTCGCCACTCCGGAGGAACGCGTACGCGGATTTGAAGCACTGCAGTCAGCCCAGTTATCAGTTCGTGTCGCACCCTACGCCGAGGTTGCCATCGATCTTGATCTCCTGTGGCCAGAAGACGAAGCGCGGTCAGCCGCCTATCGAGCCATGTTGGGTGACCGAGAATTCGCTGCCTACGCGGTTCCGAGAGGGCTCTTCGGCAGAGGGTTCGCACAACCTCTTAGAGCAGCGGAGTTTCGTGTTGGCGTGTGGGGGGGGGGGCCCGTGCTGAGCATCGCAAGCGAAACTGTCGCGCTGTTTTCAAACGCAGGGGTGCCAGTTGGCTTTCCAACCGCTTTTCTAGGTGTCCTCATCGCCTTCGTGGCATTGCTGCTCCTCAACCGCGAATTTCGATCCGTTCAGCGGTTGGCGCGCGCGGTAGAGACGATCAACCCGGCCGATCCGCATGCCACCTTGCCGGAAATCCGCGCTGGAACCGCAGAGGTGCGGCTGCTGATCGACGTCTTTCGCCGACAGCAAGCGCAGGTCACGTCGCTGCTAAAAGCCCGGTCGGCAATGATCGGGGGCATTCAACATGACGTTCGAACCTTTGCAACACGGCTCCGGCTTCGCATCGAGAAACTGACCGATCCGCAGGATCGCCGACAGGCCGAGACCGATATTGCCGATCTGGTTTCATTGATGGACGGCGCGCTCATCGCGACACGCAGCGAAGCAGGCGGTCTCGATCTGGAGCTGATCGATTTCCCGGAGTTGGTGCGCGGCGAAGTGGAGGATCGTCGGGCGTCGGGTCGCGATATCGATCTTACTGTCGAGACGATGCCAACGGGCCTCGACATCCTTGGCGATCGGGTGGCACTGCGACGGGTCCTTTTCAACGTTGTTGATAATGCGCTGCGATACGGGGCATCGGCGCATGTTTCTCTTCGAGCGGATGCCGGTATCTTGGCACTCTGCATAGACGACGACGGCCCAGGCATCCCCCCAGCAAAACGTGATGAGTTGATGCAGCCGTTTTCTCGGCTGGAAGCTTCGCGGTCTCGTGAAACAGGAGGCGCGGGGCTTGGCTTGGCAATCGTGCAAACCTTGGTGGAGGCCCATGATGGCACCGTCTCGATCGGTGATGCGCCGGAGGGTGGAGCCCGCATTACCGTAACGTTGCCGAGCTTTGCGTCGTCTAAGCGTGCTCTGGATTGAATAGAACTGTGCCATCGCCGGACGAACACCAGGTTTAATTTTCCTATCTATTACAGATTCTTAGACTGAATCTCTGTCGTCCTTGTCGGCGAAGAGCGCGCCGAAAAGTGCTTGTTGGTCAGCGCCGGAGAAGGCCGCTGCCTGGACCTTTTCGCGGACCTTCTCAGCAATGTGCTGCTGAACCTGAGACAACTCTTCGGTCGACAGATCTCCGCTGCCGTCGGCGTCGAAGGCACGCAGCCTGTCAGCGACCGGTGCGCCTCGCTCCGTTGCTGCAATTTCCTCGAAACTCACTCGGCCATTCTGATCGGTATCGACTTTTGCTGTTAGTCGATCGCGCATCTCTTGCGAACTGCCGAAAACATTGGCGCCGTTGATTGAAATCGCTCCAATTCCGTTCATTCTAAGTTTCCTTCTGAAACAAACCCTCCTGCCGGCGGATACCATGTGGTCCCTAATCTGAGGTGAATAGGGTTTGAGCCAGAGAAATTCCAATCTTGGTCTCGTACCTTTCAGAGCTTTCGAGGGTATGGACCTCTTCGCTCCGAGCTTTGGAGGATCGGACCAATCCGTTAGCTTTTTCAGATATCTAGGTGCCCATAGCGTGCATTCCGTGTGCAATGACCTCTGGAGGTCTGCATA